>JAWBJZ010000001.1:0-59356 GCA_038832005.1 Candidatus Caldarchaeum sp.
TGTCGGCAGCCCTTGTTGACAAGACGAAACGTTTCAAAGACTTACGCGCGATGGGAAAGTAGTCTTCATGGTGCAGAAAGACAGACTGCCCATACGTTCGCAGATACTGCTCTACCTTACGGGTAAAAGAATCGCCAGAGAGTTGGGTCTGGTCGAAAGCGATTTAGCCAGCATAGAGGAAATCTCAGCTGCGATAGGTGCCGAATACTTCACAGTCGCCGCACGTCTTAAAGAGCTCAAAGACCAGTATCTGGTTTTTGCAGTAGAAAGGGGAGGATACACCGTTCAGCTGGCCAAGCTCCAGGAAATATTAGACAGCGTCGAAAGGTCGATGGCGGCTAAGCAGTGAGCCGCGATGGAAAACTCTGAAGCTGGTCTTGAGCTGCTACTTTATGATGAGAAAAGCGGAGTTGAGTAAAGTAGCAACCAGGTTAAAAGAGTTTTTTATGATAGCAGATAATGGAACGGCTTTGTTAAAGAGAGTTTATCCACAGGGCATGGTGAGATTGTTGGTGTATATGATTGGTAGAGTTGCGGCTAAGATGATGGGTCGTGTTTCTGAAAGCAGTTTCACGTTAGGTGAATTGACGTCGTTGACAGGGCTCCGTGGCGACCAGCTTGAACAGCTTCTGGCCGCTAACCCCTATATCGTTTACATAGGTCACGGCAGATACAGGCTGAACACGTTGTATCTTTCAAAAATGTTGGATGAGCTGCAGAAGCTATATACCGCCGAGCAGGAATGAAGTCATGGTGAAGGCCCTTCCCATCAACCCCTACAAAGTCAAGGAAGATTTTCCAATATTTGAGCAGGAGAAGACACTTGTTTATCTGGACAGTACGGCGACAAGCCAGAAGCCGCGGCAGGTGATAGAGGCTGTCGAACGATTTTACATGTCTCAAAACGCAAACGTCCACAGGGGGATTTACGGATTGAGCGTGGAAGCTACCGAAGAGTATGAGAAAGCCAGGCGGAAAGTGGCCGAGTTCATAAACGCACGCAGCCCACGTGAGATAGTGTTTGTCAGGAACACGACTGAAGCGTTAAACCTTGTCGCATACAGCCTAGGGCTAAACAAACTTGCTCCAAAAAGCAAGATTGTGTTGACGATGATGGAGCATCACAGCAACATTGTTCCGTGGCAGCTTGTCGCAAGACTCAAAGCACACAAGCTTGACTATATCCCCTTCACAAGCGACGGCTATCTAGACCTATCGAAGATGGAGGAAACGTTAGATGGGGCTGGGGTCTTTAGCTTCGTACACGCATCCAATGTTTTGGGCACCATAAATGACGCTAAATACTTGACGAAGCTTGCTCACCAGCATGGGGCTGTTGCTGTGGTTGACGCAGCCCAGTCAGTCCCCCACATGCCTGTAGACGTTCAAGACATCGACTGCGACTTTATGGCCTTCAGCGGACACAAGATGCTCGGCCCAACAGGGATAGGCGTGCTCTACGGGAGACGTGAGCTGCTGGAGGAGATGGAGCCTTTCATGGGGGGCGGCGAGATGATAAAGGAGGTGTATTTGGACAGAAGCGTGTGGAACGAAGTACCATGGAAGTTTGAGGCGGGGACGCCTAATATCGCAGGTGCCGTTGGCCTTGGCGCTGCCGTCGACTACCTTAGAAACATCGGGCTGGACAAGGTCAGGGAGTACGAGCACATACTGATAGCCAAGACTCTCGAACTCTTGTCAGAGCTCAGGCACGTCAGGATATACGGGCCTGAGAACCCTAGACATAGATGCGGGCTCGTCTCATTCAACCTCGGAGACATCCACCCTCACGACCTTGCAACATATCTCGACCAGTTCGGAATATGTGTCAGAGCTGGACATCACTGCGCGATGCCTATACACACAAGGCTCGGCGTAACGGCTACAACTAGGGCAAGCTTCTACATCTACAACACCCCGGAGGACGTGGAAGCTTTGGTAGAGGCCTTGAACAAAGCGGCAAGGTTCTTCAAGCTTTCATGAAGCTGTTTAAATAGCCGTTTGGACGCTTAGTTTTGATCAGGCTTGAAGGTTGTTGTGGTTGGAGCTGGTGTTATGGGTCATGGTATTGCAGAGGTTGCGGCTTTAGCTGGTTTTGACGTAGTGATGGTTGATGTAGCTGAAGAGTTGCTGGCGAAAGGATTGGAAAAGATCAGATGGAGTCTGGATAAGTTTGTTGAGAAGAAAAGGATTACGGCAGAAGAGGCCAAGGCCGCTTTAAACCGTATAAAGACTACTCTAAACTTGGAGGAGGCTGCACTAGATGCCGACCTCGTAATAGAGGCCGTTCCTGAAAAGATCAGCTTGAAGAAAGAAATTTTTAGCAAACTCAGTAAAACAGCTCCTTCCAGAGCCATACTCGCAACCAACACAAGCACGCTGCCGATAACCGAAATAGCTTCCGCCACGGACTGCCCAGACAGAGTTGTGGGCATGCATTTCTTCAACCCACCCCCCCTGATGCCACTTCTTGAGGTTATAAAAGGGGAAAAAACACGCGAGCAAACCGTTGAGAAGGCGGTTGAAATTGGGAAAAAGATGGGCAAAACGGTCGTTGTATGCCGTAAGGATGTCCCTGGTTTCATAGTCAACAGAATCCTAACACCTCTTCTAAACCTGTCATGCTGGATGGTGGCCAGGGAAGGGATTAAGCCTGTTGAAATAGACTCAGCCGTCAAGTACAGAGCTGGTTTTCCCATGGGGTTGTTTGAGCTATGCGATTACTCGGGGATAGACGTCATACATCTTGCTAGCCAGTCGATAAAGGAGAGGGAGCCAAACGCTCCCGAGCCATGTCCGTTGTTCAAGGAGCTTTATGAGAAAGGACACTATGGACAAAAGTCTGGCAAAGGGTTTTATGAATACCGAGGCGGCGTTTACGAAAGGCCCGAAATACCTCGTGAAGCAGGCGAGAAAGTAGACCTTGTTACGATAATAGCTCCTGCAGTTAACGCAGCCGCATGGATTGTTAGGAATGATGTGGCCTCGGTTGAAGATGTTGAAACGGCTGTTAAGCTTGGTCTAGGATGGCCCAAAGGCGTGCTGGAAATGGCCGACGAACTTGGTCTCGACAACATAGCCGACGCTTTGAGAAAGACGGCGGAGAAGTACGGTGTTTTCTACGAGCCGGACCCGTTGATAACACAGCTCGTGTCGGAAGGTAAGCTGGGAAAGAAAACCGGCGAGGGGTTCCATAAGTATGCTGCGTCAGAAAAAACGGCATACAGCGAGATACTTTTCGAGAGATCTCCGCCAATCACTTGGATAACCCTTAACAGACCTCATAGACTCAACACGATAACGCCGAAGATGATTGAGGAGCTTACAGACGCCCTTCTCAAGGCATGGCATGACAACGAGACACGTGTTGTCGTTCTCAAAGGAGCTGGCGGCCGTGCTTTTTCAGCGGGAGCCGACATAACGGCCTTCACAGAAATCAAGACAAAGGCTGATGCAGAAAGGTTTTTGAGGGATTTTCAGGAGGTTACGAACATAATCGAGGCTATGCCGAAGCCCGTTGTGGCCGGCATTGACGGCTATGCGTTGGGAGGCGGCTGCGAGCTGATTCAAGCATGCGACTTTAGAATAGCCAGCACACGGTCTGAGCTGGGACAGCCGGAGGTAAACCTAGGCCTTATCCCCGGTGCAGGCGGTACACAGAGGCTTCCTAGGCTTGTCGGGATAGCGAAGGCTTTGGAGATAGAAATGCTGGGCGACAGGATTAAAGCAGAGGAGGCATGGCGCATAGGGCTTGTAAACAAAGTCGTTCCACCCGAACGGTTTGAGGAAGAACTCCGCAGCTTCGCCGAAAGGCTTGCTTCGCAGGCTCCGTTGGCGTTAAAAGCCATAAAGCAAGCTGTTCTGCTGGCCAGGGAGGCGCCGTTGAGCAGGGGGTTGGCTGTCGAGAGAAGCTTTTTCGCCGACCTCCTTTTCACGAAAGACTTCATGGAAGGTATATCTGCGTTCTTCGCGAAAAGAAAGCCTGAGTTCAAAGGTGAGTGAAACAATCACAGCTGTTTATGGTCTGCCGGTGACAAGCTCCACAGCGTTTCCGTCATAGTCCCAAGTGGTGACGCCCATGTATCCCTCAGCCTCGTTCAAAAGCGAATCTTCCACAGCCAACCCGTTCTCCACAAGCCTAGCCCTCAACTCCGACATCGTACGCCTACCTCTAAATCCTATTGCAAAGCTCTCCAATCTTACGTATTCGCGGGAAAGGGGTTGAGCGTCAAGGCCGGCCCAAACGTTAGCCCCTATGTGGTGATGGTAGCCGCCTGCGGAGAAAAAGACAGCAGACCGGCCCAGCCTAAAGGTGACGTCAAACCCTAGGATTTGACGATAGAACTTCTCAGCTTTCTCCAGCCTAGAAACATGAAGATGGATGTGGCCTAGCTTAGTTTGTTTCGGGATTGTCCAGTTACTCGACAGAGCTACACTGGTTCCCTCATCCCTGAGCTCTTGGAGAAGCGAGTTGATGTTCAGCGGCAGCGTAGCCATGCGTACATAACTGTTTCCGTAATACCTCCATTCGGTCCGCTGCCTGTCCGCGTAGATCTCTATTCCATGGCCGTCGGGGTCCCTCAGATAGAGCGCCTCGCTTACCAGATGGTCCGAGGCGCCCTCGAACTGCCAGCCTTCAGCCAATCTAACAAACAATCTGGCTAGGTCGAGTCTAGACGGAACCAGGATAGCATAGTGGTAAAGTCCGAGAGCGTTTTCCGGCTTAGGTAAAGCATCCTTCTTCTCAGACAAGATGACGAGCGGGCTGTATTGGCTGCTGCCGAGAACAACTTTGTCTCCGAGCCAGGAGAGATGCGAGAGCCCCAGCAAACCAACATAGAACTGGAGAGACCTTTCCAAGTTTGAAACCGTCAAAGACACCCATTCGATTGATGCGTCAGACCCTAGCTTGAAACCTTCCATCTAACGATGGCATGGATCATCTAACGAAAATATAACTATTTTCGGACAACGCTAACAAGCTGTTCGTTTTCTATGGTTTGATCCTCGACCTTCGCCAGCTTCTTCTTCTGTGGGAAGACCTGACGTGACGGCGTGTTTTCGCCACGACCCATGCGGGAGTGGCCCAGGCCCTCCTCATCTCACGGGCGAGCCTCTTCTTCACAGGCAGCGTCTTGACCATGTGCGCTGGACAACCATGTATCTAATCAACTTATCTACAGGCAACACTTATTGGTTAAAATGAAACGCTCTATCACGGTTGTTGTGGCTTGGCGTATGAAAGGCTTGTCAAGAAACTTACCCATGAAAACCTGTGGCTGTACATTCTAACCTTGCTCAGCAGAAAACCGCTTTACGGCTATGAGATCAGAGGCATGATTGAGAGAGAGTTCGGCTTCAAACCCGGGCAGGTTACATCATACGTTGTTCTCTACAGGCTTGAACGCGGTGGTCTGATAAAGGTCGTTAACCAGGCTAAAGGAAGCAGAGGGCCCGCTAGAAAGTATTACATGGTTACGGAAAAAGGGATTAAAACGCTTGGGAAGGCGAAGAAGTTTCTCGCAGACTTAGCTGTCCGTATTGGGTGATTATTTTACAACCGTAAAGTATTTAGCCGCCTGATAAGAACATCATCCATGCCAAAAGTTAAGGTAGCCATAATTGGTGTGGGGAACTGCGCGTCAGCCCTCGTCCAAGGCGTATATTTTTACAGGGATGTGGCCGACGACGCCTTTGTACCCGGTTTGATGCACCCGAGGCTCGGAGGCTATCATGTGGGTGACATCGAATTTGTGGCGGCCTTCGACATAGACAGGAACAAGGTTGGGCTTGACCTTTCGAAGGCGATTTTCCAGAAGCCGAACTGCACGCTCAAGTTCGCTGACGTACCCCATCTCGGCGTCGAGGTTATGCGGGGCATGACGCATGACAGCATCGGAAGATACTTGAAGGATGTTGTTATCAAGCATGACTCTCCGACGGTTGATGTAGCAGACGTCTTGAAGAGTTCTGGAGCAGATGTCGTGGTAAACTTTCTTCCTGTAGGCAGCGAGTCTGCGACAAAATGGTATGTGGAGCAGGCTTTGATGGCTGGAACAGGGTTCGTGAACGGCATACCCGTGTTCATAGCGAGGGAAAAACGTTGGCAGGAGGTTTTCGCGAAGCGAAACATACCGTTGATAGGCGACGACGTAAAATCGCAAGTGGGCGCCACCATACTCCACAGAGTGTTGACAAAACTCTTCGTCGACAGAGGCGTGAAAATCGAGAGAAGCTATCAGCTCAACTTCGGAGGCAACACAGACTTTCTCAACATGCTGGAAAGGGAAAGGCTGCAGTCTAAGAAAATATCGAAGACGCAGGCTGTTACCTCTCTGATACCGTACGACCTGCCTCCGGGAAACATTCACATAGGCCCTAGCGACTACGTTCCATGGCTTGAGGACAGAAAGTGGGCTTACATCCGGTTGGAAGGGTCTGCTTTCGGGAACGCTCCGTTGAACGTAGAGGTTAAGCTAGAGGTTTGGGACAGCCCGAATTCAGCAGGAGTGGTCATAGACGCCGTTAGATGCATCAAGATAGCAAAGGACAGGGGCATAGGAGGTGTTTTGGAAGGGCCATCCGCCTATTTCATGAAGTCTCCGCCGAAACAGTATCCTGACGACGTCGCCAGAAAGATGGTTGAAGACTTCATCGAGAACAGGGCCTAGGCTGCGATAGACTCTGCCTCACCGCCGCCAAACACTTCAGCAAGCCTTCTCAAGCTGTGTCTCTTAAGCTCAGGCGGCAGGTTGGAGTTCTTAACCGAGTCTACCGCCTGCTGAAGCCTCCACAGAAAATGGTCCTCGCTGTACGTTTTCGCAACCTCGTACGGGGTGATAGCTGGGTCTCGAAGGCTTGGCTTAACGCCGTATAGGACGTAGACGCCGAAGGCGAGAAGCCTTATGATGCCCCGTCCAACCCTCCTCACCGCCAGCAACGCCTCATAGTCTCTCGGAATGTCTTTCTCCAGCTCGTGGACCAGGGCCCAGCTTATCCTCTCATGGGGTCTGAGAAAGTCCGCAACCTTTCTCCCCTCCTCGTCAAGAGTTGTTTGGTTTGGGATGTTTGCAAACGTGTAGAGACGCTGGAGTTTTGGAACGTCGTTTGCGAGAATGTCAAGCGAAGCCTTCCTAGACTGTCTGCTTTCCTTAGCGGTCATGTCAAGAATCCTCGGCTTTTTCTCCACCGATATGATGCCTGTATGCGGTTCCTCGACGAAGCTCCGCAGATATCCTGAAAACCAGTGGTATCGCCTCACGGCGAGAGTATATGGGTTGATGCTCTGCTGGATGACCGTCCAAATGCCACTGTGCGACAGCATCATCATGTGAAAGTAGAGGTCGAACCCGTCCTGAATAGCTACGCTGTCCGTCTTAGCCACCATCCTGCTACAGTATATCAGGTGCTGCGCCTGCTTCTCGGAGAAGCCGAAAAGACTTGCCACGGCAGGCAGCTCCTGCGGTATCTTAAACCTGTTTGTGAAACGGCCTCCGAGAGCGGCAACGCCAGACCTAGCGGTGAGACACTCCTTTAAAATAGATCCCATAACAAGAGTGGAGTCGCCCGACATCTCGTCAAGCCCGCTGATAACTATTACAAAATCTGTGAAGAAAGGCTCTGCAAAGCCTGCGACAAGCTCGTCTGGGCCGTGAAGGTTGAGGAAGGAGTTCACAAACTCGCTTATGAGCTGGCGGGATTTGTTGTAGTGGAATCGAGCTGACCTACCACTCCAGCCCCTCAGTTCTCTTACGCCAGCTCTAAACATAGCTGGCGACCATTGTAAAAAAGCCTACTTTTAATATTGCCCGTCCTCTAAACCAAACCTAATACCACAGACTTCTGTAGCTAATACTCTCGTCTTCTCCTCTGAAGATATTTGATGACGTAAACAGCGAGGGCGAAAGCAAACGGGAGATAGATTGAAAAAAATGAGAAGACGGGAGTGAACTGAAGCCCTACCTGCTGCAGCATTAGCGAAGCTACCACAACTATCGCAAGCAACAGCGCTGCGTTTCTCCAGCTCTCTGTTTCATCAGTCAATGGCTCTTGCTTTCCTCCGCAAGCAGGTCCTTCAAAAGAATGTCAACGTAGCTGCCGTCAGACCTTTTTCTCCGAATTATGATAGGAAGCGCACCTCTCTCAAACTCTCGTTTCGCTATGTCGATGTTCGTGTCTCCTGGTCTTACCTCAACTAGCGGGAAGGCGCCAAGGGATATTTGGAGGGCCCGACCGCCGATAATCCTAGCCTTTTCGTATTTTGTTAAGCGGAGGAGGGCGGGCTTGGCCTCAGTCCTCACCAACTCCGCCTTCTTCCTTCTCCTTTTCCTCCCCCTTCTTCCCGGGAGCAGATGTTTCCAGCCTTGAGGCGGCTATGATGTCGTCGATCTTAAGGACCATCGCCGCTGCTTCGACGGCTGATTTGATTGTCTGTTTCTTTACGAGCAGTGGGTCAAGCACCTCGAGCTTCTGCATGTCCGTGATCTCTCCCTTGAACACGTTTATGCCGTGCGTTAGTCCTCCCTCCTTGTGCTTGGATGTCAAGTTCACTATGGCCTCTATCGGGTCCATGCCTGCGCTCTCAGCCAGCTGCGAAGGAATAACTTCAAGAGCTTCAGCAAATTTGTTGACAGCAAGCTGTTCCTTCCCCGGGAGGGTTTTCGCATAATCCCTCAGCCTGAGAGCTGTCTCTATCTCTCCAGCTCCGCCTCCAGCTATTATCTTGCCATCAACTATCACGTCCTTGACAACGTTTATCGCGTCTTTCAACGACCTTTCAGCCTCGTCAACTATCCTCTGGGTGCCGCCCCTTATGAGGATGGTGATCGACTTGGGGTTTTCGCAGCCTTCAACAAACACCATTTTATCTTCTCCCACCCTCCGTTCTTCGACGAGCGCGGCTTTGCCTAGGTCTTCCGGCGTCAGGTCATCTATCCTCGAAATGACCCTTCCCTTGGTTGCTTTCGCGAGCTTGTCCATGTCGCTCTTCTTAATCCGCCTGACAGCCATTATGCCTCTCTTCGCTAGGAAGTACTGGGCGAGGTCGTCTATTCCTTTCTGGCAGAGAACGACGTTCGCGCCTGTTGAAGCTATCTTTTCAACCATCCCCTTCAGCATATCCTCCTCTTGCTTCATGAAGGCTCTCATCTGCTCAGGAGTCTCTATGTTAAGCTTGGCGTCGAACTCTGTCTTCTCGATCTCGAGGGCAGCGTCGAGCAACGCTATCTTCGCGTTTCTCACGAGCTTCGGCATGTCGGGATGGACGACTTCCTTGTCAAGGACTATGCCCTCTATCAGCTTTGTGTCACGCAACGATTGGCCCTCCTTCTTCTCCAGCTTTATGTCATCGAGGTCAACCGTCCATCGATCACCCACTTTCTCCGCAACACGTGTCACGGCGTCGACGACGACGCCTGCGAGGTAGTCGGACTCCTCTCCCACGAGCTTGCTTATCATGGCTGTCTTCGCGACTTTTCTAAGCAGTTCCTTGTCGGTTGGGCTGGCTTTGATGCCTATTTCGTCAAGTATCTCTAACGCTTTGACAGCGGCCTTCCTGTATCCCTCTATGACTATTGTCGGGTGAACCTCTTTCTCAATAAGCTCCTCCGCCTTGGCCAGCAGCTCGCCCGCAAGAACAACGGCGGAAGTTGTTCCGTCACCGACTTCTTCGTCCTGGGCCTTAGAGACCTCCACAAGCATTTTCGCCACTGGATGCTCTACGTCCATCTCCTTGAGGATTGTCGCCCCGTCGTTTGTGATGACGATGTCGCCGAAGCTGTCCACCAGCATCTTGTCCATCCCTCTAGGCCCCAGCGACGACTTCATCGTCTCGGCAATAATCTTCGCCACCATTATGTTGGCGCTCTGAACCTCTCGACCGCGCATCCTCTTGGCTCCTTCCTTCAAGATTATAACGGGTTGGGTAGCTGTGCCTACTGTTGCTGCCATACTACATCACACCTGGTTATGGCCGTGTCAAGGGTTTTTTATAGATTTTTCCCCTTCGACATGCCTGACCTCAAGTAGAAGATTTAATACGAGGGCGGGTAATACGCTGAGCCAGCATGAAGCTTATATCGGTAAAGATGCCCGAAGCATTAATCGACGGCATGGACGAGCTCATCAAGAAAGGTGTCTACCCCAGCAGGAGCGCTTTGATGAGGACCGCTGTAAGAGACCTTCTCCGGAAAGAGCTTTGGCGGACCTAAAGGCTGAATGGGAAAGTTTCAACGAAGATTATGCGGCCGTAGACGAACCTCGAGTCCGACAGAGAGTTTAAGTATTGTATGGTTTGGCCGCCGACATCCGGCTTGTAGGCTATGTAAGGTGCTGGCGGCTTTGAACCCAGCTCGGTATAGTATACAAGGGGGAGCGCTGCAGAATCATAGTACTCGTACACGGGGTATATTATTCCGACTGCGTGCCTGCCCTTTAGCCGGAAGCACCAGAGGGGAGGGCTTGACGCTTCGTCAACCATGGCTGAGACTAACCGCATCAATGACGCGATAGTTTTGACGCGGACCGACTTCAACCCTCTTATCTTCCTCTTGACCGGCTCCGACAGAGCCATTTCTAAAATGTCAGGAGTTGGCTCTATCTCTATCACGGGGAAAGATACGTATCTTCCTGTTTCCGGGACGTCTGAAAACAATGTCTCCTCCCTTTCTAGCGGGGTGTACACCAAGTATGGTTTAGGAGGGTGGTCGAGATCTGTGTAAACGAGAAGCGGTAGGCTGTATTTTCCGAAGGGTATGCTCATTAGATGCGACAAGATGTGTCTACCGTTTAAGCTGAATTCCAGCAAAGGAGGTATGTAGTCTGCCCGTGAAGCCACAAGCCTCGCAAGGCTGGCTGTGTCCTCGACCTTCAGCGGCACCGGTATCTTCGCACCACGTTTAGTCATTACCTAATCCGACGCCGTTTTAAACGGCTTCTAAGCAGGTAAAAAACTTACGCGAGGTTCCGATATTGAGTTGTTCAAAACCTCATATCCCGCGTTGTTGGGCAAAAAGCCATGGATTCTGTCGGCTTCATCGGGTTGGGTTTGATGGGAAGGCCGATGGCGAAGAATCTTCTGGCGAAAGGTTTTCGTTTAGCGGTTTACAACAGAAGCCAAGGGCCGGTACAGGAGCTGGCTCAACTGAAGGCTCTTCCCTGCAAGTCTCCAGCAGAGGTTGCAAGCCAATCCGACATCATAATAACGATGCTTCCCGACGCACCAGAGGTAAGGCAGGTCTTGGCAGGTGAAGAAGGTGTTTTGGAAAAAATCAGGCATGGGCAGGTTATCATTGACATGTCAACAGTTTCCCCCATCTTTTCAAAGGAGATGGCCACCTTGGTCAAGTCTAAGGGTGGAGAAATGCTTGACGCACCCGTTTCAGGAAGCACTATGGCTGCAGAGCAGGGAACGTTGACGATAATGGTAGGCGGTTCTAAAGAGGCTTTCGAGAAGGCTTTACCCGTGCTACAGGCCATGGGGAAGCACATCTACTACATGGGGGAGTCGGGTGCTGGGAGCTTCACTAAACTTTGCAATCAGGTAGCCGTCTCACTCAACCTTCTGGGGGTTTGCGAGATGCTGCTGGTGGCTTCGAAGGCTGGTTTGGATGTTAAGAAAGTGATCGAAGTGGTGTCAACGGGTGCGGGAGGCTCTTGGCAGCTGTCCAACCTTGGTCCACGAATGGTTGTGAGGGATTTCAGGCCAGGGTTTAAGGTGAAGCACCTTAGAAAAGACTTGCGCATAGTCAGGGAGGTTGCTGAAAGCCTCGGCCTTTCTCTGCCAGGTGTTTCGCTTGTCGCCGAGCTTGTCAAAGCCTTGGACAACATGGGCCACGGTGAGGACGGCACGCAGGCTCTAGTCGAGGTCTTGGAGATGTTGGCACGTCACAGGCTTGGGTGAAAGCCCTCCCTCTCTACAGCTCTATGGAGGCCTTTGGATACGACCCCAAGATTTTCACGAATATCGTACAGGATGATAACTCTGCCAACGCTTTTTTAACCCCCTCGTCCCCCACGTGCCCCTCGAAGTCTACGAAGAAATAGTATTCCCACGGTCTTTGACGGGTTGGCCTCGACTCTATTTTTGTGAGGTTTATGTTGTTTCTTGCGAAGGCTCCCAACGCGTTGTAAAGGGCACCCGGCCTGTGAACCGTCGAGAATATTATCGATGTTTTGCTGTCGGCTTGCGGGGTTGTCTCTCTCGTAGATATAACTAAGAACCTCGTGTAGTTGTGGCCGTAGTCTTCGATGCCTTTGGCGAGGACAGACATGCCGTAGATCTGGGCTGCCCTTTCGCTGGCTACTGCAGCCGCATGCTTGAGACCCTGCTCCTTAATCATCTTCACGCTTCCCGCCGTGTCATATGTTACAGCCATCTCAGCGCCGAGAGACGTAAGGAATCCCCTACACTGCGCAAGGGCCTGAGGATGGGAATAGACCACCTTAACGTCGGCAAGCGTTGTCCCAGGATGCGATATAAGACAATGTCTTATCTTGAGTATTATTTCTCCAACAACTTTAACGCTCGAGGTTAGAAACATGTCGTATGTTTCTGCAACGCTTCCCTCTATGCTGTTCTCGACAGGGACAACGCCAAAGTCCACCACCAAGGCTTCCGTGTTCTTGAAAACCTCACGAATGGTTTTGCATGGAAAAAGCTCAGCCTTATCGCCGAAATAGGAGATAACTGCTTCCTCGCTGTAAGCACCTTTTTCCCCTTGAAAGGCCACCCTCAACCCCAAGCCTTTTTCACAGCTTTACGGGTCGTTTTTATTTAAATCCATTCAGGGTAGGCTTAAATACGGTCGCCACACAATTTGCCAACGACCTTGGACACTAGCCTCAACACATTCAGCTCACAGTATTCGGGGAACAACGATAAACCTGCACGTGTCTCTTCTGAAAAACTTATTCCCGACATTCGGAAGTGTCTTGAGCTTCAAGTTGGTAAGACGGGCGAGATAAACACGGAGTATGGTGGTTTTGAAATCACTGTGAACGAGCCTAGCTATTTCCCTTGGTATGATGTCTTCGCGACGTTGCTGAAGTTTGGCTACGAGGTCTGGGTAACAGTAAAAAAAGAGAAGATGGTTATTGTTGCGCAGCTTGCGGGAGACTAGGCGGCCAAAGGCAGCTGTAGGTATAACAATGCTAAGGATAACGCCACTGTTGGAAACGTAACTGCAGCGCCTAAGCCGATCCACTGTCTTAGAGTAATATGTATGCGTTCACGTCTCTCCAGCATACCCACGGCAACTATGTTTGCTGTGCTGCCAATAATAGTCAGGTTTCCCCACAACGTTCCTGCAAAAAGCATAGCCCACCAAAGAGGAAAGATGTTTACTCCAAAATCTCCGAGAGTTTTCATTATCGGTATCCATGTGGCTACGGCCAGCACGTTATCCATGAAGGCTGACATCAGCCCACATACAACCATGATTATGACCATTAAATATACTATACTGTTGCCTCCAATCTGTAAAATTATGTTTGCGAAGACTTGGGTAGCACCGGTATGGTTGAGCGTGCCGACGGTTGCAAAAAATATCATGAAAAACAATAGAGTCCACCAATCGATTCTCCTCTCGACAAGCTCACGAGCCCTTTCCCTTTCAAGCAACATAACAGCTCCTGCGAACAAGAACGGCACGCCTAGGAGCATCGCGTTTTTCCCTAATCCTAAGACCTGTTCGATTGGTGTGTGGAGAATAAGTCCTGTGATGGTTGCGATGAATATTGCGGCGGGTACTCTAATGTCGAATTTGTCGCCGTTGATTCCGTTTGCGGTAAACGTGGGGTTTACTGGTTGTTTGCCTAAGTTGTTTGCAAGCATTTTTATGTCTGTTCTATAAACGTACATGCTAATCAATATAAACAGAAAAAGAGCGGCGGTTGAGATCGGTGTTGCCCATCGTAAAAAGTCAGCGAAGCCCAGTCCTGCTCGAAAAGCTATCATGACGCCGACCGGATTCCCGACCACTGTTGCAGAGCTCCCTATGTTAGTGGCGAATACCGCAAGTATGATGAACCTAACCGGGTTTAGGTTGTATCTTGACGTAAAATCAAGTATTATCGCAGCCATTATCAATATCGAGGTTACTTCATCAACCAAAGCCGCTAACAGGGCAGACATCGCTATCAACGATGCAACCAAGACTCTTGGCCTGTTACCTACTCTCGCGAGAAGCTTGTCCATCAGCACTTCAAAAAAACGAGCATCCTCCAAGTATCCAACCACCATCATCATAGAGGCTAGAAACAGTATTGTGTCTAGATGAGCGAACTCTATCAGAAGCTTTATCTCAAGCAGGTTTGTTCCCAGCATGATCGCTAGGGCAAAAAAAGCGAACACAAGCCTGAACCTCCAGAACATCAGAGTTGCTCCAATCATGCCGCCGAGCACTACGAGCGAAACTGCCTGGCTCGTGTTAAGCCCTAATACGTAGGCTAGAGCTAACACAAACGCCAGGAGCAACGAATATTGGACCAATTTGTTCATCGGATGGCAACCTCTCGAGTCTCAAATCTGACATTAGTTTGACGTATTTTACTGTTTAAGAAAATGTTACGGCTGGGATGAACGGATTGTCTCGAGAATGCTTATCGCCATCCAGAGCTGTGTCCTTGTGAACGAAGGCATGTTAGGGTCGTTGATTATCTCCTCTATCATCTCGATAGAATTCGCTGCTCTCACGGCGGGGTTGTATTTTTCGTTGAAAAGCTCGTCCGAAGCCTGTTTAGCAACGCGTCGTATGTTGCGGGGTGTCTCTGTGTCGTTTATTATGGTCTCTAGTATTTGGACGACCTGCTGCCGCTTTGCTTCCCAGTCTTGACTCACCGCAGGCAAAGCCCGAGCACCCCGTCAAACCTAGCTACCGTCTGAATAGCGTGCTTAAAACTCTTTCAGCCGCATACAGCCCCTTTGCCAGCAGAGCCAACGAGCCTGGCATATTTGGCCAGCACGCCTGAAACATACCTCGGCGGCGGGGGCGTCCAAGCCTTGAGCCTTTTCTGGATTTCTGTTTCGTCAAGCTCGACGTCAAGCCTTCTGTTTGGAACGTCGATGACCACGGTGTCTCCGTCTTCGAGGGCTGCTATTGGGCCTCCTACCGCCGCCTCCGGCGCCACATGCCCCACCATCAGGCCATGCGTCGCTCCTGAAAACCTGCCGTCGGTTATCAGCGCAACCTTCTCCTTAAGCCCTTGGCCCACAACTATGGCGGTGACAGCGAGCATCTCCCTCATCCCTGGCCCGCCCTTCGGCCCCTCATACCTTATGACGATCACATCGCCCTCATGAATCTCCCGCCTCAGCAATGCTCTGTAAGCCTCCTCCTCCGAGTTGAAGACACGGGCGGGGCCTTTAAAGGACTGAATTGTTGAGGCCGTGGATTTTACCACAGCTCCCTCCGGAGCTAGGTTTCCCTTGAGTATCGCTATGCCGCCTGTTGGATGGAGAGGCTGCGTGATTGGGCGGACCACCTCCCCGCCGTCGCCTAACTTGAAGTCTCTAAGGTTTTCCGCTAAAGTCTTCCCAGTAACTGTTAAAACGTCTCCGTGCAGAAGGCCTGCTTCCAGAAGCTTTTTTAACACAACGGGCACTCCACCAACCCGGTCTAGGTCAACCATAACAAACCTTCCTCCAGGCCTCATGTCAACGATGTGAGGGGTTTTTCTGCTTATCCTATCAAACACATCTATCTCGAGTTTAACACCAGCTTCATGGGCTATCGCTGGAATGTGAAGAACCGCGTTCGTAGAACCGCCCATAGCGCACACCGTCGTGACAGCGTTTTCAAAAGCCTCGTAAGTCATAATATCACGGGGCTTTATGCCGTTTTCCAAAAGCTTCATAACCTGTCTGCCAGACCTGTAGGCCGCGTCGTAGATTCTGTCGTCCACAGCCGGGATTGAAGCTGTTCCAGGCAGCGACATGCCAAGCGCCTCTATGGCCGAGGCCATGGTGTTTGCCGTATACAGTCCTGCGCAAGAGCCCTCCGTGGGACAGGCGACGCGCTCAAGCTCAACCAACTCCTGCAAGCTGATCTGGCCCGAGCTGTAGGCTCCAACCGCTTCGTAAACGTCTTGGATAGTGACGTCACGTCCCTTATACTTGCCTGGGAGGATTGTGCCTCCGTAGAGGAAGACGGAGGGTATGTTTAAACGGGCCATGGCCATTACTGTGCCCGGCAGGCTTTTGTCGCACCCCGCAATGCCTACAAGGCCGTCGAACCTTTGGGCGAAGCACATGAGCTCGATGGAGTCGGCTATCACCTCCCTGCTTACAAGCGAGCCTTTCATGCCCTCCGTGTTCATAGAGATCCCATCGCTTACCGCTATTGTTGTGAACTGAATACCTACTGCGCCAGCTTCCCAAACCCCCTCCTTAGCTCTCCTAGCCAACCCGTCGAGGTGAAGGTTGCAGGGAGTGACTTCGTTTCCCGTGCTGGCCACGCCGACAAACGGTTTGCTGAAGTCAGCATCCTTCAAGCCTACAGCCCTGAGCATAGCCCTGTGAGGAGCTCTCTCAGGCCCTTCAGAAACATCGCGGCTGAATGTTTTTCCTGACATGATGCTTATCTGTTCAAACGGGATTTAAATTTTGCTAAACCAATTCAACATGGTTTGAGGAAGGGCTTTTACATAGCTGTTGAGGGAATCGACGGCGTCGGTAAAACCACTCAGTCAAACCGTCTGGCTAAGCTGCTTAGGTCCAGAGGTGTTAAAACTGTTTTGACAGGTGAGCCGACACACATGGCGGTGGGAAGGCTTATCAAAGAAGGGCTTAGAAGCGGTGGGAAATATTCCGAGGAAGTGATGGCTTTGCTGTTCGCCGCCGACAGGTTGATGCATGCTGAGAAGGTGATAAAACCAGCTTTGAGGAACGGGATGACTGTGGTCTCAGACCGTTCGGTGATATCTTCTTTAGCGTACCAAGCTGTGGCCACACGCAGGAGAAAATGGGTTGGGTGGATCAACAGGTATGCGGCAAAACCTGACGTCGTTGTTTACATCAGCTTAAAGCCTGAGAAAGCGTTAAAAAGGCTTAGAAGATTTTCAGCCCAACGTTACGAGAGGCTGAGGTTTCTGAAGGCTGTCGACAGAATGTACAGGCTGGTTTTGAGACGTGGCTGGAGGGTTGTCTGGGTTGACGGCGACGGAACAGTGGAGGAAGTAGGCGAAAGGATTGCTAGAGGCTTGGCTAAGTTCATTCCAGAATTGAGGAGATGACCTTCTCCGCAGCACTACGAACCTTTTCCACCTCCTCTACATCCCTGTCAACATATATTCTGAAAACATGCAACGGCTTCGAAAGCTCTCTCAATATCCACGACTCCGCTAAATCGCTTGGATAAAGCCTAACTTCACCGGGTCCGTACTTGGTTAAGGGCGGGGCGTGGGAGAAGTCAAAGTAAACCCTGGAAGGGTTGATGCCGGCCATTTCCGCAACCTCTTCCTCGACTTCCCGCTGCTCAGCCAACGTAGTAATCTTTCTGACCTCTCCGAAGACCTGCTTCTCATACAGCCTTCGCGGCAAAATCCTTCTCTCAAGACGTTCTACAACCCATCTCGTGGCGGGATGGTTTTTCATAAAACACCATGTGCTGAAGTCGTCGTGTTCAACGTACTGTTGCGGCGTCATCTCCGAGAAGTTCAGCTCGGACTTGAGCATTGTTGCGCCGCGGAGAAGAAGTATTTGGGCTGCTCTGACGGCGTGGTGGAAGTATATGTTGATAAAGGAATGGTAACGGGCTATGGCCAGCTCTTCAACAGCACCTACCCCCCGCACATCCACCGCAGGCCCGTCTTCGAGCAACCTGGTTAACCGTATTATCCTTTTCACGTCTATGACGCCGTATGTTGCTCCGGTGAAGTATGCGTCTCTGACTAGGAAGTCAAGCCTGTCTACATCCAACGGACCTGAAACCAAGCTGCTTAGCCTACTCCTTCCCTGAAGAACTTTGACTACCTCACCCCGGTCAATTCCAAGCCTTTCCAAAGCCTCGCCCAACTCCTTGTCATGCTCGATTATCCGCATGCTCATCTGCTCATGGCTGACACCCTTGTCGAGGAGAAGCTGCTCGAACAGATGGGAGAAAGGCGTGTGTCCTATGTCGTGTAACAGTGCGGCTGTTTTGAGCAGGGTTGTTTCATAGCTGTCTAACCCAAGATGTTGTGCAAACTCGCCTGCGAGAAACATGCAGCCTATCGAGTGGTCGAACCTGCTGTGACGTGCTCCTGGGTAGACGAGGTAGACGAGAGGGAGCTGGCTTATGCGTCTAAGCCTTTGGACGGCCCTTGTGTCGACGAGGCCGAGCTCCTGATCCGACAGCGTGATGTAGCCGTGGACGGGGTCTTTGATCAGCTTCAACCCGTGGTACGGTGATGTCTGCGTCCAATAAGGTTAATGGAACAGCCTAATCCCGGCTGTTTTAAACGCGGCAGAGGAATGACAGCGGTTGTGCTAGCCCTCAAACTCCTTAGAATCCATTTTGATGCCGAAGTAGGTGTAGACGGCTGTTTTGACGGCTTTCAGCGGGAGAAGCGCGCATTTTATCCTGACAGGCCCTACCTCTATTCCCAGAAGGTCGAAGACATGCTGCTTACTCAAGTTCTTAAGCTCATTCAAGGACTTGCCCTGTATCGTCTCAATAAGCATGGATGCGGATGCTTGGCTTATGGCGCAACCATGCCCCCTGAACGTCGCCTTTTCCACAACACCGCTGTCCGCTATCTTTAGATAAACCTCCACCACGTCTCCGCACAACGGGTTGGAGTCCTTCACCTTAACCGTCGCGTTCGGCATTTCACCGTAGTTGCGGGGGTTACGGTAATGGTCGAGGATAATCTCGAACTGAGCCTCTCCCAAACCCTACCGCCGAGACATGTTTTACCAGCAATTTAACGTTTGAAAAACAACAAAAGGACGCACACTAATCTGCATTGAAAGGTTTAAAAAATAAGCATGATTTAAAACTTGACACCTGTTTGCAGAGTTACAGCAGCCGTCCTGTAAACCCTCAGCTGGCTTGTCAGCATGTAAATGAACCCTGCCGCCACACAGAACGACAACAAGACCAAGAAGGGTTCTACGACATACGTCAAAACAGGATCGTTGTATGGGTTCGGAACATACTGGGCTGGGCTTCGAGGTATCATGTAGAAGTTTATGGCGGTCGACACTATGATGGCTACAGCCGACGTTAGAGTGGCGAGATAGCTAGCGAGCCGTCCACGACCAAGCACATCCATGTAGACTATGAACAGGGCTGAAGCATAAAGCATAAGAAGAACATGCCAGTGACCTATGTTGTAGGCGTTTTCAGCCCAGTTCCAGACGGGGTTCCTGAACTCTGGCCGGAGGATCACGGGCTTTCGAAGGCTCATTGCTACGACCGCTCCCGGTATTGCGACGCTCGGCCACACCCACACCACCAATGAATAAAGTGATAGATGGGTCAGCATGTCTGCTAGACGTGTCCCGGCCTTAAGCTTCTCAGCTATTTTCTTGGCCTCAAAAATCGCTATCAGAGCGGTGAAGAATATCAGCCCTACTGCTGCAGGAGTGATTAGCAGGTGTGCGGTTTTTCCATAAGGCCAAACTGCCCAGCAGGCAGCAACCATCACAAGCTGTCCAGCCAGACCGCCTGCGAGAAGAATCTTCGATGATTTTCTCTCCACATCTATGTTTAGGTATTTGAAGGTTGTGAAGACGATCGCCGCACCCAGCGTTGCGACCATAGCATGTTGATGGGCTGTCATAGCCCTCCAGACGAAAACCTCCTCGCCTAGGTCTGGGTCTATTTTTGCAAGGATTTTTGCCGCCCTGAGCTCCTTCCCTATGCCAACCATCTCGTTTGCGCCTATCCACGCGCCTATAAGCGATGTTGCCAGCAGCAGCAACGCTGATGCGAATATGTTAACGGATAGATAGTCGATCCTTCCTTTCCCGTCCCTAAGCCTCATACCTGTTACGAACAGAAGTCCTGAAGCGAAAAGGAGTGATAGGCCTGCTATGAAGACACCGTGGAGGAAAGGTTCTTCCACCCAGTAGCCGTACCCTATCCCTCCCGCAACAACCATCAGATACCCCGCTGTTCCCAGAACTGATGTCGGACCTGCATACCCTTGTTTGAGAGGGACGATTGCCGTGGCTAGGTACAGGGTCATGGCCACTAAGACGGCGAAAACAGAATGGTAAAGCATCGTCAACCTAGCCAGATAGCTTTTACACAGGACCTCGTTAGTGTTGCATATTTCCGCCACGACAGTGTCGTCTAAAACGTTCATTCTGATATCGTCGGGCTTCCTTATTCCCAGAGCGTTGGCCACAGACGTGAGTGGCGGGGATAGTAGAACACCCCATCCGGCTAGCAGAACGCCCACTGTGACGGCGAGCATCATCAACGGCTTGATGCCCATAGCTTCACCTCTCGTATCCAAGTCTTGCCCATAATCAGCCCGAGTGTTATGAGTAATGTGCTTAAGAATATGATTTGAGTAGCTATCTGCAAAACTAGGTCTACGGGTAGCAGTGGTCTACCTACCGCCATGGTGGCAAGAGCCACGCCAGCGACGCTGATTAAGAGGCCGCCGATCGATGTTAGGGCGAGAGGTTTGATGCCCCTAAACGCTGCAATCGCAGGCAGGAATATGAGTAGGAGACCGCTGGGAACGTGTATAGCTAGCAGAAGCGCTATTGCAAATCCCCACCCAACAGCCCTCGTGGCAGCGTAGATGCCTGCAATCATTATTGTGTACACAGCATAGTAGACTCCGAAGTTTTTCTTTATCAAGGCCGAGATAAGACCGGCGGCGAGCAGGCCTGGTGTGAACATCCCTACAATGGACGTGTATGGCAGCTCCAATCCTTCGAAACCGTATAGAAGAAGTGTAGAGCCTACAGCTAGGAGGGCGGCTGCAGCCGCTGCCCAAAGAATCAGCTGGATGCTTCGCGTCTTAACGTAGGCCCTTAACACGTAGGCTATGAAAATAATTCCCCAGACCGCTGTGAGCGAGAGAAACACCACGTCAGACAGAGGCATCATGGCACTAATAATTTCCGTCCGGAAAGATTTAACATCCTGCCTCAAGATGTTTACGTCAATATACAGCTGCATGAAAGATAGTATCAGGAAAATAGGGCAAATAACGCCTTCATTTTAGGTACGCCGGGGAGCGGATTTGAACCGCTGACCGACGGGTTAACAGCCCGAATTTAATGTTTCAAAAACAACATGTATAAGCACCAGCTACCGCCAAAGCCACGAATGGGCGTTTAAACCTTATAAATGCTGCTAAACTAACGAAAACGTGTCTCTACGAGAAATAATAGATTTAGTTGGCATGTTGAAAAACCGTATCAACAAATATCGGGGCGAGCTGCAGAGAAACGAGACGCTAACCAGATATGTACTGGTCGACCCGTTGCTCAGGGCTTTGGGATGGGACACGGAAAACCCTGAGTTGCTCGTACCAGAAATGACCACGCAAGCAGGCAGGCCCGACTACACTCTGCTGCATAATGGACGGAAAATTGCTTTCGTCGGGGTTAAAGCCCTCGGCAAGTCGGAGGACCTGCTTCAACAAATTTCCTACTGTGTTTCGGAAGGTGTTAGATATTTCATCGCTACAGACGGGGCGAAATGGGAGGTTTATGACACACAGATTCAGAAACCTCTGGCCGAGAAACGCATAGCGTACTGGGACATAGACTCCATGGATGCTGGCGAGGTTGTTAGACAGGCTTTCTCCATAATGCGACACGCAGGCGTAGGCATGCCTCCGCAAAGCATCGAGTTCAAGCATCACAAACCTGAAGGAACCCCTTTAACTCAAATAACGCCCAAACCTCGTGAAAAACTCAAGTTCACAAAAATAAGTTTTCACGATGGGAAGAGCTTCGACCTCAAATATTGGAGGGACATCCTGGTGGCTACGGTTGAATGGCTGTCCTCATCGGGTAGGCTCAAACCACCAGTCAAACTACCTTATGGTTCCACCTATATAGTGAACACCGAGCCAAAACACGCCAACGGCCGAAGATTCAGAAGCATTAGAAAGGTTGGAGACCTGTTTGTCGAAACAAATTTCAGCAACAAGGATGTCGTGAAACACACCATATACCTGCTCCAACAACACGGAGTGGATGCTGTCAACGTATTCCTGCACACCTAACAACTCCGCAACCGATTTTTAACACACTTCGACATGAGCGGAAAGTCAACAGGCTTAGACACTCCAACACAGTAGGCGCGTACACGCACACCAGCATCGGGTCGTCGAGGACTGAAATCATTATAGGCTTGTCGACCGCCGGGGGCCCGATTTGAACGGGCGACCGACGGGTTAACAGCCCGCCGCTCTACCAGGCTGAGCTACCCCGGCTGTATTTTGATGTTTTTCCTTTTTTATTAGGTTGTTGTGAGCGTGGATGTTATCGGCTGTGTTGCGTTGGATTCATTGTAGTGTTTGAAGACGTTTGCTTCTGGAAGAGACTTCTTGTTCACGGCTTCTTGGAAGCTTAACCGCTTCGTTCGTTTGTCGGCGTTTGTTTAGATGATTTAGCTGCGGTTGATTTCTGCGATCGCTTATAAGCATCGATGACGCTGGCCGGCGTAGAATGGGCGACGTTCTATCCGATGTTTTCGGATGCGTTAAGCCCGTGATAGGGATGGTCCATCTTCCGCCCTTGCCCGGCTCACCGAGCAGTGCTCGTATGGCTGTTGAGGAGTTGATTGATTACGCTCTGAGGGATGCTAGAGCTTTGGCGGAAGGCGGTGTAGATGGTGTGCAGGTCGAGAATATCGGCGACAAGCCGTTCATGAAGTCGCGGGACTTGGGTTTTGAGGTTACGTCAATAGTATCGGCCGTGGCCCGGGAGGTGCGCAGCTCTCTGGGCTTGCCTGTGGGGGTTTTCGTTTTGGCCAACGGCGTCTACGAATCCATCTCAACGGCACTCGCATGCGGAGCCAGCTGGGTGAGGGCCAACCTCTACAACCTTGCTTACATCGCCGACGAAGGTTTTGTTGAAGCCGCCGCTCCACATGCTGAAAGACATAGAGCGTTGTTAAACCCCTCGATACGCATATTAGCCGACGTGATGGTCAAGCACGGAAGCCATTTCATAGTTTCGGACCTTCCCCTCTCCTACCATGTTGCGAGGGCACAGGAGCTCGGAGCCGATGCTATAGTAGTCTCCGGCTCTAGGACAGGGGCGGAGACGCCTGTGGAAAGAGTTTACGAAGTGAAGCGGTGGGCTTCGAAGCCGGTCATAGTGGGCAGCGGCTTGAACCCATGGAATGCTGAGAAGCTGCTGAGTCTGGCAGACGGGGCGATAGTGGGCACCTACTTTAAAGCTGGCGGAAAACTGTCGAACCCGGTGGACATCGACAGGGTTAAGAAGCTCATGACTTTGGTCAAAAGACTGAGACAGATAACACAAGGTAGGGGCTTATGACGTTTTACCCCGCACAGAATCGATGTGGCTGTGGATGAAGTTAATGCATAAAAAATCTTCCGCAGTTGGTGGGCGGGATTGAACGGGAGAAGGGTTGCTGTGGTGGGGGACATCAACCTAGACATCATCGCGTTCCATTCGACTTTTCCGCGTGAAGGTGGGGAGGAGCTGGCAGATAGGGCTTATGTTAGGCATGGTGGGTCGGGGGCAAACATAGCGCATGCGTTGAGCCTGTTAGGCGCTGATGCCGTCATGGTAGGCTGTGTGGGCGAAGACCAAATTGGAAGAATGCTGGTGGCCGGGCTGGCGGAAGCGGGCGCGGACACATCCAACATACAGACAACACGCGAAGACACGACGGGCGTGGTCTATGTGGTTGTGACGGGAAACGGCGAAAGGACGATGCTCGCGTACAGGGGAGCCAACAGACATCTCAGGAAAGATATCCTCAGAGAGGATGCCCTAGATGACGTGGCGGCCATACACATTTCCGGCTACAGCTTTCTTGAAGGGGCGCAGAGGCAGACTGCGTTTTATATTCTCGAGCACAGCGGAAGCCGGCTTCGCACGATGGACGTCTGCATGCCCCTCGCCCGCCAAACAACACTGTTGAACCACATAGCTAAGCAGATGGACTACGTCTTCATCAACGCGGAAGAATTCAAGAACCTCTCAAGAAACAGTGGCGTCGAATCAGTTTCCGCTCTCGCATCACGCTGGGGTTGCACGGTGGTTTTGAAAAAAGGCAGTCGTGGATGCGAGATTTGCACCAAGGATGGAGAGATAATCGCTTTAGCTGCGGAACCAGTCGAACCGGTGGATACGACTGGGGCCGGCGACGCGTTCGCAGCAGGCTTCATACACGAATTATTGCGAGGGTCGTCGCTACGACAGTGTGGCCTGACGGCTGTCAGACTGGGGGCCCAGGCGGCTAGAACGATAGGCGGCAGGCTGCCAAGAGTATAAAGTATTTCTACCGGCTGGGGAGTGGTTTAGCATGCCCCAGCCTCTTTTGCCCATGAAGCCTAATGCATTGACAGAGTTGTTCAAAAATCCCAAACCAATCATAGCCATGATACATTTACCGCCGCTACCGGGCGCTCCCCGATATTCCGGCATGGCTGTCGAGGACATAATTCAATACGCGCTTCGTGACGCTGAGGTCCTCAAAAGCGGGGAAGTGGATGGGTTGCAGGTGGAGAACATAGGCGACTATCCATACCTGAAGCCGGAGGAGATAGGGCACGAGACCGCTTCTATCCTAGCTGTTGTCTCCCGAGAGGTTAGGAAATCCACAGGCCTGCCTGTCGGAGTATGCTGTCTGGCGAACGGTGTGATACCCGCCATCGCCGCATGCGTGGCCTCAGGAGGCAAGTGGGTGAGGGCAGCCGAGTGGGCCAACGCCTACATCGCTGACGAGGGGTTTGTCGAGGCCATAGCTCATAGAGCGCTACGTTACAGGGCGGGCCTCAGAGCCTATGACGTGAAGGTTTTCGCCGACGTTCAAGTCAAGCATGGAAGCCACTTCATAATTAGCGACAGACCTTTCGAGGAGCAGGTCGCTGACGTAGAGTTTTTCGACGCCGACGCCGTAATAGTGTCCGGCACAAGAACCGGGGCTGAAACACCTTTGGAACGCGTTGTCAAGGCCAAGCAGTCCACGTACTTGCCGGTCCTCATAGGAAGCGGGCTAAACCCGTCGAACGCGGAGAAACTTCTGAGTGTCGCTGACGGCGCTATCGTCGGCTCATACATGCGTAAGGATGGAAAATTCTGGAACCCGGTTGAGCTTGAAAGGGTTAAGAGCCTCATGGCTGTTGTTAAAAAGCTGAGGTAAATCCACTACGCAAGCTCAGCGGCAAACCCATCGCTACACGTTTGCATCAGCACACCTGATAGCAACAAGCCAACGCGAAACCGTGTTACAGTCCTGCTCGTTAATGGCAAAAAGCTCGATAGCGACCTCAATGTCGTTACACAGACTCCGCTACAATGGGCGACAAGCATCTAACGCATGCTAATTAACGCTAGCAGCCAAGTGGAAACGTTTTCTCACAACGCGTGTAACCCTAAACGGAAGAAAAGCTGATGAAATATAAGCAACCGCCTAAGCCGTCTTCGCTGTCTTAGTTCTTTCAAGTTTTTAACGCGTTTTTATTAACGCCGTCGCCGCAGCTGCCAGCCACAACCCCACCTTGTTCAAAGTCTCAGTTAACTAGGTGATATCTCTACTCCAAAGCGGTTGCGTATCGAACATGCTGGCAAACACTTACATTTCAGACTAATGACCTCTACGGGAGACAAAAATGTATGCCGCTGAAGCGAAAAACCTGTGGCGTTTCTTCGGGGAAAAACCGGCACTACAGGGAGTAGATCTCAATGTGGAAGAGGGGTTGGTTTTCGGGTTAATAGGCCCAAACGGCGCTGGAAAGACAACACTGTTCAGAATACTGGCTACAATACTTAAACCCAGCACTGGTGAGATTAGAATATTCGGAAAGGACGTTGTCAAACAATCGGCAGAAATCAGGCGGATGATCTCATATCTTCCGGAAGACGCCGGTGTTTACAGGCATCTGACAGGCTTGGCTTTTCTGAAGATGATGGCACGCCTCTATTCTGTCGGCTCGGTGGAGAAGGGGGTAGAGGTGGCTGGGTTGGGTGAAGCGCTGAGGGAGAGAATGGGTGGTTACAGCAGGGGGATGCGGAGAAGAATACTGCTAGCCAGCTGTCTGATGGTCAAACCAAGGCTGGCAATCCTCGACGAACCCACCGCAGGCCTTGACGTCGAGCACGCAGTATACGTCAGAAAGATAATAAAACAGTACGCGGCTGAGGGGGTTACATTCCTAGTCTCAAGCCACAACATGCTGGAAGTCAGCTACCTATGCGACACAGTAGCACTGATACATAATGGTAAGATATTGTTGGAGGGCAAACCCTCCCAGTTGACTGCTAGTCAAGGAGTTGAAAATCTTGAGGAACTTTTTGTCAAAAAAATGGGTGCTGGACGATGAGCATAGCTACACTAGTCAGGAAAGAGCTCCGCGAGCTTCTTATGGAGAAAACAATCATCATAGGGGTTGTTCTGATGCCTCTGGTCATCCTGCCTCTAATCGGCGGCACGATAGCAATGGCAAGCAGGTCGGCAACCACTTCGACCGCTGACATACCTATCCTTTTGGTTGACAACGAAGGCGGAAAATATTCCAAAGTCTTAAGCGAGGCATTTCGTGCCGCGGGTTTCTCACCCATCACGGTCACAAACACATCCGAAAGCGTTGCTTCATTAATGGAAAGCTACCGCGTCGCCGCCACTGTTTACGTGGAAAAAGGTTTTTCCCAAAACCTGACCGATGGAAAAAGGGCCTCAGTCAAGATGTTTACGACAGTCTCTTCAATTTCCATTGCAGAGCTGCAGAAAATTTCGTCAATCCGATCGCGTATTTATTTGGCTATGGAGATGCTGGGTGAAAGACTGGCAGCCGAAACGGGAATCCATTTCTCTTTCTATAAACAGCCTGTGGAGCTAAAAAGCGGTTTGCTGTACAAAGGTAGACAGGTCTCATTAGAGGAGGCTGGAACGGTTTTCCAGCTGTACATGGCTACGATGGTGTTCGTTCCGTTGGTTTTGGTGGTCATGGTGGCTACATCTGGAACAGTTGCTGCCACAAGCATAGGTTTGGAAAAAGAAGCAAAGACTTTGGAGATGCTTCTCACCCTTCCAATAAGCCGGACAAGCATACTCACCGCGAAGCTCGTAGCATCCATGACCGTTGCGTTAATGGGAACAGCTTCAATGGTATTCGGGTTTGTCATATATCTGACGAATCTTCCAATGGTTGAACTTACGTCAACCGAGTTAACAATGCCTCTATCAGGTTTTACGTTGTTGTTGCTGGGATTGGTGATGTTCGTCGCATTGGTTATGACCTTATGCATAGGAATACTTGCTGGGGTTTTAGCGGGTGATGTGCGAGGAGGTCAACAGCTGGCTGGGCTGCTGCAAATGCCACTTCTATTACTCCCCTTCTTAATCCTGCAGTTTGCCGACATAAACGGCCTACCGCCAACATTGTCCGCTGCGCTGATGTTATCCCCCTTCACACACATGTTTCTAGCGATAAAAAGCATTTATGAAGAGGCTTACCTAATGTCAGTTTTACATCTTGTTGTCATGACAGCTTTCTTGATGGTTATCTTAGTCGTAGCTAGCTGGTTTTTTAAGGGGGAACGTCTTCTCACGATGCGTGTAACCCTTAGACGGAGAAGGGGTTGATGAAATTTAAGCAATAGCTTCAGCTGTCCTCGCTGTCTTCCTTCTTTCAAGTGCCGCTTTAACGAAGCCAAGGTAGGAGGGCTCGGGCTTGTTGGGTCTGGAAAGATATTCTGGATGGAATTGGGTTGCGAGGAAAAACCTGTTGCGTGGGTTCTCGATTATCTCCACTCTATTGCCGTCGGGTGAAAAACCTGAAAACACAAGCCCATAATCTCGGAGAATAGTCCAGTACTCTCTGGAGACTTCGTAGCGGTGGCGGTGCCGTTGGCTAACCTCGTTCGTTTTATAGAGACTGTGGGCTAGCGTGCCCTCAACTATCTTAACGGGAGAGGCGCCTAGCCTCATAGTTCCACCAAGCTCTTTGACAGCCTTTTGTTCAGGCATCAAGTCTATGACGGGATGTTCAGTCGAAGGGTTCAGCTCCGTTGAGTTAGCGTCCTTCAACCCGCATACATGTCGGGCAAACTCCACCACAGACAGCTGAAGCCCGAAGCATATTCCCAGGAAGGGAATGTCGTTCTCCCTACAGTGTTTTATACATTGTATCATTCCCTCGGTGCCACGTCTGCCGAAACCACCAGGAACGAGGACGCCGTCGTAGCTTGAAAGCGAGTCGACTTTTCTTGAACTGTTCTCAAACTCCTCCGTGTTAACCCAGTCTATATCCACGTATGCGCCGATGTTTACGCCGGCGTGTTGAAGGGCCTCTTTGACGCTTACATAGGAGTCCGCCAGCTTTGTATACTTTCCGCAAACAGCTATCTTAACAACATGACGTGGGTTTTCATACATTTCAACAACTTTACGCCATTCACTCCAATCGGGTGTTCGTTTCTTCACACCTAAACGCTGAACCACGTAGTCCCCCATCCCCTGTTCCTCTAGAATCACAGGCACCTTGTATACGTATTTGACATCGTAGGATGTGAACACGGCTTTCTCTGTTAACGTCCCGAACAAAGCTATTTTTCTCCGAGTCTCAGCATCTACCGGAACCTCGCACCGGGCCACGATGATGTCAGGCTGTATGCCTAATCCCCGCAGCATGTTCACGCTGTGCTGCAGAGCCTTCGTCTTGAACTCTCCCGTGGCTTTTAAAGTAAGGACGAGAGCAACGTGTATGAACAAAGTGTTTTCCACACCTTCTTCAAGCCTCATCTGACGTATTGCTTCAAGAAACGGCTGGCCCTCAATATCCCCGACCGTTCCCCCAACCTCGACAATCAAAACATCTACGTCGCGGGCAACAGCCCTGATGCGTGCTTTAATCTCGTCCGTGACATGTGGAACTATCTGGACACATTGTCCAAGGTAGTCTCCACGTCTCTCCCTCCCTATCACCTCGGCGTAAATCTGTCCTGTGGTTATGTTGTTGAGCTTTGAAGTTCTTATGTCAAGAAACCTTTCATACCATCCGAGGTCCAGGTCTGTCTCGCCGCCGTCGTCTGTAACGAAAACTTCGCCGTGGGAGAAAGGGTTTAGGGTTCCAGCGTCAACGTTGACGTAGGGGTCGATCTTGACAAAGCCGGTCTTAACTCCTCTCACGTCGAGAATTTTCCCGACGGAAGCCGCTACGGTTCCCTTCCCCACACTGCTTACGACGCCGCCTGTGACGAAAACGTATTTAGGCATATTATACTGTGTTGTAAGAAGTTTAAAGACCTTTCGAAACGGGCTAAGGCCTTTGCGCGGGAGCCCTGCCTGAGAGACGTATGCTAGGAGTGAAAAGATAGAGTACAAAAGCGGTTACCGCCACCGCGGCAGCGAAAGACATGGACTGAGCTATCGAGGCGGTGAATTGTGCTTTTTCCGCTGCAGATAAGACCGCCGAAGACGTGTTTAAGGATTCCACACTGCTGACCGTCGACGAGATAGGTATATACAGCACAGCAGCGGAAATCGCACCCCCTATAAGCCTTAGGAAGCTGAGGAGCGACGTTGCTATTCCCAAGACGCTCCGGTCCACTAGCGTTTGAGTCGTTATTAAGAACGTTGACACTGTGAAGCCCATTCCAACACCAACCAGTGCAAGCCCCGCTAGCAGTGTTTGTAGGCCTAGGCTTAACAGAGTTAACAGCGCCGTCCCAGAGACAAGGGCGGCTCCGCTTATGAAGACAGGAATTCTTACCGTGGACTTTACGACGATTCTCGCAGCTATGTTGGATGCTAGAACCCATCCTAGGACAAGTGGAAGAACCAGAGTGCCTGACGTCGTCGCTGAGAACCCTTCCACCCACTGTAGATATAAAGGTATGTAGGCGATTATTCCGAAGAAAACGAACCCTGCGAGAAAGTTTCCTACAAAACCCGTTCGCAACACCTTGTCCCTAAACAGATGAAAAGGTATGAGAGGGGATTCCGACCTCCTTTCGTTGAAAAGGAACAGCGAAAAAACAGCTCCTGAGAATAGCAGAATCAGCGTTGAGGTTCCGAAGGTTTCAAATTCATTAAGGTAGAGGAGAAGAGACGTGGCCGCCGCCATGAACAGAACAGCTCCTTTGACATCCACCTTCGCGTAGCCCCTGCCCGCATCTTTTATACTTCTCATGCCTACAAGCAAGCACACCATGCCCGCGGGAAGGTTTATCAAAAAAATCCACCTCCAGCTTATGTTGTCGACGATGAACCCGCCGAGAGGTGGGCCGACGATGCTTGCTAACGCCCATACAGATGATGTGTAACCTGTGGCTTTCGCCCTCTCTTTGAGGCTGAACAGCTCGCCCAACAAAGTGAAAGTAAGTATGAGTAACGCACCTCCTCCAAAACCTTGGACGGCACGGAAGACTATGAGCTGCAGCATGCTTGAGGCAACGCCGCACAGAAGGCTTCCCACCAAGAACAGCATGAGGCCTATGATGTAAATCAGACGGCGGCCGTAAACATCGCTTACCCTTCCCCACAACGGCCCTGAAACCGTTGACGTGAGGATGTAAGCGGTAAAAGCCCAGCTGTATATGTCAAAACCCTGCAGGGCGGTTACTATGGACGGCATGGCCACCGCGACAACGGTGGAGTCCACGGCAGCGAGGAAAATACCCAGCATCAAACCAAATAAAAGCAACCTCCGTCCGCGTTCTTCCATTGCCGTCAAGTAAAATACCGTATGATTTAACGCTGAACTATGGTTTAACCTGTTCGTGTTTTTGGGAAAGAATTTAAATCAGAGCGCGGGCAATACTGGCTAGACCATGCCCAAGAATAAGGGGAGGGGAGCGTCTGTCAAAACCTATCTTGCCTTCATACCTGCAGTGGTTCTAGTCGCCTTCATCGTCTACCTTGTTGCAACTCCTCCATCTCCCAGCCTAACCACCGTTACTACCACGGCTCAGACATCGGTCAGCGTCGGCGGCCAAGCATCTTCCTTCAGCCTCAACTTGATAGACGGACAGGGGCTGAAGGACCAAAAATTCGACTTCAACCCAGCGAGCGGGAAGCTGGTTTTCATGGACTTTATCCATGAATGGTGTGTTCACTGCAACAACATGGCGCCTATTATCGAGATGCTGTACACCAACTACAAGGATAAGGATGTTGTCTTCATAACTGTGGCGGGAGGACAGAACACAGATGCTCAGAAAACCGCTAACTACATAAGAAAACACAGGGTTAGTTGGACGGCTGTCTTCGACCCTCAGCTAGAAGTTTTCAGAAAATACGGAGTCAGAGGAACCCCTACATACTTCATCATAGACCCGAAAGGTTTGATTTTGGTCAAGCTTGAGGGAGAGCAGACGTACGGGACACTTGCGCAAGAGCTCGATAAATATTTGAGGCATAGATGATCGCAAGCTACGGCGCTGCAGCAGCATCGCTAGCGGGATTGGTTTTATCTATTTACTTAACCATCGCACCAACCCCACAGTTCTGCGAAATAACCAGCTTTATGTCATGCGACAGAGTTCTATCAAGCCCCTATGCCAAGGTGATGGGTGTGCCGACAGCGCTTTACGGGGCTGGATGGTTCGCGGCAGCTTCCACGGCGGCGTTTCTCTCGTCTGAGAAGAGGTGGGCGGCGAGGTTTCTTGTCGCATGGTCTTTGTTGGGGATTCTCGGCATAGCCGCGCTAATATACGTGGAGCTTGTTTTGATAAACGCCTTATGCATTCTGTGCACAGCCGCTCACGTCCTAGGTTTAGCGGTGGCCATTTTGACTTTCTTCATCAACCGTTAACAGGCGGTGAACTTTAACGGCCTGAAGCCGATAGAACTAATGCGTTTGCCGCTGCGGCGACGACGAAGAATGAGAGGATCAAATGAATGAATGCGGCGGTCTCCACGTCCGCTAGGATGAAGATTCCAGCTATTCCCTGAACCATGAACAGCAGGAGAAGGAATGAGATGTCGGCCGAGACGTGGTGTGTTTGGCGTCTCAGGCTTCGTGCCAACCCAACCACCATCAAAGCTGTGACAACCCCCAAACCGATGTGTAGTGGTGTTACGATGTTGGGGTCGGCGAGCTCAAACCTTATCGCTATTCCCTGAGCCAGCTGCACCACCGTCAGCATCAAAACGAGAAAGATTGCCCTTGTTATCATCGACTATGGCTTTGCTGGGATGTTTAAAAACCTAAACCCATGACGCCCGTATGAATGACATTCAAATGGGTTTTTCGACGGTTAAATGACAGCAGAAACCAATAAATATTGGCTTAATACCATCTATGAACTTGTTGATGAGGTGGATGGGTATTGCAGGAAGCTAGGCTAAAGCCGTGGTCGATGACCAAGGACGACGTAGCGGAAGCCATTCAAGCACAGGACATAAAGTTTCTAGACCTTCAGCTCACAGACGTGTTCGGAAAACTTCATCACATAACCATCTCGACGCGCTATGTCGACGAAAACACTTTCAGCGTGGGAGTGGCCAAGCTGGACGGCTCCTCGATCAGAGGTTTCGCAGAAATACACGAGTCAGACATGTTGGTCCGGCCTGACCCATCAACCTTCGCGATAATACCTTGGAGCCTCGACGGTAAGAAAACAGCGAGAATGATATGCGATGTCTACAGGGGATTTGGCGGCGGAAGGTTCAGCCGAGACCCACGATACGCAGCCCAGAAAGCCGAAGAATACCTGAAAACGCTAGGCTTTGACACTTCATACTGGGGTCCTGAGATCGAGTTTTTCGTCTTCGACAGGGTGCAGTGGGATGTCACTTCTCCATACAGCGGGGTCAGCTACAAGATAGAGTCACGTGAAGCCGCTTGGAACTCGGATGGAACATCCCTACCCATAAGGTTCAAGGAAGGATACTATCCTGCGCCGCCGCAAGACACTTTGATGGAGTACAGGAACGAGGTCTGCAGACTTCTAACCGATTACTTCGGAATAGAAGTGGATGCCCATCATCATGAGGTGGCTACAGCAGGCCAGTGTGAGATAGACATGAGGTTCGACACGCTTGTCAGAATGGCTGACAAGGCTCAGACATACAAGTACGTGGCCAGAAACGTCGCAACCCAGATGGGCATGGTGGCGACTTTCATGCCCAAGCCGATATTCGGCGACAACGCCTCAGGGATGCACGTGCACGTAAGCCTCTGGAACAAGGGAGTAAACCTGTTCTACGACGAAAACGACGAATATGCAGAACTAAGCCAAACAGGCCGGTATTTCGTCGGAGGACTTCTGGAACATAGCAGAGCTCTTGCAGCCATAACCAACCCGACGACAAACTCGTACAGAAGGCTGGTTCCAGGCTATGAAGCGCCTGTGTTCATCGCTTGGAGTAGGTCCAACAGGTCGGCCAACGTGCGCGTTCCCGTCTACTACAGAGGTAAAGGCGGCATGAAGAGCAAACGTATTGAGTTCAGGACTCCGGATACGTCAGCCAACCCCTACCTATGCTTTGCAGCGATGGCCGCTGCAGGCGCGGATGGTGTGAAGAGAAAGCTAGACCCCGGAGACCCTGTTAACGAAGACATCTACAAGCTCAGCCCCGAGAGACGAAGGCAGCTGGGAATAAAGGAGCTTCCGGGAAGCCTGAAGGAGGCGATTGAAGAACTACTCAGCGACAGCGAGTTCATCAAGCCAGTGATCTCCGAAGACTTGATAGAGGTCATGACAGAGCTGCAGTTGAAAGCATTCGTGGACGTCAGCACCAAACCGCATCCATACGAATTCTATCTCTACTTCGACGTGTGACCGGAGATGGTTAAGGCATATGTTCTTGTGTCCACAAAGCCTGGAACATCAGAGGAAGTCACGAAAAATCTCAGGGAAGCTAGGGAGGTTAAGGGCGTTGTCGCAGCCGATTCCGTATTCGGACGATACGATGTCATAATAACCGTTGAAGTGGCAGACTTGCCTGAGCTTTCGCAGCTCATATACAAGGTGATAGAAAAGATACCTAACGTTGTAAAGACTGAAACCTGCATAGTTCTCTTCAGCGAGGGCGGTAAATGAAGGTAATGGCGTACGTGCTTGTTCAAACCCTTCCTGGAACGTCGCACGAGGTTGTCGCCTCGCGAAATGTGCCAGGCGTTATAATGGCCAACAGCGTTTTCGGACGATACGACGCTGTGATAGTGATGTCTGCAGACAGTTTGAAGGACCTTTCCCGAAAGGTCTACGAAGCCGTTGGAAGGCTCCCCTACGTTGTCAAGGTAGAAACGCTGGTCTGCATGCCGTCTGTGCCCGAGCAGCCGCCGAAAAAACGCGAGGAACTCAGGCTCGTAACCTCTTTCCACTGCCCCAGCTGCCATGCCCTGAACGAGGTAGGGGCAGCCGTCTGCTATTTCTGCGGATACAGCTTCCAATAGTTTTTTACAAATTTTTATAGCGGCTATGGCCATTTCTTTCGGGCAAGCCTATGCCGATAGCTTTCCTGCTGCTAAACGTGAAGTTGGGGAAGGAAGAGGAGGTTCTAAACGCGCTCAAAGCGGTAAAGGAGGTTAAGTACGCTCACCGCGTTTACGGCGTCTACGACACTGTGGTAAAGGTGGAGGCTGATTCGATGGATGCCTTGAAGCAAGTGGTCAACACGCGTATCAAGAAGATCGAAAACATCACGTCAGTGATTTCGTTGATAGTTATGGCGTAGGGTGAGTCACAGGCTGTTTGCGTGCTTAGAAGGTAGATGAACGTGGCAGCCCGTCGCAGGTTCACGATACCGAGGACGGAGATGCAGCACATAGAGTTTAAGGAGAAACTCATTCCCGAAATACATCTCCGGGATGAGAAGAGACAGAAGCTCGCCAGCCAGATGAAGCATCGAATAGAGCTTGGAGGCGGGACGGCGGTTTACATACTCGGCGTCAAGGACGACGGCACCGCTGCCGGCGTTTCCGACATTGAGCTTGAGGAAAGCCTGAGCGTTCTGAGGCAGGTGGCTTCCGAGTGTGGCGCATCGATAGTCAAGGTTGAGAGGTTCGAGGGCAACGGCGGCGTTATCGCAAGGGTTGTAATCTCATCTGTCACGGAACCCAGCGGCAATCATTTGATAGTCTCCGTTGCAGGACATGTCAACCACGGCAAGTCAACCTTCCTAGCCTGTCTGATAACAGGCGAGAAAGATGACGGTCGCAAATGGCTTTATCTCGACACGCTTCCCCACGAGGTTGAAAGAAATCTATCAGCAGACCTACACTTTGCGGTTTTAGGGTTCAAAAGCAAGCAGCCCTGTTTTCTCACAAACCCTCTCGATAAAAGCGAGAGGATGAGGGTCATGAGAGAGTCCGACAAGCTTATCAGCTTCGTCGACACAGTTGGGCATGAGCCCTGGCTGAGGACAACAATCCGAGGATTGCTCGGACAGGAAATAGACTACGGTTTTCTCATCGTCGCCGCCGACGACGGCCCCACGCACATCACGCGAGAACACTTGGGGATAATGCTCGCGATGGGGTTGCCAGTGGTCGTTTGCATCACGAAAACCGATAAGGTTAAGCCGGAACGGGTTGAAGAAGTTGTGAACGAGATATCATCCACGTTGAAGAGGGTCGGACGCATTCCTATGCTAGTTAAGTCCGAAGACGACGTCAACCTTGTGGTGGACAAGATGTCAGTGATAGTTCCAATTCTACGAACATCCTCAGCGACAAGAGAGGGGTACGACCTCGTCTATTCGTTGTTGCGTTCTTTGCCGTTGAGAGAGAAAAAGTCTGACGAGCCCTTCCTACTCTACATCGACAGGGTTTATGATGTGGAGGGGGTTGGAAGCGTGGTGTCCGGCTCGGTTAAGCAGGGCAGGCTTAAGGCAGGGTCTGAGCTTCTGCTGGGTCCGACCGCTAACGGAAGCTACATCCCTGTCAGGGCGAGAAGCATCGAAATGCATTACACACGTTTGACTGAGGCTCAGCCGGGTTACATAGTTGGGATAGCGGTTAAAGGTGTGGGGCATGATTTGCTTCACCGCGGCATGATTCTCTGCGACCGAACGCTGAGGCCGCAGAGCGTGTGGGGGTTCGAAGCCGAGGTAACGGTTCTGTCCCATCCGACGAGAATCGGCGACGGATACGAGCCGATACTCCACTGCCACACCATAGCATCCACGGTTAAAATGAGGATGCTGGACAAGCCTTATCTGAAGGCAGGGGAGACTGGGAGGGTTGAGATGCGTTTCAAATACAGGCCGTTCTACGTCCGGCCGGGCGACAGGTTTGTCTTCCGTGAGGGCAAGACCAAGGGCATAGGCATGATAACTAAGCTGACCGAAGCTAACTAAGATGCTCCTAGCTTGACTTTGAGGAAGTCGGGAATAACGCCTTTTTTGGCCAGTTCCAGAGCTTGGTTGTGCGTAAAGCGCCACCAAACATCGCCGCGGCTTTCCCTCTGAAAATCCCACGGCGAAACTAGGACAAGGTCGCCCTCCTTAATCCATATGCGGCGTTTGAGCTGGCCTCTTATCCTGCATATTCTCTGTTTGCCGTCGGCGCAGTCGACCAAAAGCCTGTCATAGCCATACATCTTGCTCACCACGCCGTAGACGTCGCCCGGCCCAGGCTCAACAGCCTGGTCAAGCTCGTCCGGCTCTGAGACAATCTTCCGTTTGCCCATCGAACCTCTTCCACCAACAGTGTTCAACAGCGGTATTTAACGTGTGTTCAACCGTTTTATGTGATGATTTGCGCGAACTGTTTGGGGTCGATGTTCCCCCTGTCAGCATTAAAACTGTCTTGAGACCCTTGAGCTTGCTGGCATGTTTGTAGGCTGCCGCCGTCGAAGCAGCCCCAGCCAGCTCGGCCACCTGTCTAACTCCAAGGTAAAGCTTGGCCACAGCCCTTTCCATCTCAACGGCTTCAGATGCTTCCGCAGCATGTTCCTGGCCCTGTAAACTTGGTTCATCGAAGCATGGACTAATAACGCGTACAAGATAACTATTGCTTTTGTCTCATGATGTGTGCGAGGAGGGTTAACGCTGTGGCTTGTACTGTCACAGCGTAGAGGATTGTTAAGAGTAAGGGCACGTCTGCTTCAATCATGTAACCGTATGCGACTCCAGCCGCTGCGCTACCCATTCCAACAGCCAAACCGTATAAAGCATATGAGCCTCCCAAGCCTTCTCGTCCCGCTAAATGGGCTACCATCGCCCTGAAGACCGATTCCTGAGCGCCGATGACAACACCTATCAACAGAGAGCAGAGCATCAGCAGGACAAGCGGCGCGTTGATGAAGAGCGCTGGGAAGATGGATATCAACACCGCTGTGGCTATGACCTTTCCACCCCATTTGTCGAACGCTCTACCCAACATCAGCCCCGCAACCGCATCCACAACCATGGCGACCGCGTACGCTGCTGGAATATACAGAGAGCCTTCCCCCATTTCCACGGAAATCATGTAAAGCACGAGAGGCAGGGGAAGGAGGCCAGCTGAGTTCAACCCAGCCGCTGCCGAATAGAGGAAAATTCTTTTGGATGGTCTCATCTGCTTGAACAAACGGGGTGGTTCACTGTATTCCGGTATAAAGAGGAGCGAAATGAGAAGCAGCGTGTAGGGGATTGCCATGTACAGGTAGACGGCGGGGGTTGAGTTATGGATGGCGAGGATGGCGATAGCGAGTAGAGGGCCGGCGGTGGCGCCCGCCTGGTCCATGAACTCGTGGATGCCGAAGGCAGTTCCAAGACCCACTTCTCCCTTGAGCCGTGCAAGCATGGCGTCACGTGAGGGTGACCTCACGCCTCTGAAAACTCTTTCAGCAAACGCCAACCCAACCAGAGGCAGCCAAGTTTGCGCAAATGCCATCAACGGGATGACGATGAGCCCGCCATACCCAAGCCTCACAACCAAAGCGTACCTTCCTGTCTTATCTGCTATAAATCCACCCAACGGTCTAGCGGCCCATCCGGCAAACTCCGCAAGCCCCAGCGAAGCTCCAACAAGAAGGGCGTTCATGCCCAGCTGACGCATGTAGTCGGGGAGTATTGCTCTACCCCCCTCGTAGACGAAATCCCCGAGCAGGCTTGCAAGACCTAGCACAAGTATAACACGGTATCCTGTGGACAACGCATCGCGTCAACCTTCAGAAAACTCGCAGCCGAATGATTTAGGGTTGTTTCCCATGCTATGGAGGGTTTTTATCAGCTCGATGAGTTTGTTCACTTCGTCTTCCGACAGTGTCTCGAGCACATCCAGCTTGTTTTTTATTATGTCTTTGACCTCTGACGTGATTGGCGAAGTGGTTCTAGCCGTAGATAGAAGGGTTGAGCCGAGCGTTGAGATGAAAACCCCGATGACAGCTATACCGGTGACCATGAGTATCGAGCCTATGATTCTTCCACCCAGCGTCACAGGAACCACGTCCCCGTAGCCAACGGTCGTCACCGTGGCCAGCGACCACCAAAAAGCATCACCCAAATCTCTTATCTTTGACTCAGGCACATCGACTTCGAGAATATATGCTGAAAGGGTTCCGACGAAGATGAACGCGGCTGAAACGGCTAGAAGATAGGCTAAGCGGCTTCGTATAATGACCTGTGAAACACGTTGTATCGTCCTCGCCGTCCGGGCCGCGGCGATGGCAAGCCTTAGCAGTCTGAAAAACCTGAACCCGCGTAAAACGGCCCCGATGTACGTTTGAGTTTCAAGAAAATAGAACAAGGCGAGAGGCAGCAACGCCACAGCCTCATACCAGCAGCTCAGAACGTATCTCGGAGCGTTACCCGAAGCCTTGGCCCTGCGAAGAAGGTCTACCAGCAAAACAACTACGATGACGCCGTCCACCGCCATCACAGCAAAAAGCTCAGCAAACTCTAGGGCCACAAAATGTTCCACGAGAATAAGGCATATCGACGCTGTAGCCAACATGCTTGCGGTTAACTCCCACCTCGACGCCATGGCTGGACAAAAAGCTACTTTGTGTAAATAGTTTTTCTCAGAAGTGTTTTAACCGGTCCTAGGATGAGAAAAGCGATAACCGAGATCACGGTAACGATTCCTGAAAGAGACCACATGCCGACGTTCAACATTGCGGCTGAAAATATTCTCATGGCGGTGGCTGCCTGCAGCATGAAGAAAGGGACATACAGATATGGGCTGTACATGTGTTTGGTCTTGAGGATGGCTGGCAAGATTATGGGGGCGTGTGTGAAGACCATCGTCGCGACGAACCCGAGAAAAACCGAGTGCAGGATTGTGTCAAGCGATGATGAGAGGCTCCACAAAACGATGGACATCGCCAGCCATGCGTAAGCAGTTCCGAGACCAAACGCTAGGTAACGGCTAAACCCCGTTCTTCTGAAAAGCCGTAGGGCAACATCATGCCGGGCGGCTGAAAAAAGCAGTAACCCGAACGAGGCCGCAATCAGGTTCTTGCTAACAAACGCCAACCCCACCAAAGCAGTAGGCACGCTCAAACCAGCCACCACATATGAGGTTGGCCTTGCGTTCACTATCTTCATCATATCCATCCTCTCCCCGACTATGAACGCTACGAAAAACCCAGCCCAGGCTAGGCCATACCAAGCAGAGGGAAGACCGCGGATGAAGAGTGCGACTCCCACCAGAAGAAGGACGGCTGCGAACGTGAAGAACAGGTTTGAAAAATTTTTGGGGAAATTCAACCACATCCAACCCGTCCACATGACGAAGGAAAGCACGCCGCCTGTCCAAAGAACATCCGTAACAAGCTCGAAACCAAGCGCCAGCAGCAACCCTCCACAGCTGAAAAGAATGCTTGCAACATTCATGAACAAATTGTTTAATGCTATGGCCCTTTCAGCGGCTATCAACGCGGCCAGGAAGCCAACCACCATCAACGCACCGTGATGCTGGACGGCATGCTGCAACAACTGAGGTAGAACACCCATTCTGCTCAGACCGCCGTAAAGTCCTAGCAGTAAACACGCAACTGAAGAAGAGATCAGGATACGGACTGTACGAACGGTCATGAAGAATGTTGACCTGGGTCTTGTCTTAAACGGTCTGCCTGTCTCTTCGAGAGGGAATCTATCGCGTTTTCTAAGGGCTGCCTCACTTTATCAAGCAGCTCCTCCACGGTATCCGCTTCGAAGACATCGATGCTGAAGGTTTTCGCCACCCTGACCGCCTTCTGGTCGGCTTTTCCCAAAACAAACAGCATTGTACCACCAGCCTTCACGTCAAAGCTTTTTGTGAAAAGTTCGTAAACCTTAGATTCTTGAACCCCAGCCACCACATCTACAACAACACCCGACGGCGGCGATGTTCCCTGTTTAGAGACAAACAACGTAAACTCGTGTGTGATTCCGGAATAGCCTGCTATCTGAGCAGGATGCTTAACAACATAGTTCTTGGATTCAAGATATAATATGATTGGCGAAACGTCGACGAATGCTCCGTAAGACTTCAGCTTGTCATAAACCACGACGTATCTGTTGACAGGCTTTGACGCGAGCTCGTCTTCAGAGAAGGCTTTCATACATTTAGCGCATACGTATCTTTTGACCGGCGAGGCTGTAACACGCCCGCATGAAAAACACTTGTAAAAAAGGCCGGCAGGTCTGTAGTCAACGCCAGCAGCGGTAAGTTTTTTCCCGCATTTTGGGCAAACAAACCCCTTATCGCGGAAACTCTGCTCCAAGTCAACATATCCACATAACAAATGTTCTACCACGTTTCCTTTCAGCATTTGGCCCGAGCTGCACGTGGGACAGACTAACTTAACGGTTAGGCATCCATGGCCGCAGCCGGGGCACGCCATTATTGATTCGTGCAGCTGCTTTTCCAGAACCCCCATTTTTGACAATGCTTCTAAGACGTTCACAGTGTCGGTGCTGTCGCTGTTTAAAGCTTCTTCGGCGAACGGGTAACGGTATTCACCTGCGGTAAGCTCTGGCATCAAAGATTCTATGCCTGAGTCGATGATTCTTTTGATGAGCTGTCGCACTTCTTTTCTCCCCATGACCGTATCCGAGCTCACCGCCGGTGAAGCCTCCTTGAATGTTCGAGCCTTGTCGCTAGCAGGTCTCTTAAAAGCCTTTTCAAGTATCTATACAACCCGCGGTCACATTTGGCGGATGTTTCAGAAGATTTGCGGGCCGCATCTCTCGATTGGTTTTCTGATTGATGGAAATCGTCCATCCAGCGCTTCATTTTGGACTTGCATTGCGGGAAAACTGGCGGTATTTGATGAAAATCAGCTCGGAACTGTGTCGTCGGCTCGTTTGTCAAACCCGTTTTTCCGCAGGATGTTGGGTTGAATGTGCTGAAATGTTCGAATGTTTCCCGTATCTGCGTAGAGTCGTGGAGATGTGTGAAAAACATCCGGCGGCCGGTGTTCACGCCAAATCGGTCAACCATCGTCCAAAACCATACACAGCCAGTTCCGGCTGCGCTCCCCAAGCCTATTTTGTAACGTGCCGCGTTGCATAAAAAGATGTGGGTGACCCGGCTTGTAACCGGGCTTGTCCTCCTACTTCTTGGATGCCTTCGGCTGCGAGACGATTATTTCGATCGTGCTGACGTTCCTCGGCCGGCCGTCGTTTCCAACCCTTCCTTCCTCAGTTCCTATGTTGACCTTTTCTACAACGGCGTTTTGGACGAACCTTCTTCGGACAACCTCAACGACGTCAACTGCTTTGGCTATCGCTCTTCCACGTGCCTTCAGAATGACACGCTTGCCTTCGGCTAAGGGAAGGGTTGTCGCCAGCACGTAGTTCATCGTCGGCTTTTTTCCCACAAGGACCACGGAGTCTTCGACCATCTTCACCGCCTTTTCTTGCACACATTTTAGGATAAAGCGGAGATAAAAATGTTAAGTCGCGGGATTAAAAACAGAAAACAGAGATTCACGTAAGTTCATCGGCTTGAAGCCATTCAAAACAGACAAAACGTCTATAACGTTTTTCTCCAGCAAGCTTTGGTCTCTGACGGTTTCAGCCACATCCTGCCCTGCCAAACAAACCATCGGAACCACTTCGTTCCGATGGTTGACGTAACCTGTTTGTCTCTCGCTGAAGGCGAGCGAGCCAACTGGCCTAAGAACCCCGTTAACGGAATAAGTGTAAGACAAGGCTATCTTCCCGCCGTGAAAAACCGCTGTGACATGATGGGAAGGCTTGGTCTCTATGGTTAAGCATGTTTCAGACCTAACGTCCGAAACAAAGGCGGCTTGGAAGGCTTTCAAGCCTTCGACAAACCTTGGTCGGCAGTCAACGACTTCATCGTTCGAATGCTCTGGCATTCTATGGCTGAACCGTATCTCGTTGTATGATAGGACGTCTTCAAGCAGCGGTGTTGTCCTGCATAGGTAAACGTGTGTAGCCAGTCTAAAGCTCGTTCCATCAACGTAGCATGTGTCAGCCTCAGCCTCGGAATGGTGTTCAGCGTCAACACCAACCTCTGACAGAAAAGTCTTCGTCAACGCTGCAAAAGGGAAGAGACCAAGCCTTCTAGCTGGATGGACTATGGTGACGTGGTGGCCTTGGTTGACAAGCCGGACGGCTGTTGCAACAGCGAAAACGGAGCCGCCTAGAACAAGCAAAACCCTACCACAGACAGATGCTTCAGCTCTGCTAAAAACCTAGCGAAGTATGTTTCCACACCATGGCTGCTGGATAACATGTTTTTAACTCCGTGACACAGCGTTTTGAGCGTGAACGTTTCATACCGCGAGGCTTCTGATGTGGATTTGGCGAAAGCCTGCATACCTCGCAGGTCTACGTCTAGGAAAGGTGAGAACGGAGTTGTGTTGGTGGTTGGCGGCAGCTGGCTTTACCATGGCGCGCCTTTTCTCGTCTCCATGGCTGCCATGCGGTCGGGCGTGGACCTAGTCTACGTCGCCGTACCCGAAAAGATAGCGACAGCCGTTCGCTCTCTCTCGCCATCGCTGATTGTGCTTCCACTCCCCGACTACAAGCTTACGTCAAAGTCTCTCGACAGGCTTGAAAAAGTTTTAGACAACGTGACAGCGGCCGCCATCGGCCCAGGTCTGGCTAAAGGCTGCGAAAAAGGAATCCTCAAGCTCGTTGACATCCTTGACGAGAAAAACGTTGGAATCGTCTTGGATGCTACAGCCTTGTTCCGCGACGTTCTTCTCCATGTCGCCGGAAGAAAATGCGTTTTAACGCCCCACGCAGGCGAGTTCAAAAGGCTCTACGGCTCCGAGCCTGGGTCTACACTGGAGGAAAGGGTGAACAACGTCTTCGAAGCCAGCAAACATCATAGGGTTGTCACTCTCCTCAAAGGACCTGCGGACGTTGTGTCTGACGGTTTTGAAGTGGTGGTGAACAGGAAAGAGCCTTTGTCTGCAGCCATGACGGTGGGCGGGACGGGCGATGTTTTGACAGGGATTGCTGCAGGGTTTGTTGCAAAAGGCGTCACCCCTATGAATGCAGCCGTAGCCGCCGCAGTTGCAAACGGCCTTGCAGGAGTTTACGCAGCCCATAAAAAAGGATTTCACATAACGCCTGAAGACGTCATAGAGGAGATTCCGGCGGTTCTTAAAAGGTTCGACAGTGTTGTTTGATAAAGTTTTTCACAGACTAAAGATATGTTGTCACGGGGGTTTGTATGCCTGTCCGCATCGGTTTGATAGGTAAGACCAACACAGGTAAAACAACTTTTTTCAACGCGGCGACTCTGCAGTACGCCGAGGTATCCTCATATCCGTTCACAACGAAGCAGCCTAACTATGGAACTACATACGCCATCACACCATGCGTTTGCAGGGAGTTCAACGTCAAAGACAACCCCCGCAACTCTCTCTGCATAGACGGCTACAGACACATACCTGTCGAGTTGATAGACCTGCCGGGCCTGATCAAAGGAGCTTGGGCTGGCAAAGGACTCGGCAACCAGTTCCTTTCCGTAGCCTCGCAAGCCGATGCCCTGATACACGTTGTAGACGCTTCGGGGAGCGTTGACGAGGAGGGGAGAATAACTAGGATGGGTGTGGGCAATCCGCTGGCGGATTTCTACGACATTCAGGAGGAGCTTGTGATGTGGCTGATGCGTCTCATCGAAAAGCAAGAGGATAAAATCATAAGAAATCTGAAAGCTGGGAAAGAATTCGCTGAAACTGTTGCGAGCGTCCTTCAAGGGGCTAAGATAACAGCAAACCATGTCAACGCCGCTCTACAGCTGTCGGGCCTTCAGAACAAGGACTTTGAAAACTGGACGATGCTGGAGGACAAGAAGTTCGCTGAAAAGCTTCTGGAGGTTTCGAAGCCAATGATAGTGCTTGCGAACAAAATGGATTTGGAGACGGCTGCTGGGAACTTTGAAACGCTTCGGGAAAGTTTGACAAACTTCATGGTCATTCCCGCAAGCGCCGAGGCTGAGCTGGCGCTCCGAAGGGCTGTTCAAAAAGGGTTCATCAAATACATTCCTGGCGAGGAGGAGTTTAGAATAGTCAACCCCGAGCAGCTGACCCCTGACCAGAAGAAAGCCTTGGAGTTCATAGAATCCCGCGTGCTAGGCGAGTACATGCGTACAGGTGTACAGTTTGCGATAAACGTCGCCGTCTTCAAGCTGCTCGGCATGGGCGTTGTTTACCCCGTCTCAGACTCTGCGAAGCTCTCCGACAAGTCTGGAAACATCCTCCCCGACGCCTATCTGATGCCCCCAAACTCAACCGTACGCGACCTAGCCAGAAATATACACTCCGAGCTGGAGAAAGGGCTTCTTTACGCCGTAGATGTAAGGACGGGGCTGAGGCTTCCCGGCGATTACAGGCTGAAGGACCGGGACGTTTTGTCGATCGTCTCAGCCACGAGACGTGCGGGCTAGGCTGGCTCGAGATAGTACGTCAGAAAACCTTCGGGTTCTCTCCTTTTCACCACTAGTTTTACAGGCATGCCTGTTTTGAGCTGTTTGACGTCGTCGACAACCATCCAGCAAAGGATGTTGAACCCCTCCTCCATTCGGGCGATGGCCACAACGTAGTCGGGGTAGTGCATGTAGCTCACTGGCTTCACGTTTATCATGGTGTATGTCAGCAGACGTCCGTTTCCCTTTATCTCAACCCATTCCACGTTCTCATCCATGCATGCTGGGCAATCTGCTTGAGGTGGGAAGTAGTAGATGTTCTTGACGGGACAACGTGTAGCGTAAACCTTACCTTCCTTCAGTCCGTCGAAGAATTTCTTCACCTTCTTGATGGGGAGAAGATATTTCAGCCTCAGCTCTCTCAGGTCAACCCATAATGGGTCTCCTGTTTTTTCGTCGGGAACGACCGGAAGCCCTTCGCTCCGTGTTATCTGCTCAACTGTCTCAAGCCAAGTCTTGACCATCTTCTCGATTTCCTCACGCGAGATGCTCATCTTCTCATCCCGTTCGATGCAGGGAGTAGACTGTCACGTAGGCGTAGTGCCCTGTGCCGCCTACGTTGTGAGATAGGCCGTAGCCTTTCACGATGTCTGCTTGCCTCTCTCGGCGGACTTGCTGCCGGAGCTGTTTCGTTATTTCCGCAGCCATGCTAATGCCTGTAGCTCCGATGGGATGGCCTTTTGCCTTAAGCCCTCCGTCAAGGTTGACGGCTATCAAGCCTCCTTTGTATGTCTCCCCTTCACGGGCAAGCATAAACCCTGTTCCATGCTTTGCGAACCCGAGGTCCTCGTAGGCCATTATTTCAGCTATGGTGAAACAGTCGTGGACTTCCGCTACGTCCAGCTGTTTGAAGGGCTTGGACGGGTCTATGCCCGCTTTCCTGTAGGCTTCTTCGGCGGCTTTCTTGGCTGCTGCGAGGTTTAGGAAGCTGGGTCGATGGCTCAGGTTTGACGTGTCAGAGCTGTAACCGATCCCCCTTATCCAGACAGGTGTGTCGGTAAGCTTGCGGGCTAACTCCCCTGAAACCAACACCGCTGCAGCGGCACCGTCGGTGATTGGGCTGCAGTCATAAAGCTTCAAAGGCCACGCCACATACCTGCTTTTCAAAACATCCTCGACTGAGATTTTTTTCTGGAAAGCGGCTTGCTCATTTAGGGATGCGTAGTGATGGTTTTTGACGGCGACGGTCGCCAGGTCGGCTTCCGTGGCACCGTATTCGTTGATGTATGCTGTGGCGTAGAGAGCGTAGTAGCCTGGGAAGGTGAGGCCGAACTGGCTGAATTCCCAGAAGTAGTTTCCAGCGCGGCCTATGAACTCAACAGCCGTTGGCGTCGGAACCTCCGTCATCTTCTCCACGCCAACAGCTAACGCTATGTCCACCGCTCCCGACGCAACCAGTCCATGAGCCGTTGTTAAAGCTGCCGAACCCGATGCGCAGGCCGCCTCGACCCTGTATGTTCCAACTCCCGTGAAACCTGCGTATTCGTTTACCGCGATGGCTGGCAGCGGCTCTGAGCTCCAGCCCCCCACGTTCGACATGGCAACCATCTGAACGTCCCTCTGCGTCAGCCCTGCGTCTTGGAGGGCTTGCTTGACTGCCTGCCATGCAAGCTCGGTGAGAGTCATGTCGGTGATGCGGCCGAACCTTGACTGCCCGACCCCGACAATCGCTACATCTCTCACACTGATCAAGTTTATCATGCACTTATTATGGTTAGTTATAGGTGGCTCGGGTTCTGAACGGACTGATGAAGTCTTCGTCAATCGTGGTATTCGACCTCGACGGAACAATACTAGAGCTGAACCTAGACCTGGTAACCGCTCGGAAAAAGGTAGCGGAGGTCGCCGACGCTTTCGGCCTCAAAATGATGGACAAGGAATCGATACAGGAACTGCTTGAGAGGGCGGAGCACGCATTGTCTCCAGACACGTTCACCGAGTTCAGACGCCAGGTTTTAGAGGTGATGGTTGAGAACGAGAGGAAAGCGGCTGCAGATGCGAGACCACGTGAGAGCATGGTGGAGGTGTTGAACATACTCAAGCAGCACGGCTATCGACTGGCCGTCGCAACCAACACCCATCGAGAGGCGGCCATCCAATCACTCAACAGGTCAGGCCTGTCAAATTTTTTCGAGACACTTGCTTGCAGAGACGATGTCTCGAGGATGAAGCCTAGGCCGGACATCCTGTTAAAAGTTTGTGAGAAGACTCACACATCTCCCGCAAACCTCATCTACATAGGCGACAGCATCAACGACTTCAGGGCCGCTGTCGCTGCTGGAGCCCGCTTCATAGGAATTGAAGGGGGCGTGCACAGCCGTGGCGAAATGATTGCAGCGGGAATTACAGAAATAGCTTCCAAGCCAGCCGAACTGCTCAACCACTTAGGCGTCGGGACAGAATCAAAGCAGCCGCTCAAGATTGTGCCAGACACCTCAGCCATCATAAATGGAACAGTCAAGCAGCTCGTAGAGTCGGGTGAGCTTGACGGCGCCGAGCTGACAATCCCCGCCGCAGTTATAGACGAGCTTCAGGCACAAGCCTCCCAGAAACGCGAGCCAGGCTTCATAGGTCTAAACGAGCTGAAAAAGATAAGAAGCTTAGCCGACTCCCACCGCATCTCGCTGAAGGTTTCAGGCGAGAGACCGAGCCTCGAAGACATAAGGCTTGCTAGAAAAGGTCGGATAGACGCGTTGATTAGAGAAGTCGCCAAGAAGGAGAACGCGGTGCTTTACACATCTGACTACGTGCAGGCGTTGGTGGCTGAAACTGAGGGTGTGGCTGTGAGATATTTTCCGCCGAGCGAGCTGCCAGCCCGAATGTCCTTCGAGCAATATTTCACAGAGGACACGTTAAGCCTTCATTTTAAGGAGGGCGCTCCGCTGATGGCTAAAAAAGGTAGGCCGGGAAGCTTCCAGCTTGTAACAGTTGACAACAGGCCTCTCGAAGCCTCGGAGCTCAACAACCTCATCAGAGAGATAACGGAGCATGCGAGACTCAAGCCGGAGGGAAGCATAGAGATTGTTCGGAGTGGGGCATTCGTGGCCCAGATAGGCAATTACAGGATAGCGGTAGCCAGGCCGCCTTTCAGCGACGGGGTTGAGATAACCATAGTCAGGCCTATCATCAAGCTCAGGCTCGAGGACTACAAGCTGCCCACCTCGCTGATGGAGAGGTTTGAGAAACGCGCCGAGGGGATATTGATAGCCGGACCTCCGGGCAGCGGAAAATCAACCTTCGCAGCAAGCCTTGCAGAGTTTTACAGCAGGATGGGAAAGATAGTCAAAACCCTCGAGTCGCCGCGAGACCTTCAGGTCGGTCCGGAGATAACGCAGTACGCTCCGTTGGAGGGAGACTTCGAGAAAACGGCCGAGATACTTCTGCTGGTCAGGCCTGATTACACAGTCTTCGACGAGATAAGGAAGACGAAAGATTTTCAGATTTTCAGCGACATGCGTTTGGCGGGAGTCGGGATGGTAGGTGTCGTGCATTCGAGCAACGCCGTCGGCGCCATACAAAGGTTCATAGGCCGTGTTGAGCTGGGCATGATACCTCACATAATCGACACCGTCGTTTTCCTAGAAGCCGGCAGGATAGCCAAGGTCTACACACTTTCGCTCGTGGTCAGGGTTCCCACAGGAATGACAGAAGCCGACCTCGCCAGACCGTTGGTCGAGGTCAGGGACTTTATGACTGGAGAGCTTGAGTATGAGATATACACGTATGGTGAGGAGAATGTCATAATCCCCGTGGGGAAAGTCTCCGAAGAGCTGCGTAAAAGTCTTGAGGAGGTGGAGAGGAAGGTTAGGGATGCTTTGAAGAGGTTTGACGAAGATGTTGAGGTCAAGGCGGTTAGCAAGAACAAGGTTTTGGTGAAAGTAGACAGAGAGGTGCTTCCTAAAATTATCGGACGGAAAGGCGAGACGGTTAACAGGCTGGAGGAGGAGCTGGGAGTCTCGCTCGACATAGAGCCCAAGATAATGACGATAGGCAGAGAGCTTAATTCAGAGGTGGCGGAGAGCGGCAACAGCCTGCGCATCATCGTCGGAGCTGAAAACGCGGGAAAACGCGTCAGCATCTATGCCGGCGACAAATACATTTTCTCAGCAACCGTGGGAAGGAACGGCGTAGTAACCGTTAGGAAAAAATCCGAACATGGAAAGGAGTTGGTGAAAGCTTTCTACGCCGGTGAGAAAATAAGGGTTATTCAGACGTGAGCGCTTGCTATTGTTTCAGCTTACAGTAGGGGCAGATGCCTGCGTCAACCGGTATCTGCTCGTAACAGTACCAGCAAAACTTTTTCCCAGCATCCGGCTCCACTGACTGAGGTGGTTTCAGGAAAAAACCCAGCCCAACCATTATCAGCCCTGAGAAAACAAAGATGTATGAGAAAGGTAGGCCGGCCACCGTCATGAAAACCCCGAACAGAAACACTAGGGAGCCGGAGAAGAGTAGAGGTGAACGGCTCAAACTCTCACCTTCCTCTCAACGCCAGCACAGTGGACGACGCCCCTTACCCTTCTTATATGGCTGACACACACGAAGCAGCTTAGGAAAGCAATCTTCGAACCATCCATCGGACATTCGACGTATTCTTTCTTCATCCTAGACAGCATCTTACCCTTCACCACGCCCTTGATAGCTTCGAGCACCTCCGGATCCGTCTTCAAAGCCTTTTCGGCAACCTTTACCTCCACAAAAAATCTAGCCTCCAAACCAAACACACAGCCATCATCCTTAATTTAAACAGAAGCTTGACAACAGCTAAATTATGATGCCTGTTGCTCCAGCATGAATGAGGGGCGAAAGCCTTACGCTAGCGGGTTTGGCCGCTCAAATACAGTCAGGCTCGCTGACGCCGACCGAGGTTGTCAGCCGCATACTTGACAGGGTTGAGAAAACAAACCGGACTTACAATGCCTTCATCACCGTCTTGAAGGAGCGGGCCCTCGGCATGGCGGCCGATGCTGAGAAGGAGATAAGGGCCGGCAGGTATAGAGGGCCGCTGCATGGAATACCAGTCTCCCTAGCAGATGTCATACAAATCCAGGGGGTTAGGTGTACCGCAGGCTCCAGAATACTTGCCGAAAACGTTGCAGAACATGATGCTACGGTCACGGGAAAGCTGAGGGAAGCTGGAGCGGTTATAATAGGAACCAACAACATGGATGAATTCGGAATCGGTGTCACAGGCTTTAACCCGCATTACGGCCCTGTCCTCAACCCTTGGAACCCGGAATACTTGGCTGGAGGATGTAGCGGTGGCTCGGCAGCCGCCGTCGCAGCAGGTCTCGCGGCCTTCTCCCTCGGGGTAGACGCAGGCGGTTCGGTCAGGATTCCCGCAGCTTTATGCGGAGTCGTCGGCCTGAAACCGACATATGGGAGAGTCAGTAAGCATGGCATCATCCCAGTGAGCTGGAGCCTAGACCATATCGGGATCCTGGCTAAGACGGTCAGAGACGCTGCCATCGTCTTGAGAATGGTCGCGGGCTATGATTCCGAAGACGAGTCAAGCGTCTACGTTGAAGTACACGACTATCTAGCTGAGCTAGAGAGAAGCGTTGAGGGTTTGAAAGTCTGCATGCTGGGGGAGGTTAAGCCCGTCAGCCGTGAAGTAATGAGCAGGCTCAGACAATTCGTCGGGGTGTTGGAAAGCCTCGGGATCACCGTTGAGGAAGTTGAGCTTGACGCTAGGCAGGTTAAGGATTGCTGGAGCACGATAATGCTTTCCGAAGCGGCGGCCTTCCACGACAAACTCCTTACTACGCGTGAAGGAGATTACGGCCGCGATGTAGCTGAAGCTCTGCGGAAAGGAAGCAGGATCACGGCCGTCGACTACATAAAGGCGTTAAAGGAAATGTCAGCGTTAAAGAACATAATCCTGAAAACACTCGATAGCTACCGTGCGATAATCTCACCAACCACACCCATAACCGCTGTCAAAAAAGGCGAGGAGTCTGTCGAAATCGACGGCGAAAAAATGGATGTTTACACGGCTCTGACAAGCCAGACCATGCTGTACAACTTAGCGGGCATTCCTGCGATTACAATACCAGCAGGTCTTTCGTCAGAAGGGCTGCCGGTTGGAATGCAGATTGCTGGAAGGCTGTTTGACGAAGCCACAATATTGCGAATAGGTCATCAAGCTCTCGAGAAAATGAAAACATCCATCAATTTACCGCAGGTCTAGCCAGAAAACGTCTACCCCAGATTACGTGAACAGGGAGCTTAGGTTTCGTATGATTCCCTTCCAGCCCGATTCTCTTATGATTTTTAGAGCCAGCTCCCAATTGACCTTGAGAAGCAGTATCGTTATGATGGTCATGGCTACTATGGCTACCGCTGTGGAGACCAAAGTGGCTTCGCCGAGGAACAGCTGCGAGTAGTAGAAGTATGTTTTTCCCATGTACGCTACAGCGGTTGAAAGGATGAGCTTGCCCAACGTGTTTGCTAGCAAGAATCTCCAGAAGTTCAGCTTAACCATTCCCGCGGGAATGAGGTAGACGTCGTCTGGGAGCGGCGTGAGTGCGAAGACGAACACGCCGATGTCCCCATATCTTCCGATGAGCTCCCTCAACGCATCCATCCTGTTTTTACCTTCTTGGCCGAGGAAACGGTAGCCGAGCCTTCCAAGGAGGTATGAGGTTATCTTTCCGAACGAGCCGCCCAGCCCGGAGGCCAGCCCCAGAACCAAGGGGTCAACCGTCTCGCTGAGCAAAACAACCACGAAGAGATATGGAACCGGCAGAAAAGGCACCAAGCTACCCAGAAGAGACACCGTGAACACGCCTACCGGCCCATATGTTACAGCCAGCTCCTGAAACCAGTTCAAGCCTCCGGCTTTGCTGCCACCTCCTCGAGTATTAAACGTTCGCCAAGGCTCTTCAGCTTTTCAAGACTTTCGACGGTCTTCGCCTCCACCGACATCTTTATCTGCGGCATCGTGTTGGAGGCTCTGATGAGCACCCAGCCTTCGTCGACGTATGCTTTTACGCCGTCCAAACTGCTTATCCTGAACCCCATCTGCCCGAGCCTCTTCCCAATCTTCTCCACAACCTTGAACTTGATACTGTCGGGACAGTCATAGACCAGTATGGGCGTGGTTGGGTACGAGGGGATTTCGTCAACATGTCTTGACAACGGCTGTCTGGTTGTGTGAAGCAGCTCCGCCATCTTGAGGGCGGCGTACAATGCGTCGTCGTCTCCTCCGAGCTCGCCGAAGTAGAGATGGTTGCTTTTCTCGCCACCAAGAACAGCGCCAAGCTCCCTGACTTTTCTATGGAGAAAAGCTCTTCCAACCTTCCATTCCACGGGCGTAAACCCAAGCCTTTCAGCCACTTCCTTCAAGGCCGTTGACGAGTTGACATCGTAGACGATGACGCCTCTTGTGTTGTATGTTTTGAGCAGCACGGCCATGGCCACGTCGCCGTTGAGCAACCTTCCTCTGTCGTCCACAAAGACCGCTCTGTCGGCGTCTCCGTCGAAAGCAACACCCATGTCAAAGCCCTGTTCGACAACAAGCCTTCTCAACGGCTCGATGTTTTTATCAGTCGGCTCCGGGTCATGTCCGCGGAAGAATCCGTCAGGGATGTCATTTAAGACCTTAAAGTCTATCTCTAGGCTTCTTAGAACCTGTGGAGCCACAAGCGCTGCGGAGCCGTCGCTCAGGTCTACAGCCATCCTGAGCCCCGGCATGCGTGGAAAACGTTTGGAGAGATAGTTGCCGTAGACTTCCAGCAGGTTTACCTGAGACGTGCTGCCCTTTCTCGCCACTGGGCCGTACTTCTCGTTGATAACCATGTCACGTATCTCCTCCATGCCAGCGCCTTCCGAGACGGTTTCGCCGTCTCCGAGAAACATTTTGAAGCCGTTCCACTCCTTTGGGTTGTGGCTTGCAGTCACCATCACTCCGCCGGATGCGTTGAAATGACGTGCGCCGAAATAGCATGCTGGAGTCGTGCAAACCCCCGCGTCAAGAACATCCGCTCCTGAATCATTCAATCCCTCGATCAACGCTGTTGAAAGCTGTTTGCCGCTGAGCCTCACGTCTCTTCCGACTATGATTTTTCCGCCAGCTATTTTTCCGAAAGCCCTGCCTATCCTGTAGGCGACCTCCTCGTCGAGGTCTTTCCCATACACACCTCTGACGTCGTAGGCTCTGAAGATGTGCGGTGAAGGCTTCATCTACCCCACCTCTTCCACACAGCCTCGTCAGCCAACCCAGTAACCCTTATACCTGCGTTTCCGACGCCGTATCTCTTGTTGACACCCATCAAGAATCTTGTGAAAGCCTCTCCGTAGCGTGAGTTCTTCAAAGGCCCTCCGTCTACTGGGCGGAGCCCTTCAACGACAGACAAAAGCCTAGCCACGGTTTTCTTGTCTTCGCTGTTGTCTCCGAAGATAAACGTGTCCATGTTGAGCGGTTTGTCAACGTCAATCAGAGCCGAGGCGCTCACAGTGTGAAGCGCGGCTACAACCCTAGCCCAGCTCGGAAGCCTGCTGGCCAAAAACTCGGCTGAAGAAACCCCATTCTCGCTCATGGAGACGATGCAGGAGACGGCTAGACATCCCTGCTGTAGGGATGGCGCCACGCTCCGAGCTATTTCGTCAACCGCCTCGTAAGGTATCGTGAAGAAAACAACATCGCATCCTTCGACGGCTTCATGGTTTACTCTGCCGTAGACCCGAGCGTCGCCGAGAATGGTTAGAATCTGTGTGGCTGCCTTAACGGCTTTCTCCGCCTGCCTAGACCCAATCACAACCTCGACACCCGCTTTTGCAAGCCGCAGCGCAACGGCAAAACCCAGACCACCCGTACCGCCTAAGACGGAGACCCTCATCAACTTCCGCCATCCATACCGCAGCGGAAAATTATTTAAACGCATGCGGAGCGACAGCGTCGCGCGGCCTTATCCTGTTGTTGTCGTGGTCATGAGACACCGCACAGGCCTGCTTCACAGCATGCTTGTGGGCATTGGTTTAGCGGTTAAACCTTGTGCAGCCTTGACAGCATGCATGCGCGCGAAAGGTTAAAATCATCTGGGGGTTAGCGGTCAAAGGCTTTAAAAATCGGCTTTTCAAGTTCATGGCACATGGACGAAACGCTTCTGGCCGTCGCAGTCCTCTTCATAGTCATAGGAGTAGCGGGTGTGTTCATTCCTTTTTCAGGCATTTCAGAGACGATGAGGCCTCTTGCCGAGTTTTCAGGTTTCGTGCTGGCCTTGGGCCTCGTAATGCTTCCAATAGGGCTTCTCAGGGGCGGTCTTCCCCAGCTGTCTGGAGCCAAAGCATACGTGTTCACTCTCGTCGGAATTGGACTCGTTTCTTTCGTCCTTGTTTCAGCGTCGCTTGAGATAGGGCCTTTCGCCAAAAAAGAGGTGGTTGGGGCGGCGGGCCCGACGCCGTATAACGTAACGGTAATTATTCTGCCCGGCTCCTTCGACCCAAGCGCCACCGAGACCTATTCGCCCGCAAGCGTGAAAGTTCTGGCGGGCTTCAACAGCACGGTGATATGGGTTAACAACGAGAAGGTGAACGTCGCCCACACCGTTACCTCAGACCAAGGGTTGTTTGATTCCGGGTTGTTTGGAGCGGGGGAGAGATGGGTTTTCACGTTTGTGAGGGCTGGCATTTATCCATACCACTGCACCCCGCATCCATGGATGATTGGAACGGTCACCGTAGTCGAGGGGCCTATGCCACAGGCCGGCGGCTAGAAGACAGCGGCAAGCCGGCCTCTAAGATACGTCTTCTCGGCGTCCACTATCTCTACGTTGACAAACCTGCCCAGAAGGTTTTCTCTGGTGTTCAGGACTATGGGTCTGTAGGCAGTGTTTCTTGCAACCATTAAGCCGTTTTTGCCAACCTCGTCGACCAAAGCTCTCCCCGACCAGCCTACCCATTCCTCGTTGAGCCTTAGCTGCAGCTCCTCGACCAATCCTTTCAACACCGATACCCTTTGAGAGACCACGTTATGGGGTAAAGGCTTCAGCCCTTCGGCAGGGGTGTTGGGGCGTGGAAAGAATCGTGAAATGTTAACCACGTGGGGTCTAACGTCCCCCACAAGCTTTAACGTCTGCTCAAAATCATCCTCTGTCTCAGTGGGATAGCCCACTATTATATCCGTAGCGAGCGTCAGCATTGGAATACGCTCCCTAAATTTCCGAACAACCTCAAGGAAAACTTTCGTGAAATGGCCTCTGTTCATCTCCTTCAAAACTTTGTCCGAGCCCGACTGCACGGGCAGGTGGAGGAACTTGAAGATCTTATCTCTGCTGAAAGCTTTTACCAGCTTATCGAGGATTGGCTTGAGGTAGATAGGGTTCATCATGCCTACCCTCACGTAAAAGTCGGCTTCAACGTCGTTGACGGCTTCCAGAAGCTCTGGCAGAAGGTTTCTCCCCGACTCCATGCCGTAGCTTCCCATGTCCTGGCTAGTCAGCCAAAACTCTCTGCAGCCCTCGCCCAAACCTCTTCTTACCTCGTCCACAACCATTCTGACAGGATAGCTTTCGAAGCCTGGTCTTGTGTTGGGAACTATGCAGAAGCTGCACCTGCTCCACCTACATCCCTCAGAAACAGGTATTATGGAGACGACGGGGTTGCGTCTAACCCGTGGCAAACCAAGCTTGGTCCCGCCGCCGTTGAAAACCTCTCCCTCAACAGCTGCATGTATCTCCGTTATACTTCGAGGCGGCACCAGTACCGCTTGAGGCGCCGCCTTCCTAACTCTTTCACTCTCCCCAGTAACCATACATCCTGCCACAACAAGCCTCCGGCCCAGTCCTGAGAACCTTCTAATCCTGTGCACCATCCTGTCGGCGGTAGGTTTCTTAACGGCGCAAGTCACCAAAACGACGTAGTCGGCCTTCTCGGGACTGTCCACGACCTCGTATCCCCGGGTCTTCAGCAGGCCTAAAGCAATCTCGCCGTCGGCCTGGTTTGCTGAGCAGCCGTAAACCTCGGCGTAAACCTTTCCAGCCATCCTTTCAGACCTGCTTTTAGAGGTTACGTCCTTTTATTAAGTCCGTCGTGCGATGTGCTCAGACACGTAGTCAATAAATGCTGCGGTATAGAAGGTGGGAGGGATGAAGCGTGACTGCTACATGCCTTTGCTGTGGCTAGTCAATAAATCTCGCTGAGAAAGTGTTGTTTATGGGGGTGAGGTGTATGGTCTGTCCCTGCTGCTTCTGCCCGTGCAGCCCACCATGATGAAAATTATTCATCCACAACACAAACAACCTCTATTTTTTGATGTTGTATGCTGAACGTTTAGGGCATTGCTATGGGTTGAAATTTTTTATGGACTCGGCTATCTTATGCTCGGCCAGCCTTGAAATGGCCGCCAGCTCTGCCAAAGCTTGGTCAAAGCCCATTTTTTCGACGAAAAGTTTTCCAACAGTTTTCACAGTCTCCATTCTCTCCCATGGGAAGATGATCCACGCATCCGTGTGGTCGGCGGTGTAATCGGGTTTCACGCTGCTCCAAGGCTTCGTCAACAACGTTGCCGTCTTGAGTCTGCTGGGCTGCCGTGGTTTGAGGACCTTGTTGACAGCCGCGTCTAATGTCGCACCCGTGTCAGCCACATCGTCTACCAGCAGCACGTTCCTGCCTTTGAGGTCCGCCAGCTGCAGGTCATGATATAGTTTAAGCTCGCCTCCCATCGTCCCCGTGTAGGACTTGCAGCCAACAACATAGATTTCCCTCACGCCCAGAAGGTCTGACAGAAGGTCTGCAACTATCATCCCACCCCTAAGGACGCCGACCAAAGTGTCTACGGTATATCCGTCACCGGCTATCAGGCTTTCCAGCTTGTCCACGTAGTGCTCGACGTCCGACCAGCTCAGAAGGAGAAATTTTCGCTCACCCACCGGCTTTATCTCCATAGTTAGGGTTTACCCTGGGATGAATTTTAATTATTTCAAGCCGTAACTGAAAAATTTACCGGGACCCGGCTAAACAGATTAGTCTGGAAGGCTTCGGAGCATGAAACACTCCCGCGGCCGCCAAGCTACAGCTGCAGTTCGCCGCCTGTTCATCAACGTATTTATTGTGAAGTGAACAACTAATACCGTGAGCAGCGGGGCTGTTTTTCTCTCTAATGCGATAAAAGCTTTTGAAGAAGCTGCAGACCATCTGAACCTCGACCCTGGAATCAGGGAATTTTTGAAGAAACCTAAGAGGATTGTCATCGTATCTGTTCCAGTTAAGATGGACGACGGCTCGTTGAAAGTGTTCTCCGGCGTGCGTGTTCAGCACTCTAACGCGCGAGGACCTTACAAGGGAGGGATACGATACTATCCGACGGTTGACGTTGACGAGGTAACTGCTTTGGCGATGTTGATGACGTGGAAATGTGCCGTGGTCGACTTGCCTTACGGGGGTGCGAAAGGCGGCGTGGCATGCAACCCCAAAGAGCTTTCGAAAAACGAGCTTGAGCGAATCACACGCCGATATACGTCGATGATATATGAAATAATAGGGCCTTACATGGACATTCCAGGCCCTGACGTTTACACGGATGCTCAGACGATGGCTTGGATGGTTGATACTTACAGCCAGATGAAAGGTGTTTTGACTCCTGAGGTGGCTACAGGAAAGCCTTTAAGCCTTTACGGAAGCTTAGGTCGCCTCGACGCAACTTCGAGAAGTGTCGTAATAACGACAAGGGAGTTGGCCAAAGCATTCAACAAGCCTTTAAAGGATGCGAAGATAGTGATTCAAGGCTTCGGCAACGTGGGCTACAACGCGGCCAGGATACTTTACGACGAATACGGTGCCAAAATAGTTGCGGTCAGCGATTCTAAGGGCGGTATCTATGACCCAAGAGGTTTGAACCCCCACAAGGTGCTGGAGCACAAGAACAAAACAGGCTCCGTCGTAGGATTTGACGGCGCGAAAGAGCTCAGCAACGAGGAGCTGCTGACGACGAGCTGCGACATACTGATACCCTCAGCGCTGGAGAACCAGATAACGAAGCAGGTGGCTGAGAAGCTGGATGCCTTCGCAGTTGTGGAGGGGGCAAACGGCCCCACCACCGCCGAGGGTGACAGGGTTTTGAAGGAAAGGGGGATTGTGGTAGTCCCTGACATACTGGCCAACGCAGGCGGGGTTACGGTCAGCTACCTTGAGTGGGTGCAGAACCTGAAGAGGGAGAGCTGGACGCTTGAGGAAGTTAACGCTAAGCTTGAGGCTAAGATGGTTAAAGCCTTCAAAGACGTGGTGGAAAGGTCGAGAAAACACGAAGTCACGATGAGACAGGGGGCTATGATACTTGCAGTAGACAGGGTGGTAGAAGCTATAAACTATCTTGGCATCTGGCCATAAATAAGATGGAGCCTTGGAGCACGCTGATAAACACCGTAACGCTTCTCTACGCCTCTTACCTTGACGTTAAAACCCGTGAGGTTGACGATAAGGTTTGGGTTATTCCATCGGCGGTCGGCGCAACCCTGAACCTTATCAATTTCTTTGGCTCCGGCTTCGAAACGTTCTTCAGCTATGGCTTAGCAGTTGGAGTTACTGCCGCAGTGGCGTTCGGCCTCTATTTTGCCGGTCTTTACGGAGGGGCTGACGCCAAAGCCCTCATAACGATATGTCTAGTCCAGCCCTACGTTTCTGTCCCTCCTCAGCTGCATGGCTTCAACGCGTTGACGGTTTTGACCAACGGCATGCTTTTGTCAGCATCGCTTCCAATATCCTTTGGTGTTTACAATTTTTACAGGTTGTTGAAAGGTGACAGGATCTTTGAAGGGTTTGAGATGGAGAGCAGGCTTAGAAAAATGGCGGCATGCTTCATAGGAGTACGCGTCAGGAAATCCGCTGGGAAGATGTTTTGGAGTCCCGTGGAGAAGACCGAAAACGGCGTCAGAAAGTTTTGCTTCAAAGTGTCGATAGAGGGGTTCAACGGCGTCCAGCAGGACGACATGTGGATAACCCCCGGCATACCTTTGCTAGTCTTTTTCACAGCAGGATATTTCCTCAACATATTCGCAGGCGACCTGATGGGCCGTTTGCTGTATACGCTAGCTCGGTGAAAACCTTTGGAAGAAGGCGATTAAAGACCATTCGATTACGGCCGCCAAGGCCAGCAACCCCACAACCACCGCGACCACGAAAGGCAGTATTCTGAGCTCTCTGCCGAACCTTTTTCTCACAGCTGCCGACGCAAGGTAGAAGCTTTCGGAGACCGCGAAACCATAGGCGAGCATCTCTACGAACCCGTACAGGGTTACGAACGGGACGAGAAGAGAGAAGACAGCTGGTATTCTGGACGAGGCTGAGATAGCTGCAATCACAAGCCCCGTTTGGTAGACTATATACGCAGCTAACCCGATGCCCAGCGCAGGCACCATCATCAGCAAAGACGCGGCTAGGTTGTTGAGAAATATTCCTAAGGGGCTTTGCACCAGCCCCGACGCCATATCCTTGAGCC
>JAWBJZ010000002.1:0-52468 GCA_038832005.1 Candidatus Caldarchaeum sp.
GGAGGAACACGATAGAGTCTTGGTTCAGCAAGCTCAAGAGGAGGATAAAACAGTTCAACACATGCTTCCCAACATACAGGCCTAAGGTATCAGAGAAGTGGATAAAGTCCTTAATCTTCTATGAAAAGGTTAAATCAGCCGACAGCCTGAAAGCATTCAGAAGATTTGAGTCGTAGGAAGATGTCTGGTTTTCCAGCTCTTGCCAGCGTTGAGGAGGCTTTTTCAATGCTTGTTGAAAAGCTGACGCTGCAAAATCCCGAGGTGGAGTATGTCGGGTTGGAGGAGTGTTTGGACAGGTTTTGCGGGCAGGACGTTTTTTCGCCTGCCGACGTTCCACCGTTTGACAGGAGCGCCGTCGACGGATACGCCGTCAAAGCAGCGGACACCTTCGGAGCCTCTCCTACAAACCCCGTGAACATGAAGCTCGTCGGCACATCTTACACGGGAATGAGGAAAGACATAGTTCCAGCGATATCTTCTGGGCAGGCTGTTGAAATCTACACGGGGGCACCGGTTCCCGAAGGAGCCGACGCAGTCGTCATGGCCGAGTACTGTAAAAAAACTGGAGACGGATACGTTGAGGTTTTCCGCCAGGTTCATCCGCTGCAAAACGTTTCACGGACGGGTGAGGACTTCAGGATGGGCGAGCTTGTTGTCGGCAGAGGAACGAGAATCAAGTCTTGGCACATAGGAGCTTTAGCGTCTCTCAACATCGTCAAAATCCCTGTTTACAAGAAGCTCCACGTCAGCGTCCTGAGCACAGGCAGCGAGCTCGTCGAACCAGGCCAGCCTCCTCGAGAAGACCAGATAGTAAACAGCTCCAAACCCATGCTTAAATCGCTGATACAGGAGAGCGGATGTATTCCCGTAGACCTCGGCACGGTCGAAGACGACGTAAACCTTGTCGCGTCCAAGATAGCGGAGGGCGTGAAACTCTCAGACATCGTCATTGTCACAGGAGGGACAAGCATAGGCGAAAGAGACATAGTTCCCGACGCGGTCAACAAGGCTGGAAAACCGGGCGTAGTGTTCCACGGTGTCAGGATAAGGCCTGCCAAGCCGACCGGAGCCGGAATAGTCGAGGGAAAACCCGTCTTCATGCTCTCAGGGTTCCCTGTCTCGGCTTTGATAGGCTTCCAACTTTTCGTCAAACCAGTCATAGACATGATGTACAGCCACATGGGCATGGGCCCCTGCCTGGTCAGGGGTAGGCTGACTAGACGTGTTGCAAACCATACGGCGTCACGGCTTTTCGTCCGCGTCAGAGTCGAGAAAACGCTTAACGGCTTTGTCGTCGAGCCTTTGATGCTGACAGGCTCGGGCCTTCTATCAACGCTGACGAAGGCTAATGCTTTGCTTGTCGTGCCTGAGGAAGTTGAAGGCTATGACGAGGGCCAGATGGTGGAGGTGCAGCTTCTGCAACATGATTGAAAACCGGTGAACACATTGGCCACAGTCTTCCACAACTTGGTCAGCGTCGAAGAAGCTTTGGAGATGATAGAAGCAGCCTTGAACGGGGTTAGGCCGCTGGGCGTGGAGCTGGTGAAGGTGGGCGAGGCTCTGGGACGGACGCTTGCGGAAGACGTTGTCGCCAAAACCGCTGCACCACCCTTCGACAGGTCAACGGTAGACGGATACGCGGTCATAGCGTCAGACACCTACGCCGCAACGGAAGAGACGCCTGTGGCTCTGAAGGTTGTCGGGAAAGCCGAGGTCGGCCATGTCTACGAAGGCTCCGTAACAAGCGGAGGATGCGTAGAGATAGCGACGGGCGCGGTCATTCCTCGCGGAGCCAACGCCGTCGTAATGGTCGAGTTCACCAAAAAAACCTCCGAAAACACGGTTCAGGTCTTCAGACCTGTCTCTCCCGCCGAGAACATAGCTCAGGCCGGGTCCGACATCTCGGTCGGCGACATAATACTCAGAAAAGGCAGTTTGATAACCCCGCGGGAGATAGCCGTGCTGACGTCTGTAGGGATTGAGGAGGTTCCCGTCTACAGGAAGGTAAAGGCAGCCGTCTTCTCCACGGGGAACGAGGTGGTTGAGCCGGGGAAACAGCTTGAGCTTGGAAAAGTTTACGACGTAAACGGTCCGACGCTTACAGCCATGCTCGCGGAAGCAGGTGCTCAAGCCGATTTCCACGGCATCCTCCCCGACGACTACCAGGTTATGCTGGAACGCATAGGCATGGCTCTCAAAACAGGCTACGATGTTGTCGTTACGTCGGGAAGCACTTCGGCAGGCTTCGGCGACATGGTCTACAGGGTTTTCAATGAGCTGAGCAACGGCAAGGTCCTCGTCCACGGCCTAAAAGTCAGGCCAGGCAAGCCGACAGCCGTAGCCGTAGCTGGTGGAAAGCTGTTGTTCGGCCTACCGGGATTCCCCCTATCGGCTATGATGGTTTTCATGAAGCTCGTCAAGCCCATAGTCATGCGTATGTCAGGCATAACTTTGTCGACGTCGAAGACGGTGAGAGCCAGGCTGCCGTTCAAGGTTGAGGCTGGGAAGGGAAAGCTGGACATGATACCCGTCCAAATAGTGACTACGGGCGGCTACAACGTCGCATACCCCTTGCTCGGGCACTCGGGCTCCACGTATGTCTTGTCGGTTGCCGACGGCGTGGTTGAAGTGGCTGAAAACAGGGAGTTTCTCGACGAGGGCGAGGAGGTTGACGTCAGCCTTCTCTCAGACAGATTAAAGCCCGCAGACCTCATAATAATAGGAAGCCACTGCCCCGGCATAGACATCCTGCTGGAGATGGCCGGTCTGCTTGAGACGAAGGTTGTGAACGTGGGCTCTGTCGCAGGATGGTATGCTGTCAAACGCGGGGAGGCGGACATCGCCGGCACGCATCTTCTCGATGAGAAAACCGGCGACTATAACCTTCACATGCTGGAGAAACTCAGCCTCAAAGGCAAAGCCGTTGTCGTAAGAGGATACGCGCGAAGAATAGGCTTTGTCACGAAGAAGGGAAACCCGCTCAAAATCCACTCCTTCCAAGACCTGCTGAGAGAGGACGTTATGATGGTCAACAGGATTAGAGGCTCTGGGATAAGGGCGTTGCTCGACGTAAGGCTAGCCGAGCTGGGCGTCAAAGAACCGTTTAAACAGGTCAGGGGATACGACTACGAGGCCAGAACCCATACAGGTGTTGCGGCGGCGGTGGCGCATGGAAGAGCCGACGTGGGAATAACCTTGGAAGCCATAGCAAAACACTACGGGCTCGACTTCATCCCGATAGCCGATGAAATGTTCGACTTCGCCGTCTCCAAGCAGAGAATTGACAAACCACATGTCAAAAAATTCATGGAAACACTTTCGTCGAAAAAGTTCGCTGAAACACTGGAGAAAACGCTGCCCGGCTACCATGCGGTAGACGAAACAGGAAACATAATCGGGGACATCTGAAAACATCAAAGCAGATTTGGTTTAGTCATGGAAACGTTTATTTCCACCTGCCCGGAGAACTATCAACATGTCGCAGAAAAACGCCAACGTCGAGAAACCCAAGCAGATTAAACTCAAGGTCGAGCTGAGTAAACCGGTTGTCTACGCCGCTAACACATACGTTGAACCGCGTGTATGCACGATATCCGTTGCTGCTGTGGACGCCGACAGCGGCGCCCCTCTTCCCGACTGCAACATCGCCTGGAAAACATCGGACGGCGTGATAGACATCCGGTCCAGCACGCAAACAGGGCCAGACGGCAAGGCGTACGGATACTTCTACTCATTCAGCCCGTGCAAGGCGAAGGTCAGAATCTCCGCGGCTAAGCAAGGCTATCTGCTTGGGGAAGCTGAGACAGAGATAGAAGTTGTCGAGACCTCGGTTCTCGTGAAAGTGGTTAACGAACCTGCTTTAGGCGAGATATACCTAGAGGGCAAAAAGATGGGCGACGGCTCGGCGGAGTTGATGATAACAAAGCCTGGGATATACGTTGTGAGCTGGGGAGCGGTTGAAGGATACTTAACCCCAGACCCCGTCAAACTGTATGTCAACCCGAACTTCTCGACAGAACCCATGGAGATACGTGGGCGCTACATCCCGCGAGACGGCAAACGAGAGTTTGTCGAGGTCAGAGTTTTCGTATGCATAACCTTGGATGACGTAACAGGTGTTCCAAACCCTGTCCCCAACGCGGTAGTCTATCTCAGCGACGGCCAGACAGGCGTAGCAGACAGCTCGGGCATGGCGGTCTTCAAAGTCCGCGCCGGGCACGGACCACTCACCATCAAAGCAAAACATCCCCAACTCTACGAATGCTACCAAGTCGCCGAAGTGAATATAGGTGAAAAAGACGTGCACGTCAACCTTGACTTCGGCATATTCTTCGGCGGCGAAGCCGTCGTCGGCCTCGAAGACTTCTAATCCTTCTTCAGTAAATCTGCAGCGAGCGCGTCGAGGTCTTTTGTAACAGCTTCAAGCAGGAGATGGTCGTCAATTTCGACGCCTATGATGTCTTGGATGATGACTTTACGGTAGGTGTTGCAGCGGTCGCAAACGTCAAGCTGTAGAAAAGGCTCCTCTTCCGAGGCTAGAAACCTCATGCTTTTCGGGTCGGTGCTTCCGCAGTTGGGGCAGTAGAAGAAATCGACGCGTACAACGTTCCCGCAAACTGCACAAACAAGATGTTTAAACCCGCTCCTGTACACGGCCAAAGAATAGGGCGAGCCGCATGTCAAACATCCTCTGACGAACACAGCCGCGTCAAGCCTGGAGTTCAGCTTGTTGACTGCCTTCAAAACTTTGTGCAAGGGCGCGAGAGCTAAGACTCGAAACACGTCGAGGCTGACCATAGAAAGCTGCTCACCCATTTTTTCACCAAGCAAAACACTGCGGAGAAACTTCTTCGAGAAATCCGGCTCTGTTGACAAACTGTTTATCAAATATGTGAGGACTCCATCCCCCAACCCCGCAGCCCTCAAACCTTCCAACAGTTTCAGAAGAGTTTCGCTGTATTTTCTATAGTTTATTTTGTTCAGAACCTCGTCGTCGAGAAAAGGCCTTTCCCCCCGTGCTACATTGCTGGCGACACGCTCGTTAAACCCCTCCATGACAAATTCCTTCGCATCAACATCCTGCAACACCTCGTTCCTCAACGCTATGACAACCTTCAAGAACCTAACCAACTCATACTGGGATTCAAGACGCTTCAACCTAGCCGCTATAACATCCAGATTCTCCACACGTGTGTCGCAGCCTCAAACATATATAAACACAGCGTTACGTGACAAAAATGGCCGCGTTTACAGTAGATGCTAAAGCCATATATAGTTTTTAGACAGAGATGGCGCTTGTGAGATGCTACTTTCACCGTGATGCGGAATCTGTGGGGGTTTGCTGCCACTGCCACAGAGCTGTCTGCGTTCGATGCGCCAAGTATGATGGACACGGCGTCTTCTGCCCCGAACACAACGAGAAGACCTACTCGCTGAGCTTCACCAGACACTACTTGATGGCTATAGAGCTTGCGAGAGAGGCTGCTGCCAAGGGAATGCGGACGATGGACGTAATTGAAAGCCTCGAAAAACAGATGAAGGAGTTTTCAAGCAGGTAGTCTGCGTTGGCATGGCTTCCGTCGCTCGTGAAGAGACTCGGCCCATTAAACATGTCCATGCTTGTTTTGGCCGCGGTGATCGTTATTCACATGGCTGTGTATGCTTTTACTCCAAAGCCTTCAACAGGCTTGGGCTCGGAATGGTGGTATACCGTCTACTCGGCCGGGCCTGTCAGCATAGAGCCGGTCATCTACAACGAGAGGGTAGCTGTTGAGGCTATCGAATACTGCGAAGCGGGGTTATGCTACAAAACAGTCACGGAAAATCCTTTCTACGTCTATCACAACTATCTTGTGGGCGGGTCGCTTCTCGTAAAAACCACGATCAGGGACAAGTCCGCTGACAGAACCACTGAGATAGTTTACAAACCACCGGTCATAGCAAGGCCTGAATCGTTTGCGAAGGGATATTCTGTGGCGGAGGATTTTAACGCTTGGATTACGGTTTCAACGCGAGAGGAGGATACCAGAAAAATCGAGAACTCAAACCGCGTCATAAAGGTTGTTGAAAACGGCACTATAACGGTTGCCGACGTTCCCCACGTCACCTACCTCGTGGAGGAGCTGGTCAACGGTTCGCTTTGGAAAAAATACTGGTTCAGCGAGGAGGTGAACGAGGCGTTGTACTTCGAGCTTTATGGCTCCGGCCCACACTCGCTCACATGGGGCAGGCTCACAAGCTACAGGTTAAACAGCGGCATGCCCGCAGACGCTCTTCAAATCTCCTTGCCCTTAGGCCTGAAGCTATGGCATCTAATCCTAGTCTTCATCATACTGCTGTTCGTCAAACAGCTCGGCAAAATGCTTGACTAAGCTGCTAAACATCCTCAAACGGCCTGCGGACAGCTCAAAACCGTGTATTATGAAAAGCTATATAAATATGCATAAATATTAAAATAATTACAATGGTTGCCGAGGTTAAACTAAAAAGACGCGATTTTCTCAGCACCGCCTCTGCTATTTCAACAGTCCTTTCGGGGATCTCTCTGTCCGCTCTGAGCATCAAGCCTGCCAGAGCCCTGCCGCCTCCGAAGACGAAGCTGGTTGAAGGCCAGAAGATCCCAAGCGTCTGCCCCTACTGCGCCGTCGGATGCACTGTTGTAGGAACTGTTGTAAACGGAATGGTGGTGGACATTGCCCCCGACCTGGAAGCCCCGCACACCGAGGGAACTTTGTGCTCGAAAGGTCAGGCTTCTATAATGCTTTTGCCGCAGTATAACCCGTTTAGACTGCGAACGCCTCTGATTAGAACGAACCCGAGAAAGGGCGAGAACGAAGACCCAATGTGGAAGCCTATCACATGGGAGGAAGCATTTGAGATAATCATAAGAAAGTATGAGGAAATCTATAGGGAGTGGGAGGCTAAAAAGCCGTGGCTCGATTCGAAGGGCAACTACCTGGTGGTAGGCGGTAGAAACCTTGACGAGCCTGACAAACAGTGGCAGCTTCATCCACGCGCCCTACCAATAGCAAGGATATCCACCGACTATCTCAGCAACGAGGAAGCATACCTAGGTAGGATGCTCGCCATGCTGATGGGAACCAACAACTGCGACATCGAAGCTAGAAGATGCCACTCCACAACAGTTGCAGGGCTTGCTGATGTCTACGGTTTCGGCGTCATGACCAACAGCGCGATAGACTTTCAGAACGCCAAGGTAACCATCAACATAGGCTCCAACCATGCTGAGCAGCATCCTGAAGCGTTCAAGTTCACGTCAAAATCTATTGAGAAAGGCGGCAAGCTGTTAGTCTTCGACCCCAGATTCGGCAGGACAGCCTCCAAGGCCCACATGTTCGCATGGTTTAGGCCGGGAACCGAAGCAGCCATCGTTCTGGGAATAATGAACTACGCCATCAAAAACGGACTTTACGACAGGACTTTTCTCAAAGAGAGAACCGACGCACCACTACACGCACAGACCGGCGAAGTTCTGGAGGACTGGGAAACAAACCCCAACTCGATCTTCTCCAAGCTCAAGGAACATGTCAGCAGGTTCACTCCGGAAGAGGTTGAGAGGATAACGGGTGTGCCGGCTTGGAAATTCGTTGAGATGGCTAAGATATACACGGACCCGAAGAATAGACCTGGGCAGTTTGTCTGGTGCATAGGGGCGACACAGCACACGTGCGGCACGCAGATAATCAGAGCTTTCGGCCAGCTCCAGCTCCTGCTTGGATATGTGGGCCAGCCGGGAGGCGGAGCGAACGTCCTCAGAGGAATCACAAACGTACAAGGGTCTAACGACATGAACCATCTGATGCACATTTGGCTGGGTTATAGAAGGGTTCCAGGAGCCTTAGGCGAGCGTGAGAGACTGTCGGGTGGAGCTGAGGCAGACATCCGCAGATACCAGAAGTACAAGAACCTGGTGAAGGAAGGCAAGTCAGCTGCGGAGATAGCTCAGGCGCTGGGCATAGCCTGGGTCGGAGACCTACGGCACTACGCCTCATGGAGAGAGGCTGAGATGAACTGGGGGATCTTCATCGGCACCTACCCAGAAAACGACCCCGACAACGGGGTAGTGATATCAGACGTACCCGTCGAACCCGGGCTGACCACCATAGAATACTTCAGGGAAATGGAGCAGGGCAGGATAAAGTTCATCATACTCCAGGGCATGAACCCTGTTGTCTCCGTGGGCAACGCCAGCCAAGTCATAAGAGGCTTGAGCGCGCCAGGCGTGTTCACTGTAGTCATGGACCTGTTCCTATCAGAGACGGCGCATTTCGCCGACATTGTTCTACCGGCCGCAAGCAAGTACGAGAACAGCGGGAGCATAACCAACACCGGCCACACCATACAGTGGCGGCACAGGCTGCAGGACAACAGCAAGGTTGTAGATCCATACGACCCGCAGAGAAGAACCTTCACGGAAATAAAGTCAGACCTCTGGTTCATCGACCAGCTGTTCAAGAGGCTTCGCAAAAGAGGATTGATAGTCCTGCCTTCTGAGAGGTTTGCCAGAGACAAGGGAATACCGTTAGCCGAGCTGAGAAAGCTGAGCAACGGCAAAAACGTCGACGAGCTCTGGGACTTTAGGCCGCCTGACCGCCGAGCGGGGCCCAGCATAGACGACTTGACCACAGAGCCGGACGCCTTTGAGGTCTCGAAGCTGATAGACAGAACTGTCCGCATCTACAGAGGGATAGTAGGGCCTAACGGCGAAAACAGAATGGCGATGAGGGACAAGTCCTTCATGGATGAATACACGCAAAGATACCTGATTTACAAGTTCTGGGGATGGGCTTGGCCTGACAACCAGCGAAACATGTACGACCTCAAGGAGCCAAGGGACCCACGGGGACTACGAGCGCTCGGCTTCAACTTCTTCAAACCAAACAACAGAGCAACGTTCTTCTCAAGCTTCTACAACAGGAGAGGAAGAGGTTTCCCAGGCTACTACGAGCCGGCTGAATCGCCTGACAAGGAGCTTGTCAAACAGTATCCGCCGCTTGTTGGAGACCATCCATACTTCAAAGAGCTGGGTATAGAGCCTCCCAAGGGCTATCATCCCGGAAACAGGGCCGAGGCTGGAATGGTGATAGGAACGGTCGAGGAAGGGTTTGACGTAATCCTGACAACCTTCAGAATGACGGAGCACCAGCATACAGGCATACTGACGAGAACTATACCATGGCTCGCTGAAACCATGCCTGAGCTCTTCGTCGAGATAAGCCCCTCGCTGGCGAACAAGCTTGGCGTGAAAACAGGCGACAAGCTGAAGATAACCTCCAAGCGAAACGTCAAAGACCCCGTCATAGCGAAGGCTTTGGTAACCAACAGGGTGAGACCGCTGGTGATAAACGGAAAGCTGCGTGAGATCATCGCAATGCCGTGGGCTTACGGTTTCGCAGGGCCTCATAGACAGGACAGGGCTATTACAAACAAGCTGACGATAGACGCCATGGATGAGGAGACGGGCATGCCTGAGACAAAGATAGCTCTCGTGAAAGTGGAGAAAGCGTGAGGTGAGAAAAATGGCGCAGGAAGCTTTTGGAAGTTATGAACAGGTCAAAGCGAACAGCTTGGCGATGCTTTTCGACCAAGACCTTTGCATCGGATGCAGAGCCTGCCAGGTAGCATGCAAGCGATGGAACGAGAGAGAACCACTGTACGAAATAGCGGAGCATCCCAAACTGCTTGAGAGCAGACAGCTTGCCACAGGCGCTCCAGGCTACGCAGGCTCGCCGATAACAAGCTTCACAAACCCGCAGAACCTCGAGGCTCATACCTGGCTGACGATGAAGTTTGACGAATTCGGCGAGGGGGACACGCTCAGCTGGCTGTTCACCCGCGTCAGCTGCATGCACTGCGTCGAGGCTCCATGCGTATACGGCTGCCCGACCACAGCCCTCTGGAAATATCCCGAAGGCCCTGTCGTCGTCAGAACAGACCTCTGCATAGGATGCAGAAACTGCATAGAAACATGTCCGTTCGACGTACCAAGGCTCAACGAAGATCTGGGAGTCATAGAGAAATGTACTCTCTGCGCCGACAGGATAGCTAACAAGCCTCTGGCCTTAGGAGACTTCGAAGGCAGCACAGCATCACCACGGTTCAGCGTCAAGCAAATACATCCATACAGCACATGGAACCTGCTGGAGCCAGCTTGTGTGGAGACATGTCCAACCGACGCTCTCAAATGGGGTCCGCGGGATGAGATAGTCAGGATGGCGAGGGAGAAGGCCCAGAGGATAGGCGGCTTCACGTACGGAATTGAAGAAGTAGGTGGAACAAACGTCATATACGTACTTAAGCGACCGCCTGAAGAGCTGGGTCTGCCGAAAGTGTACAAAGAGCGGGTAAGCGAGAGGACTGAGAGGCTTGTTTCGCAGATGAACGCCATAGGCATCGCCGGCTTGATGGTCGGTGCCTTCCTAGGAATAGTCAAGTGGGTCGGCGAGAGAAAGAACCAACTGCTCAAACGGAGCGGTGGCTAGAAATGGTGGCTGGACAATTCAGCTGGGACTGGCCAATTCTACTGGAGGAGTTTCTCTTCGGAGTTTCAGCCGGGTTGTTCATCGTGGCAGCGCTCCTTAGCCTTAAGGACTGGGAGAGAAACGCACGGGTCTGCAGGGTTGTTTTCCCGTTGTCGGCTGCTTTAGCGGTGGTCGGAATGGTTACGCTGGTCGCGGAGCTTGGAAGGCCTGAGAGAGCTGCTAACGCCATCCTCAACCTCCTAACCCTCGGAACATCGGTGATGTCGAGGACCGTGCCCGTTCTCATGGCGTTCGTAATCCTGTCCGTGGTCACGACGTTGTTTTGGATTAAGCCCACAGCAGCCAAGCCTGTCAGAAGATTCTTCGAGGTCGTCGGGCTGCTTTCAGCGTTTCCGGCAGGCATGCAAGCAGGCATTCTGCTGATGGCCGCTTCAAAAAGACCGCTATGGGAAACCCCAGTCCTTCCCTACCTCTATCTCTTCACAGGTATACTCTCAGCAATAGGCGTGGTAGGGCTTTTGATCGTCAGGAACCAGAAAACCTACAACGAGTACAGCAGCCTTCTCCTGTCGATGACAACCTACACCCTCTATCTGCTTCCCTTCGTGGGGGTAATCACGGCAGCCCATTTGATAGCCGTCGAAAGCCCGCGCGCTGTGTTGAACCTGTTGACCAACCCGTTCCCGTTAGCCGCTCCAGCCTTCTACATAGGCTATCTGTTTGTGGGTCTTGGAATGCCTGCGGCCCACGGCTACATCGCCTTCACCGCCAAACAACCCCTCTCACGAAGCATCTTGACGAGGCTGTTTATCTCGTTGATAATAGGCGCGCTGGCTCTCAGAATCTCGCTGCTCTACGCTGGACAGCTTTTCTAAAACCCTTCAAAACAACCAATCTTTTTTGTCTAAACACTTGCTTTGAGAGTCTTGTTGATGAAGCTGCATGAAAAGCTTGTGAATAAGTACATCTCGACGAAGTCGACCTTTCTGTTGAGATAGGCTGCCAGATGCTCCCTCAAATGGTTGAGAGCCAGCTTGGCGAAGACATAGTCGAGGCCGGAGATGTTTTCGTTGAAGGCGGTTTTACTCAACCCATGCATGCTGCTGTGGCCGATGAATATGATAGTCTGCTTCGCTGCGTGATCCCATATGCAGAACTTGGTCGGCTGAGCTAACGTGGCTATCTCCATCAAACCTAGTTGAGGAAGCTCGGGTATCTGTGTGAAAACCTTGTCAAACCTGTCTTCCAACGTGTCCGAGCCATACAGAAAGTATGAGATATGTTCCCTTAAGCTCTCGACACCGTATTTGGCGGCTATCGTATGAAACACCATGGAAGCACGGCTGCGCTCCACAGTTTCCAGCTCGTTAAACACCGTCTCAAGTTGTTCATATGAAAGCGATGAAACATTCTCCATCGAAAACGTTGTCTTCATCTCCTTTTTTCTCGCCTCAAGCCTTTGACGCACATCGTCTAACCCACCATTCCTGAGTACGGTCGCGTATTCGTTTATGAGACGGTTGAGCATCAAGCCCGCTTACCTTCCCCTGTGCCAGTAGGGCGTGGCGGTTCCCCCTAGCTCCCCCTGCTCCTCGACCGGAAGCCTGGCCCAGCAGTGCATGCATCTCTTCTTCCTAATCGTCTTCTTCCCACAGCTGGGACACGTAGTCATGATGTCTTCGCCGCTCAAACCTCTTCACCAGCCATAGGTTTCCTCAAGACCTTTAGCGTATTCATTCAGCTCGTTTTCGTCGGTGATGTATTTCCTCGCTGTCTTCAACGCCTCCTGCTTGATGGCCGTGCCGTCCCTGTAAACGTCGTCCAGAAGAGCTTCTGCGACGACACGGTCTCTTTCATCAACGACAACCTCCAAAACTTTCGCTGGCTTTCCCACAACCCACGGTATTATGTCATCCTTATCGGAAAGGCCCTGCTTCTCCAACAGCTTGAACGCCACAGACCTTTCCTTCAACCTTCTGACAAGGAGATTTATCAAAGCCTCGCCTAAAGCAATATCCCCTGTCCACTCGGTTGAGTAGACGACGACATCCATGAACGTCTGAACCGCGATGCTTCATATTACCTTATCGCAACAACAAACACGTGAAGTCTTACGTAAAGCATAAGCTATTAGGCGGATGTTGCGAACATGGGGTAGGCCGTTGCATGGGTTCAACGACAAAGCCTGAGATAGTCAGCCCGGAGAGGCTGCTGGACAAAGTTGACGACTATATCCTGCTCGACGTGAGACGGTTCATCGAATACAAGGCAGGACACATACCGAACGCGCTGCCCTGCTCCTTCGCACACTTCATAAAGATATGGGGCGTGGCCCTCCTGCCAGCCGACAGTGAAGAGCTTGCCCGCATCCTCTCCAGCCTAGGCGTCGACATGGACAGGACGATAGTCGTTTACGACAACTTCTATGGAAGGCATGCGGCCCGGGCTGTCTACACGCTCGAGCTCCTCGGCTTCAGCAAGCTAGCACTGCTCGACAGAACCTTCAGCGAGTATGTGGCCGGCGGATATCCTGTGACCCGTGAAACGCCGTGTTACAGGCCGTCAAACCTTCCCAGACTCAGCTACGACGAAACACGTCTGCTGACGAGAGAGAGGATTGCAGAACTTGTGTTGAAATGGGATGGCTCGGCTGCGATAGTTGACTCCCGTGACTCTGCCGACTACATGTTTGGCCACATACCTCACGCGATAAACATCCCTTGGCATGCGATCTACGCGTCCAAAGGGTTGTTCAACCTCGAAGTCGTCCGAAGCAGTGTGGAAGCCAACCGCCTCACACGGTCCACAACCGTCATCTGCTACTGCGAAGAGGGAACAAGCTCATCGCTTGCTATGTATGCCTTCAGGCACGCAGGCCTGCAAAACACCCACACATACCTCGCCTCATACCCCGACTGGGTCAGCTCCCTGCAAAACCCCGTCGAGAAACATGTCAAACAAAGCCTGTCGTCGGGTAGATAGGGCTGCACAGCAATTTCTATAAATTCATTCTAGACTATATGTGATGGTGTCGGAAATTCCGCTTATGTGGAGGCTGTTGTAAAAATAATCTTCGTCGGCCCTTTGCGGACCGTTTTCGGCTGCAGGGAGCTGTCGCTTGCCGCCGGAGATGTGGAGACTGTTCGCGAGCTGTTGAGAAGGCTAGCGAACGCGGCCGGCGGCAGAGGCGCTGAATATTTGTCCGACGAAAACCCGGAACAGCTCGTCGTCTCCGTCGACGGCGAGGTCGTCAGAGACTTGGAGAGAAAGCTCAGAGGCGGTGAAACCATCATACTCACGCCAGCTCTCTCAGGAGGCTCAGCCTACTCGGTTAGATGCTTAAACTGCTCGGCGAGGATACCTGTCCAGCAAGGTGCTTCCGAAACGACCTGCAGCGGCTGCGGCATAAAATACTCAATCACATGGGTTTCTCCGACGCAGCCTAAGATAAGGAGGGCTGTGCAGACATGAAGCCCAGCCAGCTCGCAGCATACGTCGACCTGAGCAGGAAAAAAGTCGCCGTGGAGCCTGTGCCAGAACACTGGAGAAGATACTTCCTAGGCGGAAGAGGAGTTAACATGTACCTTTTGAGCACGATGGTGGACAGGGGGACAAACCCTCTGGGGCCTGAAAACCCGCTGGTCGTTGGCGTGGGTATGCTTACGGGAATCTCAGCCCTCGGCTCAGGCAGATGCAACATCTCAGCCCGCTCACCTTTGACCAACGCTTTAGGAGACAGCAACGTCGGAGGCCTTTTCGCAGTCACCATGCGCAGGACGGGAATCGACTTCCTCATCGTAACGGGAAAAGCTGAGAAACCCGTCAGAATCCACATGCACGACAGGGTTGTCGAAATAGTTGACGGCAGAGACCTCTGGGGGCTGGATGCTTTCGAGACGCAGGAGGAGATTAGGAAGGCTGAGGGCGGCGGCGTCCAGTCTCTGGTCATAGGCCAGGCTGGGGAAAACCTTGTCAGGTATGCTTGCGTGAGAACGGGCAGGAAAAGCTCCGCCGGCAGAACAGGGATGGGCGCCGTGATGGGAAGCAAAAACCTAAAAGCCATTTCAGCGGTGGGCGAAAAGTCGATAGAATGGCATGACATGCCGTCACTCCAGAGGCTTTGCAAACAGATGGTAGAAAAGATTATGTCGACGAGATGGGCGCAGGCCCAGTCGGTTCATGGAACAGCCGCCATCTTCAACTACACATACCACACGGGGCTGCTTAGGGTTAGAAACTTCCAGACGCAAGCGCTTTTGGACGTTGGAACGCTTGAGCCGGAGAACATCGAGCCCTACAAGAAAGGCATGTCAGGATGCTCAGCCTGCAGCATAAAATGCCGACATGTCTACGAGCTTGACGACGGGCCCTTCCCCCACACGGGTGAGGGGCCTGAATACAGCCAGCTGGGAAGCTTCGGAACCATGGTTGGGATAAACAGGATGGAAGACGTGATGAACGCGACATACCTGTGCAACAAATACGGCTTGGACACGATAGAGGTGGGTAACATGATAGCATGGGTTATGGAGCTCTACGAGAAAAACCTCATACCCGAAAGCATGCTGGATGGGCTGAAGCCTGAGTGGGGGAGCGCGGAAGCCGTCTACAACCTCATACAGATGATAGCCATGCGCCGGGGTCTGGGCGACATCCTAGCCGAAGGAATGAAACCAGCCGTCGAAAAACTCGGCCCCGAAACAGGCTACTACGCCATCCACATAAAAGGCATGGGGATACTCCTCTCCGACGATAGAGCCGTCCCCAGCTTCGCGTTAGGCCTCGCCACAGCGACAAGAGGCGGGGACCATCTGAGGAGCAGGCCAGCCATAGACCTTTACGGGCTGCCTAAAGAGCTTCTCACAAGCCTTTACCAAGGAGAGGTCTCATCTGATTACACGTCTTATGACGGGAAGGCGAGGATGGTTTGGTGGCATGAGCTCCAGTACGCTGTCGGAGACTCGCTGGGTCTCTGCAGGTTCCAGATGAAGTTTATCTCAGTCCACGCACCTTCGTACGACGAGTGGGTCAAGTTGATAAAGCACGCGACAGGCATGGAAACCTCTACGCAGGAGTTGATGATGACGGGTGAGAGGATACTTGCTGTCGAGAGGATGTTGAACAACAGGCTCGGCTTCAGCAGGAAGCATGACACGCTTCCAGAACGCTATTACGTGGAGCCTACGGTGGCCGGCCTGCCGAAAGTAAGGGGAAGGAAGATAGACAGGCAGATTTTTGAGCAAATGCTCGATGAATACTATCGTCTCCACGGCTGGGATGAAAACGGGGTTCCGAAAAGAGAAACGCTTGAAAAACTCGGCCTCATCGAGCTTCCCCTCGAACATGCAGCGGGCGAGCTGAGATGAGCGGGAAACAGTATAAAGACATAGTCTACGACAAAAGCTACCACACCCACACCGCTTTAATACAGATAGACAGGCCCGAGGAATACAACTCTTATCTTCTCGGCACCTTGAGAGAGATGATAGATGCTTTTGACGACGCGATGTGGGATGACAACATACATTTCATCGTTTTGACGGGAGCAGGCGATAAAGCCTTCTGCACAGGGGGAAACGTAGGAGAATATGCCGACATCTACGCTAGAAAGCCGTCGGACTTTTGGAAATGGGGCGAGATATACGGAAGGTTTCTCGACACCATTCTCCACTGCGGCAAGCCTGTCATCGCAAGGGTTAACGGCATTGTTGCTGGAGGGGGTTTCGAGTTTGTCGCCGCCAGCGACTTGGCTATTGCCGCGCAGCATGCAAGGTTCCTCTCGCCCGGGCCACGGGTTGGGATGACGTCCATAGGCGGTCTGTCACAGTGGCTTCCACTTCACATAGGGTTGAAGAGGACAGCTCAGCTGGTGATGACGAGCGAGGAGATAACGGCTCAGAAAGCCTTGGAATGGGGAATTGTCAACGACGTGGTTCCCTACGATAGGCTTGACGAGAGAATTAAGCAGCTTGTGGACATGATGCTCGACCTGTCGCCGACAAGCCTTCACTACTTCAAAGTTCATCTCAACTGGTGGCGGGACCTCGTCTGGAGGCTGACGTGGGAGCATGCAAAAGAATTCTTCTCGCTAAACATCGGAGGCATCGAACCAGTCGAAGGCCTTCACGCCTTCAAAGAAAGGAGGAAAAGACGCTACAGGGAGTTGAGGGATGACTTGGCTGAGGGCTTAGACCCACGCTACCCGCACGGCCCCTACATGCTTGCCTGCAAGTCGTGCGGCGCCAAATACCTGCCGTTGAACTCGGCGTTCTGCCTCAAGTGCGGCAGCAAGCTTGGGTGAGGACGCGTGAAGGCCGCTGTCTTCAGGGGGGCTGGACAGCCTCTGGAGATAGTTGACGTAGAGGTTCCGAAGGTCGGTTACGGAGAGGTTTTGGTGAAGGTGGCTGCCTGCGGGGTATGCGCCACAGACCTCCACTATCTTCACGGCGTCCCAACCTTCAAAAAACCACCAATCATCCTCGGTCATGAGATTTCCGGAACCGTGGCTGAGGTTGGCGAGGGAGTTATAGGCTTCAGCGTCGGCGAACCCGTGCTCGTCCCACCGGTCCTCTCCTGCGGCGTTTGTCCAAAATGCTTCGAAGGCCGTGACAACATATGCGAGAACATGCAGATGGTCGGCAACCATGTTGACGGCGGGTTCGCAGAATACGTCAAAGCCCCTGCGAGAAACCTCATCCATCTACGCGAAAGCCTTCCTTTAAGAGAGAGCTCGATAATCTCCGACGCCGTCTCAACACCCTACCACGCTGTGAAGAACAGAGGTGCCGTGAGAGGTGGAGAATGGGTGGCCGTCATAGGATGCGGCGGCGTAGGCATCAACGCCGTCCAGATAGCTTCGGCGCTTGGAGGCTTAGTGATAGCTGTGGACATAGACGACCGCAAGCTTCAGCTCGCCAAACAGCTGGGCGCCGTCGAAATTATAAACCCGAAGGAAGCCGACGTAGGCAAAACTGTTCAAAAAATCGCGGGAGGAGGTGTTGACGTCGCCTTCGAAGTGGTGGGCAAGCCGGCGACGCTTGAACAGGCTTTGAGCGCGGTCAAGCCCGGCGGAAGGCTTGTCGTCGTCGGCTACAGCGCCGAAAACTGGAGCATGAGGGTGAGCAGGCTGATGTTCCGCGAGATATCTGTTGTAGGCTCGCTTGGATGCAGGCTTGCCGAATACCCCGCCATAATCAACATGGTTAAGGCTGGTAAGATAAAACTCGAGCCTGTGATCTCGGACAGGCTGGGGCTTGAAGAGGTGAACACGGCTCTCAAACGGCTGGAGGAGGGGAAGGCCGTCGGACGTCAGATAGTCGTCATGAGCTGAGGGACATGCCGTGACAACCGCTTTTAAGACCATAAAACTAGACGTCGGAGAACGTGTCTCAACGATAACGCTGTCACGGCCACCGCTCAACGTAATAAACTTGGAGATGATGGACGAGCTTTCCAAAGCCCTTGACGGTCTTGCTGAAAACGAGAGGCTGGCGGTCTTGACGGTCAAATCGGGTCTTGACGGTTTTTTCAGCGCTGGGGTGGATGTGAGAGAGCATCTACCGGAGACGGCTGAGCAACTCATCAGGAAGTTCGAAAGCCTGATGTGGAAGATGTTCAGCTTCCCAGCCCCGACGGTCTGCGTTGTGGATGGAAGATGTTTGGGCGGGGGGATGGAGCTTGCGATGGTCTGCGACTTTGTGATAGCGTCCGATGCAGCTGAGTTTGGACAGCCGGAGATAAAGGTCGGAGCCTTCCCGCCCGTCGCGGCAGCCCTCTACCCCAGGTTGACAAGCCTGAAAAACGTCTACATGCTGGCGTTGACTGGGAAAACAATCAAGGCTTCTGAGGCCAAGCAGATGGGGTTGGTGAACGAAGTTGTCGAAAGACAAAGGCTTGAAGAGTTTCTCACATCTTTGACACAGCAGCTGCTGGCTAACAGCAGCGCCGTATTAAGGTATGCGAAGAAAGCCATCCTCAGCACGCTCAGCCTCAACATCGAGCAAGCCTTGACAAAAACCTCCGACATCTACCTGAAAGAGCTGATGAAGACAGAGGACGCCGTGGAGGGGCTTAAAGCATTCATCGAAAAAAGAAAACCCGCCTGGAAAGATAAATAAAACTCGATTCTCTTGTTTCGCGTGGGGGAAAAGGTTACTTCTCTACAGAACGCGGTTGCGACGTTTATCCGTGATGGCTGCTCGGTGGCCATGTGTCTCGGCCTCGAGCATGCAGTCCCCTTCGCAGCCTCCCACGAAATAATAAGGCAGGGGAAAAACGATCTTACGTTGATAGGGCCGATATCCGACACAGCGTTCGACCAGCTGGTCGGCGCCGGATGTGTTTCAAAGGTGATGGCGGCGTGGGTCGGAAACGTATCCCACGGCATGGGCTACTGCTTCAGCAGAGCCTATGCGGAACGGCTTGTAAAAATGGTGGACTACTCCAACCTCAGTATAGCGTTGGCACTGCAGGCCGCCTCACTAGGAATCCCATACATCCCCTCAAAAACACTCATCGGCTCAGACATTCTTGACGGGCTTGTTGCAGAGGGGTTGGCCAAGCTCTCAGAATGTCCATTCACAGGCGAGAAACTTGTTTTGCTCAAAGCTGTCAAGCCCGACATCGCAGTAGTCCACGTGCAGAGATGCGACGACAGAGGCTATGCGCAGATGTGGGGAAGCTTGGGGATCGTGAGGGAAGCTTGTCAGGCAGCGGACAAAGTTATAGTGACGGCTGAGGAGGTGGTCGACCATGAAACAATAACGCTCGACCCGAACTCCGTCATATGCCCGCCGTATAAGGTGGCGGCTGTCTGCCAAGTAAGGTATGGAGCACATCCATCTCCCCTCGCAGGATACTACAACAGAGACCACGGATGCTTCAGAGAATACTATGAGATGAGCAGGACAAGGGAAGGGTTTAGGAAATGGATAGAGAAATGGATAGTGAACGTTCGGAGCAGAGACGACTACCTAAAGCTCATCGACCTCCAGGCTATCACGATAGCCAAAAGGTTGGAGTCTCGGGGACGGATGTATGGCTACTGAAAACTATACCCCGCGTGAGATGATGGTGGTTTCGGCAGCCCGCATGATAAGAGACCGTGAAATCGTCTTCGTAGGTATGAGGATGCCGCTGCTAGCTTTCAACCTAGCCAAAAGCTTATGGGCGCCAGAAGCCACAGCGCTTTACGAAGCCGGTCTGATGCGAGAGAAGCAGTGCGTCGAATACTTCCACACGATGTGCGACCTTCCTCTACAGACACGGGCTTCATGGCTTACAGGCCTCGTAGAAGTCATGTCATGCCTTCAGCGGGGAGAGGTGGACGTTGGAATTATAGGCGGCGCGCAGATAGACGTTCATGGAAACGTCAACAGCACGTTAGTCAAGACAGCTCTAGGGGTTAAAAGGCTGCCTGGAAGCGGAGGAGCATGCGACATCGCGGTTTTTGCGAAACGAATGGTCGTCATGATGCCAATGGAGTCGAGGAGAATGGTTCCCAAAGTCGACTACATAACATCACCGGCCGGCGGAGGAAGAAACCGCGAAAAACCCGCCAAAGAAGTCTACTTGGTTACGGATAAAGCGGTGCTGTCGGTGGACGGTTCAAGGTTCACAGCCGTCGCAGTCTATCCGGAAGTCAGCAAACAGCAAATCGCCGACGTTCTTAACGGGTCTGTCGCAGGGTTGGACAAAGCACCTGTCCAGCAACCCCCATCGGAGGAGGAGCTAAGGGTTTTGAGAGCGTTGGACAGGGAAGGTTTTTGGACAAGACAGCCGAACAAATCCAAGTCGGACATTTCATAGAAAAGCAACGCATATATCCAGTTGATGTACGACGTAGCGCGATGTCGAAAACAGCCATAATAGGCGCAGGCCTGATGGGTTCGGGAATAGCTGTTGTCTACTCGATGGCCGGCTATCAAGTTTCGCTGGTGGATGTCAGCGATGAAGTTCTCAAAAAAAGTCTGGCAAACATCAGCGACATTTTACGAGAACTTTACAGGCTCGGCGTCACGAAGGACGAGAACAGCGACGAACTGCTGGCAAGAATAAAACCCACAACCTCGCTCGAGGAAGCGGTCACCGGAGCCGAAATAGTGACAGAAGCAGTATCCGAATCTCTCGGGCTAAAAATAGACCTGTTTGAAAAACTCGACACACTCTGCTCGAAAGACGTTGTATTGGCGTCAAACACGTCATCGTTCAAAATCTCGGAGATAGCTCAGAAAGTGAGAAACAAGGAGAGGGTGATAGGAACTCATTGGTGGAACCCGCCGTACCTGATGCCGTTAGTTGAGATATTCAGAACGCAGTATAATCACGACCATTTTGTGAAAAAGGTTGCCGACCTGTTTACCAACGTGTTGAAGAAAGAAGTTATCGTGTGCAATGAATCTCCAGGCGGCGTTGGTGTACGTCTTCAAGCAGCGTTGTTCGCTGAAGCTTTGAGAATATGCGAGGAAGACGTGGTTTCGCCGTCAGACCTCGACAAGGTGATAAAACTCTCGCTAGGCTTAAGGTACCCCATGTTCGGACCGTTTCTGATAGCGGATTTAGGAGGGCTCGACGTGTTCCTGAACATCCACGAATATCTTGCCAAAAAGCTTGGTGAGAGATTTGCTCCTTCGAAGACGCTCCGCGACCTGGTGGAGAAAGGCTATCTCGGCATAAAAAGCAGCAGAGGGTTCTACCATTATACTGGAGATTATCTGAGGAAGGTTGTTAAAAAGCGGAACGACACGGTTGTGGAGATTTTGAGGCTTCAACAGCGGGTAGACGATTAGCCCCTCGACGAAGCGTCTTATCTAGCTTCAGTCAAACATGATGGATTCGGCGAAGGTTTCAAGCATCGTTCTAACATGCTCGAAGCTTGACGTCGACTCCTCGTATTCGAGATGCAGGTAGGGGATGTTGTGCTTGTCCAGCACCGTTTTGTATATCATGTAGTCGTAGAGGGCTGGCTCGCAGAACTTCGGCGTCACGAACACCACGCCCTCGGCCTTCGTCTCACTAACAAGCTTAAGCATGTAGCTGTGTTTGTCGACCGCCGGATGGTATCTGACGGTCAGAGGCTCCATCCTGCTGACGTAGGCCCTGGCTAAAGCTCGTAGAGGGCTTTCTCCACCGTTCAGCTCCACCTCCCCAATCCACCTAGCCCCCACCAGAACCTCGTCCCAAACGATGTAGCATCCAGCATCCTCAACAGTCTTCATAAACATCAGCGGAGGCTGTTCGCAGAAGTCGCCAAATACAACAACCCTCACCCTGTCCGCAGGCCTCACATCCCTCGAACGAACCTCCTCCACAAGCCTCTCCAAAGCCTCGAGATATGGTTCGATCGGCATAAACTGTCCCGCCCTGACGGCAAGATAGTATTCGTCGTAGGGCATGAGCCAAGGTTGCTCACGCCGCAGCTCCAGAAGGCTGTTCAACAGCTTCCTCTTCCTGTTGTAGAGCTTGATGGCCTCCGCCAGCCCATCCTCATCAAACCCCTTCCCCGAAACCTTCTCAAGACCCTCCACAACCCTTCGATAGTCTTGCTCGAGGTATGTGACAGCGTTTTCGGAAACGTTGTTGATGGGATAGTGGATGTAGTCGATGTGAAGTTTGTCGCCGAAGTTTCGCATCATTATCCCGGAGAGGTTTCGCGCAACGTCGCATATGTTGGAGAATATCAGGGCGTCGAAGGTGTCGAGATTTCCTTGGGCCGCGAGCTGGAAGACGCTTTTGGTTATGCTGCAGACGAAAGACTGTGTGTGGGCTGTGGCTATGTCGAGAGGGAGCCTGCCTGAAGCGCCGAGGATGTTGACGGGAATCATGTTTAGAGCGTGGGCCAGTTCTTCAGGAAAGTAGACCGGGAAGTATCCGAGTGCTTTGCGGCCCAACCTCTGCTTCCAAAGCCTAACATGGTTGAACGTTGTGTAAGAGTCTTCGACGACTTCGTGGAAGGTTTGGAGAGCTTGCTGCTGGCCTTCGGTCAACCCGCTTGAAGCCCCCTCTTCTTCATCAGCCTCTTGTAGCCCAGCACGGCAGCTCCCACGGCGCCTGCGTAAAACAGGTTGGGTGAAACGTTGGGCCTGAGGTTCAGCTTCTCCTCCAAAACCTTGGGTATTGCTGGGTTGAGGACAAGCCCGCCCGTTATCGTCAGCTCAGGCTCCACCCCAACCTGTTTCAACGTTATCAACACTCTCCCGACCACGGAGAGATGGGCTCCCATCAAGATATCCTCCATCGGAACCTCCTGCGTCACCAAGTTTATCACCTCTGACTCTGCGAAAACGGAGCATACGGTTGATATTGGGACGGGGTTTTTGGACGAGAGGGCGACCGCACCTATGTCAGCTACGTCGAACCCTGTATAGAACGCTATCTTCTCCAGAAAACCTCCACCTCCAGCGGCACACTTCTCCGTAGACCTGAACTTGACAACCTTACCTTTCTCATCGATCTTGGCTGCTCTGGAGTTTCCCGCGCCGATATCTAAAACCGACCTTGTACCCGGGTAGAAGAACTTTGCACCTCTGCTGTTTGCCGTTATGTCGGTCACGTTTATGTCTCTGAACTCTATCCTGTACCTTCCAAAGCCGGTGGCAACGATGTATTCTATGTCGGTGGGTTTGAGTCCGAGCTCGCTGAGAGCGTTGTCGAAGAGCTGTTTTGCGGTGTTGTTGAAGTCAAAGGATGTTTTAGCGGCTTTCGTCAGAAGAATCTTCCCCCCATCCTCCATCAAGGCTATCTTCGTGTTTCGCGTCCCCACATCTATGCCGACGGTTATCACGCCGTCACCCCCTGACAGCCACCAGCTGGCTTGCCCTAACCTTCTCCAAGCCGAACAACGCGGCGCCTATGGCTCCGCAGTACATCGTCAGACTTGAGGTGTTTACCTTCATGTTGAGCTGCTCCTCCAAGCATTTAATCATCCCGACGTTCTGCGACACACCTCCCGTGAAGGTTAGCTCAGGCTCTATGCCTACTCGTCGTAGCAAGCCTATGGACCTTACCGCCATCGATGTGTGGACTCCGTAAAGCACGTCCTCGATGCTGTTGCCCCACGCAAGCTGCTCCATCGTCTCTGTTTCGGCGAAGACGGCGCATGTGCTAGAGATTTTCACGGGCTTCTTGCCTTTAAGCGAGAGCTCGCCGACCTCCTTCAGGCTTAGGCCGAGGACTTTTGCAGCACCTTCGATGAACCTGCCCGTGCCGGCTGCGCATTTATCGTTCATGCAGAAGTCAACGACCTCTCCTCTTTCGTTGATTCTGATGGCTTTCGTGTCTTGGCCTCCCATGTCGAGAACCGTCCTCGTCTTCGGGAATAGATAGTGGGCGCCCTTGGCGTGGCAGCTTATCTCCGTCACCTGCATGTTGCCGAACGTTATGTTGTATCTTCCATAGCCTGTGCCGACGAGGATTGTGACCTGTTTCTCAGATATGCCTGATTTCTGGAGAACGTCGTTGAAGGCTTTCTTCGCCGCGTCGTTTATCCTAACTCCCGTCATAAGGATGGAGGTCGCCACAAGCCTTCCCTCACCGTCTATGACCGCGGCTTTAGTGTATGTCGAGCCCGCGTCAACACCTACAGAGTAGATTTCAGACATCTTTCTACCCACCCTTCCTTATCGACAGGCTTTCGAAGAACGCGTCAACCCTGTTCTTGAGCTGAGCTTCGCTGTAGTACCGTGGGTCCACATGGTCTGACTCTATGTGCAAAGCCGGCACGTCCAAGCTCTTTATCAAATACTCTCTAATGTCGCCATGTCCCATCGAGAACGAGCGACAGCTCTTGATCGAGTGGATGACCACTCCGTCAGCCTCATACTCCCTCACATACTTGCTGATCAAGTCTTTTCTCATAATCATGTTCCAGTTACAGTATGCGTGAATCATGTATTCTGCAAGAGAGTCTAAAGGCTTGTCAGGGTTTAGTCTGAAAACGTCTACGTCAGCCATCCCCGCAACCTTCGGGTATGTTGAGGCAACGCATCGCGCGTTCCAAGCTTTGAACAGGTTCCAAAAACGTTTGAAGAACGGATAGTTGGGAACTCCCTCAAAAACTAGTCTGAACCTTTCTTCAGGTGTTGGGCCCAATCCTTTCTCGTAGCGTTCCTGAAGCTCTTTGAGAAGGTATGCGTAGAAATCAACACATTCCCTGCTACCTCTCAACAGGGTTATCGCCGACATGTAGTAGATTGCTTCGAAGTAGGCGTCGAGAGGTGAGGGTTTCAGCTTACCCATGTGGAGGCATTTCTTCCAAAGCTCCCAAGCCTCTGCAGACATTCTGACATACTCTCTCAGCTTCTCCTCATCATACCTAACTCCTGTGAACTGCTCCAGCTTTGGAATGAGCTCCTCGAGCTGGGATGAGACATACTTTATGTCATGTTTGGGAACGCCGCCGTTATAGTTTCTTATGTAGGGGACGTCGACGGTGAAGACGGGTGTTTTCGTGATGTACTGGTACTGCTCCCACCAGTGTATGTATATCTGGCATCCCGAATAGGTGAGCATCGCCATGTCCGGTGTCGGTATGTAGCCTATCGGCGTCTGTCCCTTGTTGAGGACTGTGGCCACGCCCATCTTGACGTACCCGCAGCAGTCGGTGGAGTAGCCGAACTCTTCGGACAAGCCGATTACGGAGGGGGCGCCGCCCTTGTAGGAGATTTGCAGCGACGTTATCTCAGGGTAGATGGGGGCTATGTTGAAGACTCTCAAAAGCTCTATGGGGTTCGCCATGACGAAGCAGTAGGCTACCTTCCCGCCTTTCGACTTGACATCCCTAACCCAGCCATAGTAATGTTTGACAAGCTCTGCCTGGAGCTGTTTGGCTTTGTCAAGCCCCACCTCCTCACACGTGGGACGGATGGTTTGCGTTGACTGGGATGTCATCAATTTTTGTTTCCGGCGTTTCAATTATATACTTTCGAACTAATTTCTATAAATTCAACGCATGCGGCGCATCAGCAAACCCATGTATCCATGCACGCTTATCTTCAAAAGACGGTTCAACAAAATGTCTCTCACGTATCTGTCGAGCCTGTCCAGGTCAACCCCGTGTTTCTCGAGGAGTTTTTTCCGAAGGCTTTCGGCTATCGCGTTGACCCCCATCCCCTCGCCAAGCATCCGGCCTATTTCATCCCTCCACTCCACTAACGCCGCCGCCTCCTCCTCGAACAGACTGCGGTCAGCCCGTCTGGGGCCGAAATGGGGTGTGTAAAGCGTCTTGGGCTTCAGGCTTGCTATTCTTTCGAGACTGTGGAGTGCCGAGTCAACATCATACAAGGGCGGGCTGGCGGGCGGGAGGGGGAAGGACAGCGCTGGATGTTTGACGCAGACGGCGTCTCCGGTGAAGACCGAGTTTTCGCTCTCGAGGTGGATGGAGATGTGGCCTGGCGCATGTCCGGGCGTGAAAAGCACCTCAAGACTCAAGTCTCCCAGGTCGTAGCCTTCTTCCTTGACGGGCTCGATTCTCTCGGGCTGTATCGGCTGCAGTCCTCCGATGTAGTGGGCTATGTCTTGTCCGAAGGCGGCCAGGGCGGCGTCAACAAGCCGCGACGGGTCGATTAACAGCCTCACAGCAGCCTCGTGCACCATCAGCTGAGCGTTGGGCATGTTCTCCAACGCTGCATGCGAGCCGCCCGCATGGTCGAGATGGAAATGGGTGAGGAAAACATACCTTACGTCGTTGAGCTTGACGCCGAGGTCGCGTAACCCGTTCAAAACAAACTCCCAGGAAGTCGAGTAGCCGACGTCGACCAGCGCAGCTCCCCCGCTACCCCTAACAACGTAACATGCGACAGCACCATTCGAGCCGTAGCCGTTCGTGTCGACGAGAGCCACACGACCGCTCACCCAACTGGCCGACATGCTTAAAACACCGGGCCCAGCCAAGTAATTTACGTGTCAAACCTAATTATAGAAGGTTTTAGATTGTTTTAAATGGCGGGTGCTTATGTAATTTATATAAATAGACCCCTAACGAATATTATCAATCTATTTTGTTTAGAACTAGGTGCTTGGATGAGGCTTCGGATAAGGTTTCATGGAAGGGGCGGGCAGGGGATAAAGACGACGGGTAGGATTGTAGGGACCGCCGCCTTCCTCGAAGGTTATGCGGTTCAGGACTCGCCTATGTACGGCCCTGAGAGGCGGGGTGCTCACGTCATATCGTTCGTGAGGATATCGGAAGACGGTGTCGGGGGAAGAGGGTACATCTTCGACCCAGACGCGGTTGTTGTGGCCGACACGTCGCTGCTCAGCCTCCAGCCCAGCCCCCTCCAAGGCTTGAGAGAAGGCGGCGTAGTTGTCCTGAACTCGCACAGAAACTTCCTTCAAGACAACCGGTACGCCTCAGTCACCTATGATGTTTCGTCCTCTGCGTCGAAGCTTCTTGGGATGAGGAGCGCCATAAGCTCGGGCGTCGCTGCTTTGACATGCAAAGCCTTGGGGATAGCTCGGTGGAGCTCTGTTGAGGAGGCGGTCCGGCAGGAGATGGCTGAGCTCGGGCTTAGACAAGAGCTCGTAGAAGCAAACATCAGGCTTGCTGAAGAATGCTACACCAACCCGCCAACCATCAGGCCGTCGACGGAAAGCCTCAGGCCGCAGCATGTGAAAAGCAGATTGGTTGAACTGCCTTACGTCAGCCCAAGCCTTTCGACAGCCATGATACTCAACCTGGGAAACACCGTTCTCAAACAGACAGGCGCGTGGAGGAGTGCGACGCCTCTCATCGACTATGCTAAATGCACACGCTGCATGGTCTGCTTCGTCTACTGTCCCGACTCATGCATATCGCTCGACGAAAACCTTACGCCCAAGATAGACTACGACAACTGCAAAGGCTGTCTCGTCTGCTTCACAGAATGCCCCATCAAAGCGATAAACCTCGCCGAAGCAGGTGGCATCGCTTGAGAAGGATGCTCACGGGAAACTCAGCAGCAGCATGGGGGGCCAGAGTTTCCGACGTAGACTACGTGGCCGCATACCCGATAACCCCGCAGTCCGAGATAGTTGAGACACTCTCTAATTGGGTTGCTGAAGGACTTATGAAAGCAAGGTTCGTGAACTTCGAGTCGGAGCACTCGATGATAACGGCGGCTGGAGCTGCAGCCCTCACAGGAGCCCGTGCGTTCACAGCAACCTCGAGCCAGGGTCTTTTCTACGCTTTCGAAGCGCTTTACACGGTTTCTGGGTGGCGCGCCCCCATCGTTCTTGTCAACGTGGCCCGAGGCGTTGGCATGCCGATGGTTCTGCAGGTCGAGCATGGCGATGTACTGGCGGCGAGAGACAGCGGGTTCATCCAGCTTCACGCAGAGACATGTCAGGAAGTGCTGGACTTCATCCTGATGGGCTACAGAATTGGCGAAGACCATGGGGTGCTTTTGCCCGTGATAGTGAATATGGACGGCTTTGTTCTCTCGTTTACAAGGGAGCCTGTGGAGATACCTGAGAAGGAGTTGGTGGAGCAATTTCTACCCCCGTTCTCATACCCAAGGCCCTTGGGGAGTGACGAGGGAAGCATGGTTGCCTACGCGCCGACGGTGACGGAGGGAGCGCCCTATACCTTCTTCAAATACCAACTGCACATGGCTGCGTTAAGGGCCAGACAAGTCTTCGGAGAGGCGGCGAAAGATTTTCGGAAGATTTTCGGAAGAGAGCACGACGTTATCGAGAGGTTTATGATGGACGACGCCGAATGTGCCGTTGTTTGTTCAAACTCCTACAGCTCGATAATAAGGGCTGGCGTCGAGAGGTTGCGGCAGGCGGGTTTGAAGGTTGGGATGGTTAGACTGAAGATGATAAGGCCTTTCCCCTCCGACGAGCTAAGGGAAGCGCTGTCGCCCGTGGAAGCCGTAGCCGTCTTCGAGCAAAACATCTCACCCGGCAAGGGGTCTGCCCTTTACCCCGAGATCGTCGAAGCCCTCTACCATTCAACGGAAAGACCTTCGGCCATCGTCTCTTTCGTGGGTGGGCTTGGCGGGGCCAACATAGGCGAGGAAGAGGTGGACTACATGGTTAGGGTTGCGCTGGACGCGGCGAGGAAAGGCAGGACGCCGAAAGGTCCCATCCTTGTCTTCAGGGAAGACGATTGGATGAAGCTGAAAGACTATCTCAAGATAGCGGGCATTCCCGCCGAAGTGGTTGAGGCGATGCACCATGTCTGAGCCCACATCCTTCAAAACGCTGAAAGACACTCCGCGTAACGATTTCCTAACACCAGGCAGCCCGCTCTGCGCAGGCTGCGGCGGACAGCTTCTGCTACGATTGGCGCTCAAGGTTTTAGGACCGAAAACGATCGTGGTCAGCGTGCCCGGATGTCTGGCGCTGCTGGAGCTGTATCCCTACGTGTCGATCAAAAACCCGATGCTTTTCGCACCTTTTGGAGCGGGGCCTGCAGCTGCGCAGGGGCTGGTTGACGGAATCCTGGCTAGGGTTGAAAAAGGTAAGAGAAACGACCCTGACGCGAAAATTTTGCTGCTAACAGGCGACGGAGCAGCCTATGACATAGGGCTGCAGGCAACCTCGGGAGCCATACACAGAGGCCTCGACTTCTACTACCTCGTCTACGACAACGAAGCATACGGCAACACAGGATTCCAGTTCTCAAGCGCCACGCTTCCATACTCGTGGACATCCACAACACCTGCGGGAAACGCAGCCATCAAGAAGGACCTGTTCGAAATATGGAGAGCCCATAGGCCGCCTTACCTAGCGACTGTCGCGGCTTCAAGGCCTGTAGACCTGCTGAGGAAGTTTGAGAAGGCTATGAATATTAAAGGGCCGAAGCTTTTCATAGGGCTTGGCGTATGTCCGACGGGATGGGGTTCCGACCCAAGCCTGATGATAAAGCTGGACAAGCTTGCCGTTGAGACAGGGCTTTTCCCGCTCAAGGAAGCGGTTGACGGAGCGGTCAAACACACATATATACCGAGGAGCAGGAAACCCGTCGAAGAATATCTCAAGCTGCAGAAGAGGTTTGAACACCTGTTCAAGCCTGTGAGACGCGACGACGTAATCCAGCAGATACAGCGTGAAGTGGACAGCTACTGGGCGAACGTCAAACAATAGTTGGGTCAGGGTTTTGACTGACGTTTACGGCTCCAGAGGCGGTAGGACGGGCAGCTTGTAGGACATCCGGATGATAATCACGTACTTGAAGAGGCTGGAGCTTAGGAGAAGCATGACGCCTGCCAGAAAAATGGATGTCTGAGAGGATGCGACGGCAACGGCTGCGATAACCATTGAAAACAGCAGGAAAACCCAGTTCCGCTCAGCCATGAGCGACTGTTTAAAATATTTTGTGGCGCCTGGCCATGCAGCGTATGAGGCTGCTAAAACTATTGTCAGCAATCCCAGAAGCATGGGTGCTATGGTGTTTTGGGTTTTGTAGAGAACCGCTGTTATTCCCAAGCCTGCTGAGAGGCTTAGGACGATGAACAGCGGAGGCGTGAGAGGCGTGTTCCAGCTGGGTATCTTCTTGGCTGCAGCGAGCATGAAGCCTTGGCTGACGACGTATGACGCTGCGCAGAACCAAGCCAGCCACTTGAGCAAGACGTTGGGCCACATAAAGTCGAGGCCAGCGAGCAAGACGAAGCCTGTGGCGAAAACAGCCTCCCTCGACATCCAAGACTGCCTGAAGTTGCGGAAGACGTGATAGGCTTTCACCGGGTTTCCCGCCTCAACTCCCACGAACACAAGGCCGGCCACGACAAGCCCCGCCGCCGCTAAACTCAGCAGCCCGTCGGCCGAGCCTGTCAACACTGCGACGACGTATAGGCCGCCGCCCGCTCCGCCGACGAGAAAATTTCCTAAAGCCAGCCACTCCCATATATGCTGTCTCTCAAGCCAATACGCTGACATGCGGCATCACCAGACGTAGTAGACACGCGGCTCGGTGTCCATCTCGGTCAGAAGCCTGAAAGCTCTCTTCTGCCGTATCAGGTTGGAGACCTCGCTGTCCGGGTCATCCAAGTCGCCGAAGAACAGCGCCTTGGCTATGCATGAGTTGACGCAGGCAGGTGTTGCTTCAGGGTCCTTGCCTGGGACAAGGTTGTTGGCAAGCCCGTAATCCAGCCTATCCACGCAGAAATCGCACTTGGTGCAGACACCAACCTTGTCAGCCAACGGGCTCAGCTTCTCAGGCTGCGTCAACTCATCGTTGAAAAATCCCTTCACCCCCTTCAACAACCATCTCGCCTCGTAGGGACAGGCCAGAATACAGTATCCACAGCCGATGCACTTGTCATAATCTATGTAGACTATTCCATCGCTGCGTCTCCGGGTGGCTGTCGTCGGGCATACGGTTAGACATGGTGGTTTTTCGCAGTGCATGCAATGGAGCGGTAGGAAGAACCTTGTAACGTTTGGATAGGTTCCGACTTCAACATCGCCGACAAACCTCCAGAAGATGTCGGGTGGTGTTCCGTTGTCGAGCTTGCAGGCGACGGTGCATGTCTGGCAGCCGACGCATCTGCTCAGGTCTATGAGCATACCCCATCTGACCATCAACGCCTCACCTTCTCAACCCTCACCTTCACAAGGTCGGCTCCGCTGCCCGTGCCGTCGGTAGTCTCCAAAGTTATAGGTACAAGCCTGTTCATGTTGGGTGCGTCAATGTTCTTCGGGACGGGGGTTACCCAGTGTCCGAATTGCTGCAGCGCAACAACTGTATCAGGCCTTACACCCTTCCTTAGTAAAACCCTGCCCCTAACCCTGCCTATCGGCGACTCTATGAAAACCTCGTCTCCCGTCTTCAGCCCAAGCCTTCTGCCAACCTCCTCATTCATCATAACAGCATCATGGCCCATGACGTGTTTTGAGATGTCGGCGATGACGGGTATGGACACGTTGGCGCCCCAAGAATACTGCATGCTCCTGCTTGTAACAAGCCAGAACGGATAGTCCTCAGGCTTCTTGCCGTAAACCTTCGGCAAGTCCTCGAAGATCTTTGGAGAATCATCCCATTCGGGCATGGCCTTGTACTCTTCCAGCTGCTTGTCCCACCATGTTATCTTGTGCTCGTGGAGACGTCTGCCAAGTTCTTGTCCAACGCGCATGACTTTTTCCTGGTAGGGAAGCTCGTAGCGAAGCTTCTTTGCGACGATGATTGGATGTAGGTACCAGTTGATGCGTTTGAAAGGTATGAGGTAGGCTCCGTTTTTCCTGAACCATTCAAGCCCATACTCGTGCCGGCCGTTGCTCAAACTCATCGTGGCTGCTTTGCAAAGCCTATCCCATATGTCGTAAGACCTGTACTTCCTTTCGGGGTCTAGGCTGTAGTCGTAAAGAGGTGTTTTAAGCCTGAAGCCGAGCACTCCGTTGTTTATCGCCTCATTATACTCTCTCAGCAGGCCTGTTCTGTCAGCAAGCTCCGTCGCTATGTCGGTCAGGTCCATCGTGTTGTACGGAGGCTGAGCTACAGGCTGTCGGATGGCCACGCCCGTGTACTCCCAGAACTGCTCCTGATAGCTCGTCCCTCCAACCCTGTACAGCTGATAGCTCTCGAGGTCGACGTTGTCGGGGAGAAGCACGTCCGCAAACCAGTTTGTCTCGTCATGCGTGTAGGCGAACGCTGCTATGAACGGAAAATCCTTCAAGCATTCAGCGACAAGGTCGGGGTCCCAGCTGGATATCAGGGGGTTGGTCCTGTATATCATCCATACGTCGGGTGGTGTTGGAGCGGGCCAATTCTCTGGCGCGTGTTTCATGAAGAGCCAGGGTAGGTGGGCTGGGCCGAGCGCCTGGCTCCATGACGAGTCGAGCACCAACGGGCTTAGGGTTTTGTAGGCGTTTCTGACACGTGGAACCGCTTCCCAGCGCTCGCTGTCGGTTGGGTTCAGGCTCTGGGCCATGAACCCGTCCTCACCTATCCTGACGCTTTCAAGCCTGTCGAACATAGGCCTGTTAAGCCTTATCGTCACGCCGAGAATCGATCCCGGCACCTCTATAGCTCCGACCAACGACTGCAAAACCGTTCTCGCCCAAACCGCTTGGTAAGCACCCCAGCCGTTCGTGACCGTTTTTCCAAGAAGGATGGCAACAGGCCTTAAAGGCATCTTCACGCCGTCTATCGTCACAGTCGCGCCGACCATGGCGTTGTCTACAAACTCTTTCGCAAGCCTGCGGATGGTTGACGGGTTTACGTCGCAGATCGGCCCAGCCCATTCGGGCGTGCAGCTCTTCATGTGCTCCACCAGCTTGGTGAAAGCTGTTTTACCCGCTACATCGGAGTGCTCGATAACCTCCTTGTCAGGCCCTATCTCAACAGCTTTCCTCACGGTGAACTCGCCGTAGAGAGCGGGGTTGTGGATTGTTTTGTCGTCGAAGGTTTTTGCGGAGCCGCTGGCTGCATCCCATAGGAGCGGCTTGTGCGTGGACGGGTCGCGTAGATAGTATCCGTTGGGGCCTATGAGGTAGGGGCTGTTGGTCCTGTTCTTGAGAAAATCTATGTCGCACACCTTCTCCCATCCAAGCTCGTGCAAAACCGTGTGCAGCATCGCGTACAGGAACGCTGCATCCGTCTTCGGCTTTATAGGAACCCACTCGTCCGCCGTCGCCCCCGTAACCGAGAGGTGAGGCTCGACTTGAACCCATTTCATGCCCGCCGCCCTGGCCTCAGCGTTCCGCCAAACGCCGGTGACGCCGCCAGCTGCGTTGTCGTTGTGGCCGAAGGAGATCACAAGACGTGTGTAAGGAGTGTCGTGGGCTACGATGAACGCCCTGTGCCAGTACTCGCCGAAGAGGTGTTCTGTGTGGTAGCACTTGACTCCTTGACCGCTTCCGAGGCTGAAGTCTATCGGACCCCACGCGGCGAAGAAGGCGTTGAGTGTGCCGAAGTAGGCTTGGGGTGTGCCAGCGCCGCCGAGCGTAACCGCCAGCCTCGGATAACCAGCACCATCAACCAAGCCTTTCCTCCTTATATCCAACAGCTTGTCTGCTACGAGGTCGAGCGCCTCTTCCCATGAAACAGGCGTCCAACGCGGTTCTTCCCCGAGGCCCTTCCGCTTGTTCCCCCTCACCATGGGCTGCTTGACGCGTCGGGGGTTGTACATCTTCTGGACAAGCCCGTATGCTTTGACACAAACCCTACCTCCCGCGGGATGCTTGTCGGCAAAGTCGAAGTTAGGCTCCACCCCGACCGGAACACCATCCTTGACAACAACTTTGAGAAGGTCAGGGCCGCATACACACTGGTAGCAGTACGTGGGAAGCTTGGTTATAGTAACCATGTCAAAGCAATATTTGGGAATGGATAGCTTATATTTCTTTAATTTTATTTATATAGATTCCAAGCTCAAAACCGTCGCCGCCGGCTGGGCCCGCAAAGGGTTCAGAATCCTGTTAGCCGCCGCGTCTGCTATGGCGACGCTGTAGCCCGCTATCCTTCGGATGTCTCGGAGGATGAACAGCAAGGTCATAGCCTGCTCGATGTCTTTGACGCTGTGTATTATGTCGAAACTGAGCCTCTCCTCGTAGGATTTGACGTCTTGTATAAGGTTGCTGACCCTAAGCACGCTGTGGAAGTCTCTGTCTATGAAGGCTTCGATGGCAAGCTGCTGCATGAACTGAACCATTTCGGAGAGAGAGGTTATCTGTTGAACAAGGTCCAAAACCGTTATCCTACGTCCAAACCTGATGAGGTTTCTCGATATGTAGAGAGCGTGGTAGAATATCCTGTGCAGGTCTCTGGAAAGCAGCACGTACATTATCAGCTCGTTGCTGTCTCTTATCCCACACTGGTACGCTATCTCGGGGTTCATGCTGCTCAGCGAAAGATGTCTTATGAGCTTTCGGTAGATTCTCAGCATGTCCGGTTCACGGCTCGTAACCTCGAGAGCAAGCCTTAGGTTGTTTTCCATGAGAGCCCGTATAGAATCCTTATGGGTGTAGAGCGCTATGTCATGCATCGTTTGCACAACATCGTCAATCTTCTCCTTCACAACGTCTGCAATCATGCTGTAGACAACCTTGTTCGAATCCTCGTGGACTATCTCCATTCCCGGCATCTCAAGCCTAACCTCCCTCAGCTTCTTCTTCCTGTCTGAAGACATCGGATGAGAAGACTTGACGACGGTAGTGTAAGCACCCTGCATGTAGTAGGTGAGAAGACAGTACCTCACCGACCTCATGTCGTCAAACCTATCCATACTTATCTCAACGGTCTTCTTTATCTTGGGCGAGTCCTTGAACGACAAACGGAGCGAGTAACCGTCCTCCAGCGTGAACAGTCTCGCGCCCTTTTCCACATCATACTTATCCACCCACCACTTAGGCAGAGTCACCGTATAGCTGCCGCCTCTAATCAGCTGTAGGGCGCGGAGGCCTGGTTTGTGAGGGACAACCCTGCCCATTTGACATTTTTTCTCGAAACAACACTATTATAATTTGCGGATTTTTTCTTAATTTTGCCGAACTTATGCGGGAAAAAATTCAACATCCACCGCCAAGGGGAAAAGTTATGTAAAAGCGTTGCTACAATTATATTATTTGATTTAATTGTTTAAAACGCGGGCATAAAATTCGATGATTGCGCCGCAACATGATTGGGAATACTCAGTATTGGGAGCCTAACATAGAGACCGCAAAGCGCAGAGAGGTTGAGGAACTCCAGCTCAAACGTCTTAGGTTCATGCTCAGGTATGTATTCGACCACAGTCCATTCTACAGACGGAAGTTCAACGAGACCGGCGTAAAGCCAGAGGATCTGAACAAGCTTGACGACATGAAAAAATTCCCGTTTACGACAAAGGATGACCTTCGGTTTTACAGCTATCCCTATGGCGGTGATTTTCTATGCGTGCCGAGGGATGAGCTCATATGTTGGCACATGACTTCGGGAACAACGGGAAAACCTACCGTTGGCCCCTACACTTTGAAGGATTACGAGACATGGATGAATTTGATGGCGAGGTGTCTGGTGACGTGCGGCGTCCGCAAGGGGGATATAATGCTGAACATCTACGGCTACGGCCTGTTTACCGGCGGGCTTGGCTTCCACCAGTCAGCGCATCTTGTAGGCGCAGCCGTCATCCCATGGAGCGTTGGAAGAACGGAGGCGCTGGTGCAGACGTTGAAGGACTTTCAGCCAACTGTTCTAACAGGAACACCATCCTACAACCTGTACATAGTGGAGCAGATGCGTAAGCAGGGAGTGACACCCAACGACATATCGCTGAGGATAACCATCAACGGAGCAGAGATCTGGACGGAAGAGGTTAGGAGGAGGATTGAGGAAGGGTTTGGGCTCAAGGAAAAAGGCGGGGGAGCGATGAACATTTACGGGGCAACCGAGCTTTTAGGACCGGGCAGCGGGGTTGAATGCCAATATCAGCAAGGGTTCCACTTCTGGATAGACCATTTCTACCTAGAGCTCGTAGACCCTGAGACGATGGAGCCCGTTCAGCCCGGCGAAAAAGGGGAGATGGTTGTGACCACTTTGACCAAGCAGGCGATGCCGTTAATCAGATACAGGATGAGGGACATTACGGTTTTAGACGACAGCGGATGCGAATGCGGCAGAAACGCCTTCCCCAGATGCAGATGGGTTACGGGCAGGGTTGATGACGTAATCCACTACAAAGGCGCCAAAGTATGGCCCAGCACCATTCAGGAAGTCCTGCTCAAACATCCCGAAGTGCTGGAATACCAAGTTTTGGTGGACAAATCACCTTCAGGAGGGCAGTTCATCGTCAAAGTTGAGTTGGACAAGGAGAAAGACGGTTGGGAAAAAAGAGAGGCGATAGTTTCCGAACTTCGTAGGAACCTGTTGTTCATAACGCCGCATGTAGAGTTCGTTCCCGAAGGCAGCCTTCCACGCTATGAGGGAAAGTCGAAGAGAATAATTGTAAAGGAGATGGTGTAGATGTCTGCGGATGATGCTCTAAGTGAGAAACTCGAACGGATTCTGACAGGCTTCAAAGAGTTGAGGATGCTGGCCAAGTCGTCTGGAAACCTCGGCGTTGAAAGAAACGTCGAACACATCATCAGCCACATCCAAACCATGCTGGAATCTCTCAAGAAGACAGAGGCAGGCTTCTCACTGTAAACTGCTTAACATTTACTGTGTCGCGAAAGCAAAAAATATAAATTCCCTAAAAAGCTTATCAAATTTTACCTTCAAAAAACGCCTGTGACCGGGAAAGAAAAAACTAATGTTGATAGGCGTTCGTTTATCAAGTATGCAGCCACTGCTGGTATCGCCGCAGTAGTCGCAGGAGCTGCGGGATATTTCTCCGCACCCACTAGAACTGAGACAATAACGAGAACAATCCCCGCGGGAGAGGTTACGAGGACTGTCACCGTAGGTGGACAGACAGTGACGCAAACCCAAACGGTAACGGTTATAACAACGCCGACTAGGCCGCCGCCGAAGCCTCCTGCTGGAAAGACCGAGGTTAGGATAGGGGTTCTGGCCCCGCTGGCAGACCGTCAGGGAAAGGTTCAGGAGAATGCCGCCCGCCTCGCAATCGAGGAGATAAACGCTAAAGGCGGTATACTCGGCCTTCCCGTAAAGCTCGTAGTGGCTGACGACAAGCTTAGCGCTGACACAGCTGTATCAGAGTTTAGACGCTTAGTTACAGCTGAGAAAGTCGACGTGATGATAGGTGGCTACTCAAGCGGCGTGATGACAGCCACCATGGAGCCCATGGCTGAGCTGAAGACCATATTTCTAGCGGACGCTTCATCACCAGCCCACGCCAGAAAAGTTGGAGCCAACTACGACAAATACAAGTATTGGTTTAGGATAACCCAGAACAACGGCATAACCTTCGCGCTCGACGGAATAGAGCAGATAGACTACCTTGCTGCAAACGGCGTTAAGATCGACAAGCTTTACGTAATCAGAGACGAGCACATATGGGTTGATGAATGGGAGCCTCTGTTCACGGATCTGCTGAAGCGGAAGAACATCCAAGTGGTGAAGAGCGTTAAGATACCGAGGGGGTACACAGAGTATGAACCGCTTCTGATAGAGGCGAACAGGCTCGGCGCCCAAGCGGTGTTCAACATGCTGGCGATTTCAGGGACGGGAGATGTGTTGGCGAAGCAGTGGAGCACGCTCAAACTTCCGCTGCTTTTGATGGGCCATGACCTTGCCGCCATAGACCTTGGGTTCTGGCAAAGTACAGGAGGCGCCTGTGAATACGAGATTTTCATGGCTGACGGAGGGGTTGTCCAGACAGCACCCCCAACCCCGATGTGCAAAAGCTTCATAGAAAACTACACGAAGAAGTATGGCTATCCACCTGAAGCACATCAAGGATACGGGGCATACGACGCCGTCTACCTGTACAAGAAGGTGGTTGAGGAGGCGGCTGCCGCTGGTGAGAGCAACCCCTTCGACTCTGACACGCTGGTCAAATACCTGGAGAGATACACGCTTGGAAACGCCATCGAGCTGACGAGAAAAGTGGCGTTCTATCCTAAGGGTGCGTGGGGAGCTGACGGAACGAGATGGGACCACGACCTTGTTTGGGGGGACGAATACGTCAAGAACTGGGTGGCCCAATGGCAGGGTGGAAAGCAGGTCGTGCTTGCGCCGGCTTGGCTCAAAAACGCCGACCTAAAGCTACCGCCATGGCTCAAATAAACCCCTAATTTTTTACCGCAACATCAGCACCCTCCAAGGTTCTGCTGATGATAAGCTTTGAAAACCTTGTTGTCCTGCTTGTTTACGGCGCAACGCTGAGCGGCGTCTGGGCCCTCATATCATCCGGGTTCACCCTGATATTCGGCGTATGCAGGCTTCTCAACCTCGCACACGGAGGACTGTTCATCGCAGGAGCCTACATTGGCCTGTCGCTCATCAAAGGCTTCGGACTCGACCCGTTAACCTCCACTGTCTTAAGCATGATCGCCGTAGGTTTTATCGGGTCAGGTGTTTACACAGGCCTGCTCATGAAAGTTAAGGAGCATGAGGTAACGGTCGTAATTATAACGCTTGCGCTGGCTCTGATAATAGAGCAGGTAATCCTGCTCATGTTCGGAGAGCATGGCATAATCTTTCCGCCAATATTAGCCGGAGTCGTGTATCTGGGCGACGTGCCGCTTCCAGCCATGAGGATTTTCGGCATGGCTATAGCTTTGGCGGCTCTCTTCCTTCTAGGACTGTTCGTGACCAGAACAAGGATAGGTAGAGAGATAACGGCTGCGTCGCAGGACGTGGAAGCGGCAACGTTCATCGGGCTGGACGTAAACAGATTGTTTATCGTAACGATGTTCATATCATCTCTGCTAGCCGGGTTAGGCGGCGTCCTGTACTCTCAGATATATGCGGCAAATCCTTTCCTTGTTTTGAAGGCGTTGATATTCGCGTTTGCCATCGTGATTTTAGGCGGTCTTGGAAGCGTCAAAGGAAGCATCGTAGCCTCGTTCATCGTAGGATACATAATGACTGTTGTTATCATGTTTCTAGGGGCCAGATGGTCGGAGCTTTTCGCGCTGCTGATAATCATAGCCGCTTTAATAATACGGCCTTCAGGGCTTTTCGGCGTGAGAGAATGATGGGGAAAAAGTTTATCGAGGTTGCCGCGGGCGTAGCTGTTTTGGCCGCTGTTTTCGCTTCAGCGCCGCTTTACGTCCCAGAAGCCCTCATCTGGATACTGGGCATGTCCTTCCTGTTCATAGTCATAGCCATGAGCTGGGATTTGGTGACAGGCTATGCTGGCCAGATAAACCTGGGGCTGACGAGCTTCGTCGGGCTAGGTGCTTACACCTCAGCGCTGCTTCAGGTGACAAGCAGGCTCAAAGGAACCCCATTCGAGTTTTTAGCAGGCCAAACGGCCGTTCCCGTGGAGTTAAGTTTGCTGGCCGGCGGCGTGTCCTCGGCTTTGGTTGGCGCCGCGATAGGAGGCATAACGCTCAGGCTTAAGGGATGGTACCTGGCCTTGGTCACAGCCATTCTTCCGATAGCCTTTGTCCAAACCACGTATGTTTGGAAAGATGTTTTCGGAGGAGAGGAGGGCTTCACGCTGCCTGCAGGCCTGGCGCAGACACCCATAGGCAAGTACTATGCGGCGCTGGCGGTCATGCTGTTGTCGCTCGCCACGATGCTCTTGATAACGAGGAGCAATATTTCTCTCAGGCTTAAGGCTTTGAGGGACGAGCCTGCGCTGGCTGAATCGATAGGGCTGGACACTGTTAAGCTAAAGATTCTCGCATTCACGGCAAGTGCTTTCTTCGCAGGCATAGCCGGTGCAGCCATAGTCAACTACAGGCAAGTGGCCAACAACGACCTGTACGACGTGCCTCTGATGCTCCTCGTCATACTGGCGGTCGTCATCGGCGGTTCTGGGACGATATGGGGGCCCGTGGTCGGCGGCTTACTTGTCTACACGATGAAGCTGTGGTGGCTGAAAGGAGTTGTTTACGAGCTAGTCAGCTCAACAGGCCTTCCAATCAACGACGACGTCATACTCTACGCAATCCTAATAGCGCTGGCAATACTCGCGCCGAAAGGCCTTTGGCCCGTGGTTAACGCAAACATTTCGAAGATTCTTCGACGAAGTCATATTTTCCCGAGGTAATAGTTTTCCAGGCCTTTGATGTTGGACGTAGGCCCGCTGTCGACTATCTCTCCTTTGATGAGAATGTTCACTTGATCAGCCAGCTCCAAAGCGAGCCGGATGTTCTGTTCAACGAGCAGGATGGACATGTCTGAACCATCTTGGATTGTTTTTATAGCGTCCCTTATCCTCATGAGAACTACGGGCGCGATGCCGTGAGATGGTTCATCCAAAAGCAGGAGCTTGGGCCTGCTCATCAACGCTCTGCCGATGGCCGTCATCTGCTGCTCTCCTCCGCTGGTCAGCCTCGACAAGCTGTTCCTCCTTCTCTTGATCTCGGGAAACAGGTTGTAGACAAACTCGAGCTGGTCGTCGCAGTCTTTGGACAGGGCTCCAAGCCGAAGGTTTTCCTCCACCGTCATGTATGGGAAGAGCTTCCTCCCCTCGGGGCATATTGAAATCCCTTTGCGTATCCTTTGGTGGGGCTTGTATTTCGATAGGTCTTCGTTTTGAAACAATATCGTACCTGTTGTGTGAACTGTTCCAACCACCGCCTTCAGCAAAGTTGTTTTCCCGGCTCCGTTGGGTCCGATGACGGCGACGGTCTCACCGTTTCCCACCTCCATGTTGATGTTTCTTAAAACCAGCGCCTTGTCGTAGTAGGCTTTCAGGTTCCTTACCTCAAGAACCGTCATAACCAACACCTAGATACGCTTCGACGACCTTTCTGTTTTCAACAACCTCTTCGGGACTGCCCTCGCAGATGAGACGGCCGTAGTTGAGGACGAGAACCCGGCTGACATGGTTGAAAAGCTCCCGCAGCTTGTGCTCCACAATCACCATCGTAAGCCCGTTTTTCCTCAGACTCTCTAAGACCAGCCCCAGTTCAGCTCCCTCTCGCGGGCTCAGCCCTGAGAACGGCTCGTCCAGCAAGAGGAGCTTGGGCTTCGCAGCCAGGGCCATGGCTATGCTCAGCCGTCTCAGGTCGCCTTGCGGAAGGTCTCGCACGGGATTGTTCTCCTTGCCTGACAGCCCTATTTGGTCGATCAGCCAGCCTACGTTGTCGTTGACGACTGAGAGGCTTTCTTTCACCGTCATCGTCTTAAAAATTTTCATGACTTGGAAAGTCCTGACTATGCCTCGTTTAACTAGCTCGTGGGGAGGCTTGCCCGTGACGTCGAAGCCCATGAACTCCACTTTCCCAACGGTCGGCTTCATGAATCCCGATATGATGTTGAACAGCGTTGTCTTCCCAGCGCCGTTGGGCCCGATTATACCGACACATTCTCCCTGCCTCACCTCGAAGCTGATGCCGCTCAACGCTTCTAGCTCGCCGAACTTTTTCGCAACGTTAACGACCTTCAGCATGCAGCGACCTTCTTACAAACGCGGGCAGCGTAATATAATTTGTTACCGTGAATTTATAGAGAAAACCTAACTACGGGTTTGCTGGGGGATGACTTCAAAGGCTGTTTTGGGGCCTAAGGCTCTGTTGGCGGCTATGTCAGCCATGGCGACAGCGTATCCAGCGACTCTCCTGAGCTCCCTTCCAATCATCATGGCTATGACCGCTTTGTCGGTCTCCTTCACCGTTTGGAGAACCCGCATGTTCAACTCTTCATCCAGCTGTCTGACCTTCTCCATGCTCTTGACAACCGAGAAAACCTTATTCATGTCCTTCTCGAGGAAAGCCGCAACCGCCAGCTCGCTCATCTGGTACGCGGCGTCCGACATCTTCTGGATGATTTCCAACAGCTGACTATCATCCAACGGTCTGCCGTATCGTGTGAAATGTCTGGCGACGTAGAGGCTGTGGTAGACAGACCTGTTCAGGTCTCTCGCCAAGACGGCGTAGGTTATCAGCTCCCTGCTGTTGTTTATCCCGCTCTTGTAAGCTGTTTCAGGGTTCATGCTGCACAAAGCTATCTGTCTTATGGCACGGCGGTATATTCTCAGGAGCTCAGGCTCGCGTCCAACAACCTCTGACGCCATCTCCACATCGCCGTTCAGAACAGATTTGACGGCATCCTGCTGGATGACCAGCGCCATGCTGTGCATAGACCTTATAACAGAGTCGAGCGTGATGTCGTCAAACTCTCCTGCCACAACGTATTTTATCGAACGTTCATCCTCTTTGGCGATGTCTATCCCCTGCAAATCCATCCGAAGCTCCCGAAGCCTTCGCTTCTTCTCCAAGGTTATCGGGCTTGAGGATTTCACCTCAATCTCGTCAGCCCCCTGCATGTAGTATGTCCAGACCATGTAGACCGCATGCTGAAGCTCCTCCATTTTGTCAAGGTCTATCTCCGCGGTCTTCCTAGCACGCAGGGCAGATGTCGATATCATTTTGAGCGATTGACCATCCTCGGCTAATACAAGCTTGGAGCCTTTTTTGAGACGTTGTTTGTCAACCCACCATTTGGGGATAGTGAGCGTGAAACTGCCTCCCTTGATGAGCTGCAGGCTTCTCACGTTCAACCTCCTTGAATCATGTTTTAACATACGTCTGACAACAGAATGAAAAACGGACATCTAAACCTTTTTACCCGCCGGCAGGCCGGCTGGAACAAACGCAGCCGACGGCCGTGCGCCATCGTGTTTGCTGCTCGGTGTTCAAGGCCCCGCGCAACAACCATCATACATTGTTTAAGGCTTCGGGAGTAATGTGCCTCAAGCCTTAAACGGGGACCAAAAAGCATAAACCATCCCGAAACATGTTATTTGAGCGGATTTGAGGGGCTTGGCGCACGGGCTTTGGGTGGGGGTTGAGGAGGATTGCTGGAGGCTGTTCTAGAGCTTCGCATCCCCTACTACTGCTTCATGGCCGCGTCCAAGGACATAGACGGGGAGATAACGGTGGACGCGCTGTTTTATAGGGATGGACGTGTTCAGCATCTTCTGACCCTAAGGGGTGCGAGGTCTTTTGGCAGGAAGTCGGCTTTGCTTAACGCTCTCGGCAGATATCCGGCCAGCTTCTCTCATGTAACGAAGATTGGCTGCAACAGGTTCATGGTGTTGGCTGAAACCCATGCCTGCATGCTTTGCTCAACCGCAATCGAGAACGGATGCTTCATACAGTGGGAGAGAAGCAGCAACAACAATTCATGCATGACGTGGCATGTCCTGTCACCTTCTCGGAGAAGCCTCAACAAACTTGTGAGCGACCTTAAAGCCTACGGAGTATATCCGCGCGTTCTCTACGTCGGCAGGCCGAGGCAGGGTGAGAGGAGGTTGACAGCCAAGCAGGCGCGTGTTGTCGAGACGGCTGCGAAACACGGCTTCTTCGAAACACCCAGACGCGTGTCAACCACAAAGCTGGCAAACGTGTTGAAGATATCGCCTTCAACCTTCTCCGAAACGCTGAGAAGAGCGCTCAACAAAATCGTCAACAACTACGTGAAAACAGCACACGTCCATGTGTAGCGACGGTTGGACCGGCGGGGATTTGAACCCCGGACCTACCGCGTGCAAGGCGGTCGTTCTTCCAGGCTGAACTACCGGCCCAGCGCTACAAACTTTTCTCACCATCATTTATAAATGTATGAAACAGGTCGAATCGAAGGCTTGCCGAAACTTGGGCGATAACATCTTAAACAGGTTTGAACACTTCTGGGATGGGCCGGGGTGGCCGAGAAGTTAGGCGGCGGCCTGCAGAGCCGCTCTACAGGGGTGCAAATCCCCTCCCCGGCTTAGGCTAGTTTATGGTGTTGTCTCAAAAATATCGCAGTTCTCCGGCAGAAAGAATTTTTGAAATGTTTGAAACATGGCCATGGGGATGCGATGTTTCTGGGCAGACTTGCCGTCGTAGCTGGGTAGGATAGAAGCTTCGCCCCTGCTCCAGCATCAACTGTATAAGCTACTCGTATTTCAAGGCTTTAACGGCATCCATTCTGCTGGCTCTCCACGCCGGATATATGCCTGCGGCGACGCTGATGAATGCTGCGAAGAAATAGGCTGAGGCGACGTTTTCAGGAGCTATTACCGGCGTCAGGGAAAATGAAACTCCACCAGCTGTCGAGGCGGTGGGCGGGCCGAACATCTGTGGACCACGTGGTTGTCCAAACGCACCTCCAGCTGGGAATAAGGATATGAAGTTTGGAATGCTAAATGCTCCGACCACTCCTAGGGCCACGCCGACCAGACCACCCACAAGCCCTATCATCAGAGATTCCAGCAGGAAGATGTTGAGTATCTCTCTACCGCTGTATCCAATGGCCTTCATAACGCCTATCTCTTTGGTCCTCTCGATTACGGAGATGAGCATTATGTTGGCTATTCCGAGCCCGGCTACAGTCAACGAGATAGCCGCCACCGAGCCTAAAAGAATGCCAAAAGACTGGATAACCGACCCCACCGTCTGCGAAAGTGTTTGCAGTGCTAGGATACGTGTTCTATCGCCGTACAGGGCTGTGAGCTGGTCGACGACTAGCTGGACGTTTTCCACGCTGTCAGCTCTAACGAGTATGAGGTTGTAGTTTCTCATGTTGGTTATGCTACGCAACGCTCCGATGGAGACGAAGATGGAGTTATCTATCGAGATGAACGCCGATGCACCGTATCTCTCGAGTATTCCAGTCACTATAACCGGAACTCTGCGGACTGAAGTTTGAAATCTTTGTTCTACATACAATGGTTGAGCGAGCATGACTGCTTGAGCGCCGCCGAGCGTAGATGGATAAGCAACCTCAAACCCAGCTACTCCAATTGGAGCGATGGTGTTGGGGTATATCTGCCCCTCCTTCAGCCTCAGCTCTCCTAGAAGGGTGGGTAGTAGCGAGGGGTCCACGCCGACCATTGTTAGCTCGACGTCTTGTCCAGACCGCTGAACATACGCTCTTGCCGACATCATCGGCACAACCGATTCAACGTTCGGTAGTGATGAAATGACAGCTACGTCGGCGTCTGTTAGCTGGGTTCTTCCAAGCGGCGTTACCACTATCGAGGTTGGGCCAAGGGCCTGCAGCTGGTTCACTATCATCCTCTGGGCTCCTGCTGTCTGGGCTACCAAAGCGATAATGCTAGCCACACCTATAGCTATGGCCAGCACTAGGAGAGAGACTCTAACTTTTCTTTCACGCCAAGGCTTGATGCTGAGTATTACGGCGTCCCTTAGCTTCAACGTTTCCTCCTCCCCAAGACGAGTCCGACAACCAGGCCGGCTGCTAAAGCCCCAGCTACCATGAGACCCGTCCACCCTGAGGTTTGAAGGAAGGCTGGCTGCTGTGCTGCCGTAGTCTGAACGGCGCCACCCCTAAGGCCTCCCTGTGCTGGCTGGCCCACCACAACCGGGATTGTCAAGCTCTCTGTGAAGGATTCGCCCAGCTGGTTCCTGTAAGTTATTACCAATGGTATCTGGATAGGGCCTGGCCGTGTCGTGTTGAGTACTGTCATGGAGATTGTGACTGAGCTGGGTGTGTTGACCGCAACGTCGCCGAGGAAGGTGCGGGTCTGACCGAAGGGCCTGAATCCCTGTACCTCACCAGGCCTTATCGAAACCGACATAGCGGTTGACGTTCCAACGTTGACAACCACAGCTGTGATGGAGAAAACCTGGCCTGGAGAAGGCCTCTCCGGCAGAACAGAGTAGTCAACCACCTCGAACTTGACAAGTCCTTTGACGAGAACCCCTATCTGCCTCTCCTCCTGCTTGGGAACGTTGTCCTGCATGAAGTAAGTCACTCTTAAGGTGAGGGGCAAGGAGGTGGGGGCTCCTTGCGTAATGTAGAGACGTGTTTTAAACGCATGTTCTTCACCGGGCCTGAGAGATTCTAGCGTCAGCGGGCTGTCCTGAATCCATGTAGCCTGCGATGTTGTTTGAGGTGTTTCTACTGTGATTGCCTTAAGAGTTGTTGTTCCTGTGTTCTGCAGGTAGACGGTCACGTTGTTTATGGTTCCAGAATACAACAACGTAGGGCTAAGCCTGATTACTATCGGAGAGAGCAGCTCCTTCGAGACAGCTGAGACAAAGAACATGAGGGTTCTCGACTCCGACCTAATTTGGTTGGACTCATCAACATAGGTGAGGGATGTTACCGCCTGCACGGATGGTGCGGTGGTCTCGCTTACATAGAAGCTGACTGGTATGTTCACAGTCTCTCCTGCCGCTATTGAGTCTACGTGGAACCTTCCGTCGCTGCCTATGAGGATGAGAGGAGGTGATACGGAAAGGGTGAGTGTCAGGTCGCGGATGGGGGAGGTGCCTACGTTGCTGACAACAAGCCCTAGAGAGTTTACCTGGAGCATTGTGAGGGTGTTGGACGTGGCTCCCACTATCATGTTCGGCGTCCCCGGAAGACCGACGACGTAGCCCAGCTCGAAGCTCTGCATCCGACTGTTGAGGTATGCGTCGAGATAGCTGACGCTAAAGCTTAGCGTGAGAGGTAACCCGCCTAGCGAGGGCGCTATGTAAAGGCTGAGCGGTATGCTGACGCTCTCGCCGGAACCTATTTCTCCAAACTCATACGTCTGCTTGAAAAGGCTGACCTGCGAAGGAGCCGCCACCCTAAGCTGAACATTCTTAGCCGCCCCAGACCCCTCGTTCTTCAGAACCACTGAGATGGAGTTGCTCATCCCGGCAACCAGCCTTGTCTCAACCCTCTCCATTACAAGCCTAACCTCACCTTTGATCGGTAGCTTGACGGCGGAGCTCGTTGAGAAAACAGTACCGTCGGCAAGGTAGCCTGTGAAGCGTAGCGAAGCATCGTAGACACCAAGCTTGACGTCTTCAGCCACGTTGACTCTGAAGGTTACGGTTGCCGTCTGCCCTCTCTGTAAGGAGGATATGTAAGCTTGTACATAGTTTGAGCCGTCTAGGCCTGTTAAGCCTTTAGGCAACACGAGCAGCAGGCTTGCATAGCTCAGAGCCTCCTCTCGCATGTATATTATTTTTATAGAGAGTGGTACGTTGAGGCTTCCGGGTCCAACCTCAACCGGCTGTCCTGGCTCGCCCCAAACAACCTCCGCCACGGCATAGCTGCCGGTTTCTTGAGCCAGCCCTGTACCTAAGGATGGGGAAAAGTATGTGAAAAAGAACGCTATAAACGCAAGAGCCCAATAATTTTTTCCACTCAATTCAAAATCTCCTCCCGCTCTATCCTTCCATCACGTAGATGGATAATCCTATCAGCATATCTCGCAACCTCTAGGTTGTGGGTCACCAACACCACGGTCTTTCCGTATGTTTTGCTCAGCTCTTGGAGCAGTGAAGCCACCATGGCAGTGTTCTTGGAGTCTAGGTTGCCTGTGGGTTCGTCGGCGAGGATGATGCTTGGGTCGTTGGCTAAAGCTCTTGCAATGGCTACCCGCTGCTGCTCACCACTGCTGAGTTCAGCTGGCCTTTTCCCAGCCTTGTCGGCGACCCCCAAGCGTTCAAGCAAGCCCATAGCCCTCTCCCTCCTCCGGCTAGGCTCTATTCCAACAGGTATCATCGGCAGCTCTACGTTCTCCAGCACATTCAGGTATGAGACTAAGTTGAACGTTTGGAAAACGAAGCCTATTTTCCTGCGTCGTATTTCCGTGAGCGCCGAGGGTGTGAGAGACCTGTAGCTGACGCCGTCGAGAACTATGTCGCCTTTCGTTGGAACGTCCAAAGCTCCCAAAAGGTTTAGAAGGGAAGTTTTACCCGAGCCGGATGGGCCGATGACGGATACAAACTCGGCACGTCCAATCTCTGTGCTTATCCCTTTTAAGGCAGGATATTCTATAGCGCCTGTTTTATAGATTTTCCATACGTCCACGAGCTTCATCACATTGCGTTTCTCATTGAACTATGAAATGAATGTTGCTCATGAATCGTTCAATAACTAAGCAGGTGACGGGCGACTGTAACCTTTTTATTGTTGTGTTTTCTCCCCGCTGTGTCCTATGCGGTTTTTAAGGCTCCTGCTTTTGATAAGCTGCTTTCTCGGCTTTTTGCTCGTTTACATGGCCTGGAGTATTGTCCCGCCGTGGTTGCTGGGGGCTTTGCTCTCGGGCTTAGCTGGCTTTGTTGCTGCGACGGCTCTTGCCTATCGCGGGAAGGCGGTGGGCTACTGGCTAGGCTTCATTCTTGCACTGGTTGTTTTAGCTGTCTCCATTCCAGCCCCAGCCCACATACAATTCCTTCTCCACGGAATGTTTTTGCAGTCAACGGTTTTCGTGGCTGGAAACATGCTGCAAATCCTTTACATAGCCCTGTTCGTCAAACATATTCTTCTAAAAAGACGACCCTCTCAACGCCTTTGACGGCCTCCTTCAACTCCTTGGACAAAGCTTTCTTGCTGACCTGGAGGCCTGGGAGCAGAAGGGCTTCCTCGGGGATTTTTATCGTCAGCTCAGGCGGCGCGAGCTTTATCTCGAATTTTTCCACAGGTACATCAGGTATCCTGCTGTGAATCAGGTGTTTCACTTTGTCAACGTCGTCTGTGAGGATTGACTTGACTTCGACGTTGCAGACGAGTGTTTTCCCAGCTAGGTAATGGTTGAAGTCGACCTGAACCCTGCCGGACCCAACAGACCTGATGACACCCTCTCTACCCTCTATGTTGATGATGCTGCCAACCCTCAACGGTCCTTCAACATCCTTGAGCCGTCTATACGGTATTGTCCTGACTTTCGCCGGGTCGCGTGTGCCGAAGGCTTTCTCAGGCGGTATCTCGAAGGTCTTTTTCTCAGACTGCTTCATGCCGACAAGCTCGTCCTCGACGGCTTTGAGCATCGTCCCCTTGCCTACGACAACCAGCCGCGGTTCATATGTCTTCGAAGCGTCATACACGCCTGCCTTCCGAGCCTCTTCCTCGACGGTTGTGTCGACAAGCTCGTCCGTGTCCTTGACCTTCAACGTGTAATCGACTAGGACGTAAGAGCTGGGCTGAACAGCTGACTGCTCGACGGCTGCTGACGTGTCTTCCGACATCTCGCCAGTAGCTTAAACGGGCGCTTTTTATGGTTGATGCCAGCTTCTCAAACACATCGTCCAGACGGTGAAGACCTAAAACAATAAACCCTTTTATTTTACCAGATGATAGTTAAAACCGCCTGTAACGGGCTATTCAGCTGTCAAGGTGTTACGAGTTGCAGCCGTTCAGCAAGCCGACGGTGTTGACGACTGGGACGACGACGGTCGGCATGGTTGTGAGGGACGCCGTCGTCGTGGCCACAGACACAAGGGTTACTGCAGGGTTTTTCGTAGCCCACAGGCGGGGGAAGAAGGTTTTCCCGCTCGCCGAACATGCAGCCATCACGATTGCAGGCCGTGTCGCCGACGCTCAAACTCTCATCGACATCCTCAGAGCCAACATAAACTACTATCATATAGTTCGTGAAAGGCCCATGCCCATACAGGCTTTGGCAAGGCTGACCTCCACGATAATGTTCAGCTCACGCTACTTCCCCTACTACGCTCAGTTGATTCTGGCAGGCGTCGACGGCGAAGGGCCGCATCTGTTCAACCTCGACCCCTTCGGGTCCGTAACCGAGGAGAAGCTCATCGCAACAGGGTCGGGAAGCCCCGTCGCCTACGGAGTGCTGGAGCCAAACTATCGTGAGGAAATGGATTTCAACTCAGCTGTTGAGCTTGCCTTCCAAGCGGTGTCCGCCGCCATCAGGCGTGACGCAGGCAGCGGCGACAGCGTCGACGTGGCCTACGTTCTGAAGGACAAGGGTTATGGAGAGCTTTCCCTCGACGAAAAAGCTCCACTGTACCGGAAATACTTCAACTACCTACCCACTCCCACTTAACGGTGAAAACATAGTTGAATTCAGTGGAAAGGCTCAGGACAGAGCTACTGAAGTACTTCTCGTCGCTTGAGACAGCCGAGCCAGCCCTCTCCAGAATAGAGTATGAAGGACCTCGGATAGCTGTTTACACGAGAAGCCGGGAGATCTTCGGGGACAGGGATAGGATTGCGAGGGAGCTTGTGACGCTGCTCAAGAAACGGGTCATCATAAGGCCTGACGTAGAGCTGCGGAGGTCTCGGGAAGAGGTTGAGGAGATAATACGTCAGAAGCTGGGCAACGGCTACAGGATAATCTTCGACGAGCCTTTAGGCGAGGTTGTCATAGAATCCAGCGACCCGAGGATAACGAACATCGACGGAACCGAAACCTTAAACAACCTAGTCGGGGAAACCGGATGGGTTATAAGGATTCTCCGCGAGCCTTTGATGCCCTCTAAAACAATCGACCGCATAAAACGCTACACTTTCTGGGACACTAAGGAAAAGCTTGAAACCCTCAAGGAGATAGGGGAACGTGTTTTCAGAACTCAGACGTTCGAGTCGAGAGACGTGAGGATAACCATTCTGGGGGCTGGGAGGCAGGTCGGCCGTTCATGCATCCTCCTCCAGACGAACGAGAGCACTGTCCTCCTCGACTGCGGGCTTTCAGCGGGCGCAAACACCCCGATAAACTTCTTCCCGCGTTTCGACACGATTCCCAACCTTATCGAAAACCTCGACGCTGTCGTGATCTCCCACGCACACCTAGACCACGTAGGCCTCGTCCCATTCCTGTTCAAGTACGGCTACAGAGGCCCTGTCTACGCCGTGGAGCCCTCCATCCCGTTGATGGCTTTGGAGCAGCTCGACTACGTCTCTGTTGCAGGCAAGGAAGGGAGCTTCCCGCCTTACGGCGAGACCGAGATAAGAATGGCCCTTCAACGCAGCTTCCCCCTCCGCTACGGCATCGTCACAAACATAACCCCCGACATCAGAATAATGTTCTACAACGCGGGCCACATACTCGGCAGCGCAGCCATACACATACACGTCGGCGAAGGCTTACACAACATAGTTTATACTGGAGACTTCAAGTATGAGAAGTCGACGGCCCTAGACCCCTGTGCTTCAAAGTTTCCGAGGGTCGAGACGCTGATTATGGAGAGCACTTACGGAGCTACCCCTGTTCCCTACACGCTTGAGCAGAGCGAGGCCATGCTGGCGGACAAGATAACTTCAACGGTCAACAACGGCGGCAAGGTCATCATCCCCGTCCCAGCCATAGGAAGGGCTCAGGAAATACTGCTAGTGTTGAACAAGCTTTTCTCGGAGGGGAGGTTGGCTGAAACCCCGGTGTTCTTGGACGGGCTTGTTGTCGAAGCCACAGCCATACACACAGCCTTCCCAGACTATTTCACAGCCGAGCTGCAGCAAAGGCTCAGGCAGGGGGAGAACGTGTTTCTGTCCGAGTATTTCACACCTGTGAAGAGCGAGGCTCAGCGTGAGGAGATAATCGAGATGAAGGGGCCGATGGTGATAGTCTCGACCTCGGGCATGCTTGAGGGAGGGCCTGTCCTCAAGTATCTCAAGAACTTCGCGTCTGATGAAAAAAACCTCCTGCTGTTTGTGAGCTACCAGGTTGAGGGGACGTTGGGTAGGACGATTCTGAAGGGGGTGAGGGAGATAACGCTTAGGAATGAGGAGGGGAAGGCTGAGATGGTTAACGTCAGGATGCAGGTCGAGAAGGTTGACGGTTTTTCAGGCCACTCCAGCAGACAGCAGCTCCTCAACTACGTCAAGAGAATAAACCCGAAGCCGAGAAACATCGTTCTGGTGCACGGCGAGGAGGAAGCCGTTGAAAGCTTGGCTGAAGCCGTCTCACGCATAACACCAGCCACAATCTTCACACCCCGAAACCTTGAAACAATAGCGTTGGCGACAGCATAAGATAAATTAATTAAGCTGGCTACAGCGTATAGCTTGGTTTGTCTGCTGACGTCTCGCTCAAAGTCTTATCGAAATGCGTCGGCGAGAAAGTTCTCGTAAAGCTCAGAAACGGAAGGTCCCTCCGCGGCGTTTTGAAAGGCTTCGACCAGCACATGAACATAGTTTTGGAGGAGACCGACGAGCTTGTAGACGAAAACAACAGCAACAGGCTAGGAACAATCGTCGTCCGGGGAGACAGCATAGTCATGATATCACCGCCCTGACAGCCTGAAAACATATCTTTAATTGCAGCTCACGGGCTGTGATGGGTGAGGAATAGATGGTTAAGGGAACGCCTTCGATGGGAAAGTTCAACAAACCCCAGCATATACGCTGTCGACGTTGCGGCCACCGCTCATTCCATAAATCCAAGAGGAGATGCGCTTACTGCGGCTTCCCATCCCCAAAATGGCGGAGCTACAACTGGCTCAACCCAAAGAAACGCTAAACGCGGGGGTAGCCAAGCCTGGTCAAAGAGGCCTCGCCGGGAGGCCGTGAAAGCGGCAGGCTTAAGATCGTGGATGGGAGACCTGCTCCCGAAGGGGTTCGTGGGTTCGAATCCCACCCCCCGCATACAACATGATCAGAACGCAGATTCTGCTGACGGAGCATTTTGAGTTGTGCTCAAAATTCTGTCTTAAAATGAGACAAATATATAAGTAAGTCGCATATTTTTCATGAACTAGCGATGAAGAGCACAGAAATAGAGGCGCTCAAACTTCTAACCATGTCGCCGGCTAGGGTGGAGCAGATAGCGGCGAAGCTGAACCTAAGCAGGAGCCAG
>JAWBJZ010000003.1:0-47304 GCA_038832005.1 Candidatus Caldarchaeum sp.
TAGCGTCATCAGTCAACGCAACACGGACACCTGTGGTCTTGCCTCAAGGTTCCTCACAAAAGCCCGACGGAAAAGTAAAGCGTGTCGTAGCGCCTTTCGAGCCAACTTCGCAGGAGGAATCCCGAACATTCCTTCCGGGCGAGAGAGCCGTGATACAGATTGTTGGGAACAGCTTCTATCCTAAGATATCAAGAGTTCCCGTTGGGTCGACAGTCGAATGGGTTAACGAGGACGTGCTGAGCATAGGGTCTGGGGAGATCACGGGACAGCACAACATCGCAGCGGTCAAAGGCCCCGTCTCTTTCGCGTCACCTTTACTCAAGAACGCTGAAAAGTTCAGCTTCAAAATCGAGAAAGAAGGCGAGTATCAGTATGTCTGTGGAATTCATCCTTACATGAAAGGAGTGTTAATAGCTTATCAAGCGGCTGGCATATCCGCTGGAGGAGGCATAGGATTCACGGTCGACCTAACCGCTTTCGTAGTATTCGCCGCTGGCTTGGGTGTTCTAAGCCTGCTAGTCTTCGTCGGCGAAAAATCTTCAAAGAAACATGAAAAATAAAAAACTGCTGGCAGCGCAGCTGGTGACGATAATTATAGTTGCGACTTATTTTTTAGCCACAAATTACAAAGGTGATAGCATCGGCAAACCTGCGGAGACAGAATTGCTGGTTAGCGGTCAACCTCTACCATCTTTCATCCTCAGAAACACTCGCGGAGAGTTGGTCAGCCTGCAGTCGATGAGGGGGAAAGTTGTTCTGCTGTTCTTCGGCTACGTCAACTGCCCAGACCTATGTCCAATGGTTCTGAAAAAATACGCAGAACTTGAAAGGCTCTTAGGAAACAAGGTCGACAACGTGGCCATGGTGTTCATAACGACAGACCCTTACAGAGATACTCCCAACGCTCTGGAGGCCTACGTGTCTTCATTCAGCCCACGTACAACCGCGTTGACGGGAAGCCTGGAAGATCTTGCTAAGGTCTGGGAAAAATACCATGTAAGGCCGGTTGAGAAAATAGGCAGCGGAAACTACGTTTCTCACTCGGCCCTAATATACGTAGCAGACAAAAACTTAATCCTTCGTAAAATCTTCACGCCGGAGATGCCTGGGGAGGAGATGGCGAAGGAGCTGGAGAAGCTTATCTAATCCTCGCCAAAGCTATCTTCTTCGCAGTTCCCTCAACATAATCACTCGTCAGCTCGATTTCAGAAAGCCATTTGATACTCTGGTAGCAGGCTTGGTTTGGGAACACAAGTCTGAAAGGGCCTCCATGCTCGTGCGCCAGCGGCTTTCCACGATGCATGTAAGCGATTAGCATGTTATCCGTATCCGATAAAGGAAAGCATTCCATGTAATCGTCCGACTTAAGACTGCGTATCGTGCATTGGGATAGGGCTCCGCCATCTTCAGCAAAGTGCCTACTTTGACGCCCTGCCACTCGGTTTGAGGCACAACCCACCCCTCCAGACACCTGAAATCAAATGTGGTGACCGCCGGCGGAAGCTTCAAAACATCCGACAGAGAAAGCTCAAGCCTACGAGCGACAAGCCCGCAAACCCTCAACCGCCCTTCCTGAACAGGCTGGGCTCGAGATGGAAAAACAGGCAGCCCATCCAAGACACGGCTCATGACATTCACTGCACGCAACCGACAGCTATATACATTTTGAAAAGCTTGTGTTAACATTTAAAGACCGCAAAACCTACAGATGGTTTTTAGGGCGATGAAGGAACTGGCCGGCCTGAAGCGGTACGATCCAAAAGCTGTTGAGCAAGCGGTCTTGAAGAAATGGCAGAGCCTTGAAATACCGCGGAAAGCGATGGAAGCAAACAGGGGAGGGCCTCTTTTCTCTTTTTTGGAAGGTCCACCGACCGTCAACGGCTACATGCACGTGGGACACACACGCGGTAGAGTCTACAAAGACATCGTTCTCCGCTACAAGACGATGCAGGGACACGATGTATGGAGAAGAGCTGGATGGGATTGCCAAGGCCTTCCAACAGAGATTGAGGTTGAGAAAAGGCTTGGCATAACAAGCAAAAGGGATATCGAGAAGATAGGGCTGGAAAAGTTCGTCGAGGAAGCCAACGAAGTCGTCGACCATTATCTATCGCATTGGAGGAAGGCGAGCGAAAGGCTTGGCCTCTGGCTCGACTACGACAACGCATACGAGACCCGCAGGGACGAATACATGGAGCACGTTTGGCATCTTCTCAAGAAAGCATACGAGGAAGGCAACCTTGTCGAAAGCCTAAGAGTTGTGCCGGTATGCCCGCACTGCGAGACAGCGTTGTCTCAGCACGAGCTTGCACAAGGATACGAAGAGGTCACAGACCCGTCGGTCTACGTCAAAATCCCTCTGGTTGAAGGCGGATACGTTATAATATGGACTACAACTCCGTGGACGCTGCCTGGAAACGAAGCCGTCGCAGTAGCTCCGGAAGCATCCTACGCCGAGCTCGAAGTTGAAGGAGAAACATGGTACGTCGCCGAAAAACTCTTGGACAGGTTTGCAGCGGACACGGGCATTACTTCTTTCAAGCTAAGGAGGACGGTCGCTGGCAAAAGCCTCGAGGGGAAAAGATACATTCATCCGCTGGCTGACGAGGTTCCAGTTCACAGGCAACACAGCCACGGCATCGTCTCGTCGGAGCATGTAACCCTTGTGGAGGGGAGCGGCTTCGTCCACATCGCCCCAGCCCATGGGCCCGAAGACTTCGACATAGGAGTCAGGCACCAGCTTACCATATTCTGCCCTGTCTCAACCACAGGTGTTTTCACCTCGGACGGCGGCGTATACGCAGGTCTTAAAGTCGAGGAAGCCTCGGAGCGAATAATTCAAGATCTGCAGCGTAAACGCCTGCTCGTAAAACGAGGCGAAATCCTCCACAGCTATCCGCACTGCTGGAGATGCGGCACAAAGCTGATATACCTTTCGAGCGTCCAATGGTTCTTAAAAGTTGAGAAGATAAAGGAAAAAATGATAGCGGGGAACAGGGGGGTTAAATGGTGGCCTGAATGGGCTGGAACAAACCGTTTCGGAGACTGGCTTGCCAACGCTCAGGACTGGTGCATATCACGGAGCAAGATATGGGGGACGCCTTTGAACGTTTGGAAGTGCGAGAGCTGCGGCGGTAAGAAGGTCGTAGGCTCTATGAAAGAGCTTGAGGACGCCGTCGAAAAGCCAGCCATCAAAAAGTTGCACAGGCCATGGATAGACATGTACGTGTTCAGATGTTCTGAATGCGGGGGAATGATGAGACGCGTCTCCTTTGTTCTCGACACCTGGCTGGACTCCGGTGTAGCGTTCTTCGCCAGCGTAAACGCGTTGAAAAATCCCCAGCTCTACAGAAAGCTCTATCCCTACGATTTTATAACCGAAGCAATCGACCAGACGAGGGGATGGTTCTACACCCTTCTCTTCACATCAACCTTGCTCGAGGGAATTCCCCCCTACAAATCCGTCCTAAACCAAGGGCATGTTCTGGACGAGTTCGGCAAGAAGATGTCAAAATCTCGGGGGAACGTTGTGTGGGCTGAGGAGGCGTTCGAAAGGTTCGGCGTCGACCCTCTACGCATCTATCTCGCCAGTAAAGCCGAGGTGTGGAGCACCATAAACTTCGTCCCGTCTGAGGTCTTCCAAACTGCTGAAAACCTTAACATACTATGGAACGTTTTTGTCTTCGCATCGACCTACTCAAAGCTTGACCAGTTCGACGCCAAAACCCATCGTTTGGAAAACTACCTCGATGTTCTGAGACCCGAGGACAGATGGATCTTGGCGAGGGTAAACGACATGGTTGCGAAGGTCTCTTCAAGCCTCGATGAGATGGAAATCCATAAAGCCGTTCGTGAAATTCTGTCGTTTGTAACTGATGACTTAAGCAGGACGTACCTGCGTTCGGTTAGACGGCTGGCGTGGACCGAGGCTCAAACCCGCGAGAAGATGGCTGCCTACGCATGCCTCTACTATGTACTACGTAAAACACTCCAAGCCCTGGCACCGTTCGCACCCTTCATATCAGAGGCTTTGTACGAGCTTATCAAAGTAGACGGTGACAGAGAAAGCATACATCTGGAGAGATGGCCTGAGGTAGATGAGAAGCTTCTCGACAGAAGGCTGCTTGAGCAGATGGATGTCGTCAAGGATGTTTTGGCCGCGGTCTTGGCTGCCCGTCAAAGAGGTGGGAGGAAACTCCGCTCGCCAGTCGCCCGTGTTGTAGTTGTGTCGAAAAACGAGAAAACCTACCAGGCCGTCAGGGAGTTTGAAAGCTTTCTTAGAGAAGCGGCAAACTGCCAGAGGGTTGAACTGCTGCCTGCCGGCGTTGAATTTGATGAGGTCGGTTGGGTTGTTGAAGCTGACCTGTCTCAAGCGGGGCCAAAGCTAGTCAGAAAGCTTCCAGAGCTAATTGAGTATCTAAAAGTCACCGACGGCAAGCTTCTGATACAGCAGCTGAAGGAAGCCGGAGGCCTGACGGTAAAGCTGTCAGACGGCGAAGTCTTCCTACCCGCATCATACTTCACGTCAAAAAAGAAGGTGCCTGAAAACTATTCCATGGCTGAGGACGCTAATGCGGAGGTCTACGTAGACCTTACGTTGACCGAAGAGCTTGAGGCTGTCGCAACCGCCAGGGAAATCATAAGACGCGTCCAAGTCATGAGGAAGGAAGCTGACCTGAACATTTTGGACAGGATAGAATGCGTCATCCAAGTCGATGACGAAGAATTTCTCCGTCACATAAGCCTGAAAAAGACTTTCATCGAGGAAGAGACAAGGTCTGTCATAACTTTTTCCGACACCAGGACACCTATGCCCCCGGGCTATTTCTCAAGGGAGTGGGATGTTGAAGGTGTAAACGTGAGAATAGGCTTCAAAACAATCGTCAATAACACTTATAACCAAGGGGGATGAGCGGTTTACGAAAATGGTCAACCCGAAGATCGGCATCGCCTTAGGTGTTCTGGGCGTCTTTTTCGTCCTCTTGCCCATAGTGGTTTTGTTTCTGACGGGAGGCTATGACTCACCGATTCAACGGTTTTACGACAACCCATTGGCGCCTGGCCTTCCCACGGGGTTGGTTGTGACAGCCGCAGGCGCGGCGGTAACCGCTGCCGGGCTTTTGATCTTCGTCAAGGGCATGCGGGCGACTCCCGAGTACAGCCCTCCGCCCATAACCCCGGTCAGACGTCCCTTGAGACAAAGCATGAGAAACCAGAATGAAATGAACATGATTGAGAAAGAGCTTGAGTCGATGCTTTCTGAGGAAAGCCCCGTGATCGAGGTCAGGACCGTAACCTACCCAGAATCCCGGCCTGGACAGAAGCCTCCCTCGATGGAGCAGCCGGTTCAAACAAAGCCGGCCGCCGACAGGGTTGTGGTTGTGACGCGTGGCGTCGACGAGGTTTGCAAAACCTGTGGTGCGCTCAACGTTTTAGGTGCAAAAATGTGCAGCCAATGTGGCGCAGAGCTGTACAAACCAGACCCCAAGGCCATACAATGCCCGGTATGCGGCGCACCGATAGACGAATCGATGAAAGTAGGTGAAAACATAGTGTGCACCGTTTGTTTCAGCGAGTTGAGGCTGGCCAGCCCTACAACCTAAAATTATGTCTCGGGCTCCCGCCATGACAAGGTGCTGAATCTTGGAGTCCGTCAAACCCCTTTCAACAATCATGAAAAACCTGAACAAGCCTGTCAAAGTCTTGCTCAAGAACGAGATAAGGTATGAGGGGTTGATGGTTGAATGCGATGGATACATGAACCTTCTGCTCGAACACGTCGTCGAATACCATGGCGACAGCAAAACAGCTGGATACCCAAAGGTGTTAATAAGGGGAAACAACATAATGTACTTGGTTTTGGGCTGAAAATAACACTGTTCTGAAGGTTAAAATTCTGAGAAGTTAATATTGCGGCTTAAGGCTCGATGCGTCAGTGAGGAGCGTGTGACCGCATCTTACGTGACCGTAGAGCCGTTAGACAGAACTCCCGTTGAGGAGCAGGAGATAGAGCTTGTGGAGAGGAAAGGGCTTGGGCATCCAGACTACATCATAGACAGCGCATGCGAGGAGGCTTCGGTGATGCTTTCAAAATATTATCTAAAGGAGTTTGGAAGGGTTTTGCATCACAACGTGGACAAAGGTCTTCTCGTCGGAGGGAGGGCGTACAACAGGTTTGGCTACGGAAGGCTTGAGGAACCGATTACGATAATAATCGCCGGCCGCGCGTCGACCAGCGTAAAAACCCACACGGGCGTTGTTACAGTTCCTTACAAAGAGATTATCACGCAGGCGGTCAGGTACATGATTAAACGGAGTTTCCGTTTCTTAGATTTTGATTCCCACATCCAGCTTGAGATTAGGGTTAGGGAGAGCAGCCCAGACCTTAAAGCGGTTGTAGAAAGCAGTCAGGACATGCCTCTTGCTAACGACACCTCCTACGGCGTCGGGTTCTACCCGCTCACTCCGCTCGAAAACCTTGTGTACAATGTTGAACGGCATCTCAACTCGCCCGCTTTCAAGTCGAGGGTGAAGGAGAGCGGAGAGGATGTCAAGGTTATGGGTTTTAGAAAAGGCAGGAAGATCACTTTAACGATAGCAGACGGCATAGTCAGCACGTTGACGAAGGACAGAGGTCACTACCACTCCGTCAAAGAAGCCATAAAATCCGAGGTTGAAGACTTGGCGGTGAAGATCGCTCCTCAAAACGAGGTTCAGGTCTTCGTCAACACCGCTGACAGGTATGGGGAGGGTGTGAGCGAGGAAATTTACTATCTGACCTACACTGGCACGTCTGCGGAGCACGGCGACGACGGCAACACCGGCAGAGGCAACAGGGCCAACGGCCTCATCACACCTAACAGACAAATGTCGCTTGAGGCTACGGCGGGCAAGAACCCGATCTCCCACGTGGGCAAAATATACAACGTCCTTGCTGGGCTGGCTGCAAAACGGATATACGAGGAGACGAAGAACTTGAGGGAGGTTTATGTGAGGATGCTGAGCCAGATAGGCAGGCCTATAGACCAGCCGCTCACCGTCTCCGTCCAAGCCATACCGATGGACAAGTTTGACCGAAACCTTGTCAGAGAAATTGAGGCTATAGTTTTGGATGAGGTGAGCAAGGTGAGAAGAGTCACAGACCTCGTGCTGGAACGCGGGGTGACGCTCTTCTAAAGATAGCTGTCAAGCCCCTTAGCCTCCCTAAGCACCTGCATGCATCTTCTCGGCGTCAAGCATCTAAACTCAACCGATGTTTTCTCCATCTCCCTTCTCGCCGCCTTTGTTGTTGACGGCGCCGCAAGTATGGCTCTCGGCTTCCTGCCGAACTCTGAATTTAAGCTCTCGACGTAAGCGCTTAGCTGTCTGACGTCTTCCGGGGTTGCAGGCTTACGTTTAAGCTCTACAACCACGAGCCTTCCCAACGCATCCAGGCCGAGGATGTCGACTCGGCCTGTACGTTTGACCTGCCGCTCCTCCTCCAACGGCTTGAAACCGGGTTCGACGAGGCTTGGCTTTGCCAGCACCGCTTTCTTCATATCCTCTTCCGACGCATACATCTCAAACTCTGCGGTGTCCCTTAGGTCGAACACCATCAGCGAAGGCTGGGCGGTGAACGATATCTTAAGCAACTCGTTGGCGTTGCTTGCCCTTATTACAGGCAATCCATTTTCTGTGAGAAAATCTATCATCGAGCCGGCTGGCTGCCAGTTGACAGGCTCATGGCCTGTAGGCCTGTGAACAAGGATGCTGCGGTCTTTCTTGATAAGCACAAGCCTCTCGCCCACGCCGAGCCTGGAGGTTGCACGTCCCTCGTAAACCACCGTGCATGGGCCGGCGAATATTATAACCGAACCCTTCGCCAAAGCTTTCCTCGCATCCTCCAAAGTCAACATATCATCTGGGAAGGTTCAGCGTTTCTAGGATTTGTATGTGGAGGTCTGACTTGACGGGGAAGTATATAAAAAACCACGCCATCTGCACGAAGACAACGCCGTAGAGAACGGCTTTGGAAAACTTGTCGCCGGCGAGAACCGACGGTAAACCTAAAGCTATCGCCGGCACTGTCGGGAGAAAGTAGAACGTGTATACATAACGGTTGAGAACGTGGGCGAGGTAGAGATACGGCCCGTAGCTGAAAGCAATCCATGCTAGAACGAAGGTGTGAAGGCTGTCGCTTCCTCGGCTGACTATGAGAAAGTAGGCGGCGTAGGCTGCGACAAGGGCGGTGGTCCACCAGACAGGGCTGTATATTCCCCAGTAGGCTACCGGATGCCAACTCCTATCCCCCGCGGTCACTGTTACAATATGGTATGGTGCTGCGGCGAACGGTGAGATGGGTGATATCCAGCTTAACGGCAAGTCAACGACTCTTCTTCGGCCGTCAGCCTCAACGACCGTGCATCTCAACGGCAGCTCAAACTCTTTACAGCTATACCTGAGCTGACTGTGATAGGATAGGATGTAGTCGAGGTGGGCGAAAGGCGTGTTGAACGCTTTGAAGGTATAGTCGTAGACTGCTAATCCTCCAATGGCTACAGCTAGGACTATCAACGTTGTTTTCTCAAAGACAGGCGACCACTCATAAACGGCTTCAACAAGCCTTCTCTTCCTAGAATAAGACTGTATGAAGATGTAGGCAAGAAGTCCTGCAACGCTGAATAATGTGGCTGTTTTGGACAGAAACGCTAGACCTAGAAAAATTGCAGCCGTCACATGTCTCTTCTGTAGAAACAGCAATGTTCCTGCAAGTAGGAAGAAAAGCGCTGGACCGTCGAGCATCGCTATAGACCCTATGTTGAAATACATTACATCTGTGGCTGTTAAAATCGTTGCAGCCAAGGCAAGTTCACGTCTTCCGGTGAAATGCCGTGCTATCAAAGGTGTCAATGCAACAGAGGCTGATGATAAAACGGCTGGCGCGAACCGCCAGCCCAGCGGGTTGTCTCCGAAAGCAAGCATTGACAAAGCTATCAAAGCCTTGGATAACGGCGGATGCTCGTTGTTCACTGCCTCGCCTCTCAGCATTTTTCGTACTGCGGGAATGTAGTGGAATTCATCAAAAACGAAGCCACATTCTGTTGGGAAGCTGCCGCCGGTTGGCTCGATACAGTTCTCTACGGCCGTTGATGGGGACGGCGTGTTTATAACTTGAAGCCTGAGGAGGAAGAGAATTAGGAAAACGGAAAGCGCAACAGTGCGGTGAAAACCTGCCTTTCCGTATGTCCTTCCAAGGATATCTTGTATCGTCAATTCTGTTTTCAGGCCTCCTTACACATGTATGGTCCTTCAAGCCTGTATCCAAGCTTTCGATAGTAGTTCCTAACGCCGACGCCGCTAATTACCGCAAGCTTTTCCATACCGTGTTCTTCGAAAGCTATCTTTTCAGCCTCGGCCATCAAAAACCTTCCCAAACCCCTGTGCTGAGAAGAGTTTTCTACAGCGTCCGCTCCTACAGGGCGTAGGAAGCCATATACATGCAGCTCTCTGACAAGGGCTGCGTTCTCAAGCTCTTTCCTCAATGCTCGACCTGGAATCCTAACTCTTACAAACCCGAGTAAAGCATCGGAATCTGGGTCGTCGAATGATACGAAATACTCGATACCACCTGAAGCTTTGTAGATGTATCTGTTCAACTCAGCCTTCATGGGGTTCACATTTCCGCGCTTATGACCATGCTCTCTGCATCTGATACATCTGCAGGCACTACCAACTCTCTTCTCAACAACCTGCCTAAGGTTAGGCGTCCTCAAACCGTCTAAAGCAATCTTCAAAGGTATCTCTCGCTGTATCCGTGTAATCCTGACGTAGGGAGGCACCTTTCTCATGAACTCGGCTAAGACGTCAACGAGTTCTTCGTCGGAGTAGGGTTTGTATACGCCTTCCCTCCACATCTTCTCCAAACCGGTTCCAGGTAGCACGAGCGTTGGATATATCTTGAGCTGGTCGGGCCTGTATCTTTCGTCCCCAAAAAGTTGTGTGAGCATTTGAAGGTCTTTAGCTGGTGACGAGCCAGGCAGGTTGGGCATCATATGGTAACATACTTTGAAGGCCAAATCCTTCAGGTCCGCGGTAGCTTCTACAACATCCTCGAGCGAATGGCCTCTTTTGACCAAACAAAGTATAGAGTCGTCTAATGCTTGAACTCCTATCTCAACCCGTGTCACACCCATGTCAACAAGCCTTGACGCCACGTTTCTTTTAGCCCAATCAGGCTTCGTCTCGACGGTGATGCCTGACACATGTATCTCAGCATTCTCCGCTAATGAGAGAGCTTCATCCAAACTTCTCGAAACCCTTCCGTTCAAGGCATCTAAGCATCTTTGAATGAATCTTGCTTGAAAACCGTAGGACGTTGCTGTGAACGTTCCACCTATTATGATGAGCTCAACCTTGTCAACTAGATGGCCCATTGAACTGAGCTTTCGAACAGCGGCGGCAACTTGGGTGTAAGGGTCGTATCCAACCGAGGCGGCGTTCTTTACAGCAGCCTCCTCACCCGTGTAGCTCTGAGGTGTTCCAAATGGTCTTCCGCCGGGGCAGTAGATACACTTGCCGTGTGGACAGCTGAAAATGGGCGCCACGACGGTTATGACGGAGACGCCGGAAGCGGTTTTCACCGGTTTTTTTAACACAGGTTTGTTCAACCCCTGAGTGAGAAGGGTGAGCTCGGTGTCGGAGGGGATTTTAGACAGCCTCAGCTTGGCTGCAAGCTCTTTTTTGAGCTTTTCGACCTCGGACCTCGTTAGCAAAAATTGCTCAGCCAATGTTAGCCCACTTTTTCCTGATTTGGCGACATATTAGACTGATGTCCCTCAAAGCCTTCAAGTATCTCGGCCCCAGAGGGCCTGCAAAAACAACCTCATCATAACCCGCTTCAACCAGCTCGTCTGCGAAGCCTTCGAGCTTTTTGGGCTTGCCCCAGACGCAGAAATAATTCACCCAATCTCCGCTGCTGATGGCGTAGAGTTCTTCCCATTTTTTGGACCGAAGCACTTCTTCAACCTGTTTTCTGAAGCCAACGCTGATGCCGAACTCGTTCAAATATTGTTCGTGAACCCCGGCCATCAGATAGGCTGCGAAAGGCACAGCCGTTTTACGGGCTTTCGCTTCATCGTCGTGGACCGAAGTTATGATGTATGCCGCCTTCCAAAAACCTCTTGATCCGAACGTCTTCAACGCCTCCAGCAGCTTGTCCATGCTCGACCAGTTGACGAGAACGCCGTCAGCCACTTCCGCCGCCATCCTCATCATCCTCCTACCCTGAGCACCTACAAACACCTTAACATCAGATGCACGATATGTATCGAGCCAACCCGGTGTTGTCAACGCCTTCTTAACATGCTTGACCGCCTCTCCGACTCTTTCGACAGGCTTTTCCCTGTCGAGGCCGAGCTGCTTGAGCGACAGTGCGTCACCTGCCCCTACCGCCAACCGAACCCTGTTCGGCGCCAGCTCCCAGAGCGTGGCCGTCATCTGAGCAATCGACGTAGGATGGGTCACGTATGGGTTGACGACCGCTGGCCCGAGAAATATTTTCCTTGTGTTGAGCGCCAGAGCAGATAAAACCATGAAGCAGTTCCTGTTGAAGAAATGGTCGCTAACCCATACTCCGTCAAACCCGTTTTTTTCCACAATTCTGGCGGCTATCAAAAGCTTCCATACAGGGTCTCTCGGGACCAGCTCGACAGAGAAAAACGGCCTCACGTTAGCACCCCTTTCAGCAGCTTGGTTGTCTTGTCCGGCTCACAGAGTCTGCACGCTCTGACCAAGGATTTGAACCCATAAGGTTTATCCAGCCTGTTGGTGAGGAAGCTGTTCCAGACAGCCCAGCCCAGTTTAGGCGGAACGTTGTTGGAGTTTACGCTGGACATCAGAACCTCCAAAAGCATCGAGACCGTCTTCTTCCTCTCCATCCTATGAACCGTCCCTCAAGAATTCTATAATAACGTTGTTGACAAGCTCGGGCTTTTCCTCATGGGGAACATGTCCCGCACCGGGAACGACAACCAATCTTGCTCTAATCCTTTCAGCTATCGACTTGTTCTCTTCAACCGGAACCCATGAATCTTTCTCGCCGAGCACAAACAGCACATCGCATTTCACCTGATCCATCAACGCTGAGTTGAATTCTTCCATTATGTTGAACGCCTCGAGAAGCACGGGGCCCGACTTGACGACCGACTGGAAGTACCCCTCGACCGTTTCACCATCCACCAAGCTGTCGTCGTTATACGCGTTTTTCAAAGCTCTCTTGATAAAGTATCTGTTCACGAGAACTCTTACCAGAATTTTGCCGACAGTCTTGTTGCGGGCTAGCTCGACGAAGAATGGCCTTTTTCCAGTACGTCCGCCTAAAAGACTTGGGCTGACAAGCACCAGCTTAGAGACTTTGTCGGCATGCCTCGCGGCTATGTAAGCGGCTATCGCCCCGCCGCTCGAATGGCCGACGACACAGAATCGGTTGATGTCCATCTTCTGCATCAAGCTGACAAGGTGGGTGGACACCGTGTCTAGATGGAAGCCGGCTGGAAGCCTGCTTGAAAGACCGAACCCCGGCAGGTCTACCGCAATAACCCTGAAAAAGCTGGACAGAGCTCGATAGTTTCTCCTCCAACTAAACGAAGACGATCCCCAACCATGTATGAGCAGCACAGCATCGCCTCTCCCGACGTCGACGTAAAACGTGTGCACTCCATTCACTTGGGCAACCGACCCGTTTTCCACATGGGCAGTCCACGAAGTCATTCAAACATATCACCCGGCAACCCGGTTTTATAACGTTTTCAACCGAGGCAAAAAATAAATACCTACGGATTAGCGTTAATATGATGTTGGGGTTCATATCACCCCGTGCTAAGGTCTGCGGTTATGTTTCTAAGCTTTCATACGTCTATGGTCCGACAGAGGTCGGCGAGAAGTCGTTGGTGGACGACGGGGTGACCATCGGCTACCCCTCGAGGAAAAGGTTGATGGAGTCTATTGACGGTTCAAACAGCTCGGTTGAGGAGATGCTTGACAGGGCGAGCTTAGGCAGTTTCATAGGGCCAGCCTGCGTGATAAGAAGAGGATGTGTAATCTATGACGAGGTCATGATAGAGGGAGGAGTGGAGCTTGGACACAACGTGCTCGTAAGGTCCGGCAGCGTTATAAGAAGCGGCTCCCGAATTGGCAGCTACACGCTCCTCGACGGCACAGTCCTCCTAGGAAAAAACGTAAACATACAGTCCCGCGTATATTTACCGCATTTGACAAAAGTCATGGACAGGGCTTTCATCGGACCCGGCGTGATAATGACAAACGATCCCTACCCTGTCGGGTCGCCGTTGAAGGGTCCTTCGATAGGTGAAGGAGCCATAATTGGCGCAGGAGCCGTGATTCTGCCCGGCGTTGAGATAGGGGATGGAGCTGTAGTTGGCGCTGGCTCTGTCGTGACGAAGAATGTACCGCCGAACGTGGTGGTTTACGGCGTCCCGGCGAAGTATGCTTACGACGTGTATGAATACAGAAGAAAGAAGATGGTTTATGACCGTGGTGTGGGAGGCGCTAACGCTTAAAAACAACCTTTGACACAGGTTGATAGGTGAGAAAGAGGAAGAAGTAATGGCGGACATATGCCCCACATGCGGTCTCCCCAAATCGATCTGCGTTTGCGGCACGATAAGCCGTGAACAGCAGAGGGTGAAGATAAAGCTCGAGCGACGCAAGTGGAACAAGCCTACGACAGTAATCGAGGGTTTAAACGGAACGAAGAAAGACTTGCAGGAAATAGCATCGCGGCTTAAGACCGTACTGGCGTGCGGCGGAGTGGTGAAGGATGGTATGATACTTCTTCAGGGCGACCATCGCGACAAGGCGAAAGACGCTCTGCTCCAGCTCGGTGTATCCGAGGAAAATATAGAGGTAATTTAGGCTGCCACGCTTTCGAGGATGTCTTTTAAACCCTTGAACCGGTTTCTCACGGTGACCTCCGTCACTCCAGCGGCCTTGGCTATATCTTTCTGCGTAAGGTTTTGAGTCGTTTCCTGGCAGGCCATGTAGAGGGCCGCAGCTGCTATACCTACGGGGTCTTTGCCGACCGTCGCTTTCTTCTTCACAGCCTCGTTCAAAAGCCTCAAAGCCTCCTGCACGGTTCTCTGGTCGAGGCCGACTTTTGACGCTATTTTGTTGACGTAGATTGATGGATCTGCGACGGGAACCTTCAGCCCCAAGTGTTTGAGAAGCAGTCTGTAGCCTTGAGCTATTGTCTTGCGTTTGACCGTCGGATAGGCGCGTTCAAACTCTCTCAAGTCGCGGGGCGTTCCAAGCATTCTGCACGCAGCGTAGGTTGCTGCAGCCATTATCGATTTAATGGACCTGCCACGTACAAGCCCTGCCTTCAAAGCCCTTCTGTAGATCAGCATAGCCCTCTCGGCCACAGGTTGTGAGAGACGTAGCTTGTCATAGTATATTTGGAGTATGTTTACGGCTTGCTGAAGGTTTCTCGTCTCGCTGGAGTTTATCTGGGATGTTGCGTCAAGCTTTTTAAGCCTAAGCATTTTCTCCCGCGTTTCCTTCGACAGCTTCCTGCCAGCCGCGTCTTCGTCGATTCTCTCAATTACCGTCGACAGACCGTGGTCCCTGTACATAGGCGACAGCGGAGCCCCAACCCTGCTTCTGCTCCCCTCTTCGTCGTCAAGGTTCCTCCACTCGGGCCCCATGTCGACATCTTTTTCTTGGACGACATAACCGCATACGGGGCATGTAACCTCACCCGTCCTCTGGTCAGTGACAAGCATCTCATTTCCGCATTCCGGACAGAACTCCAACTCTCTCCAGCTTTTTCTAACCAAGCCTTTTCACCCTCAAGAAAGACGTATAGGCAGGAAGTGTGCGTATGCCTCTGCCTATAAGTCTTTCTGGGCTGATCGTGTTTATCCTAGCTTATAAAATTTTCGCTGAAACGCTCACGTTCAAAAATATATTTTTCGCAGTAGGTGAAAAGCCGGCTTGAAAAGGATAAGGGTTTACAACACTCTGTCGAGGTCTCTTGAAGTTTTCGAGCCTTGGACGGCTGGGTTTGTCTCCATATACGTATGCGGCCCCACCGTCTACGACGTGGCCCACTTGGGTCACGCGCGTACTTATGTGGCGTTTGACGCAATCATAAGGTTCCTGGAGTATATGGGCTATACAGTCAAGTATGCTAGGAATGTTACGGATGTAGGCCATCTACGTGAGACGGGGGAGGACAAGATGATGCAGGGTGCTGTAAGGCTGAAAAAACACCCCATGGAAGTTGCTGACAAATACATGATGGAGTTTTTCAGCGACATGAACGCGCTAGGCGTTAGAAGACCTGACATACAGCCGAGGGCTAGCATGCACATACCTGACATAATAGAAGCTGTTGAGAAACTTTTGGACAAAGGCTACGCCTACAAAGTTGACGGCAGCATATACTTCGACGTGAGCAAAGTCACGGACTATGGTAAGCTTTCTGGAATAAAGGCCGAGGAGCTGGTTAAACATAGGATAGACCCTGACCCTAGGAAACGAAACCATGCCGACTTCGCCCTCTGGAAAGAAGCGCCGGAGGCCTACCCGCTGTCATGGAAGACGCCTTGGGGGAGAGGTTTTCCAGGATGGCACATCGAATGCTCGGTGATGAGCATGAAGTATTTAGGCGAACAGATAGACATCCACGGAGGCGGTCAAGACCTGATATTCCCCCATCATGAAAACGAGATAGCCCAGTCTGAGGCTATTACCGGTAAAAAACCATTCGTGAAATATTGGCTGCACACGGGAGAGCTCACAGTCGGCGGCAAGGGAATGCACAAGTCGTTCGGCAACTTCCTGACAATACGAGACGTGTTGAAGAATTATTCTAGGGATGCCGTAAGGTTTTTCATCCTGTCAGCCCACTACCGAACTCCGCTGGACTACTCTGAAAAAGCCATGGAACAAGCCTCTGAAAACGCGTCTAGAATCAAAAACCTTTTAGACGACCTCCATATTCTTGAGGAGACCGCTGAAACTGGGAAGGGCTCGGCAGAGTTCAAGTCTAGGGTTGACATCTATATGGATGATTTTGTAGGTTTTATGTCCAACGACTTCAACACATCAAACGCCATAGCAAGCCTGCACGAGTTCGTAAGGTTCGTCAACTCAAGTATTGAAAAACAAGGTTTAGCTAGGGAAGACGTGGTCTACGCTAAAGGGTCATTGTATAAGATGCTCGGCATCCTAGGCCTGTTCCAGGATAGCCTGGAGCAGGTGAAAGGGTTGGAGCCTACACAGTTGCTAAAGCTTTTACTGGATGTGAGGAGAGAGTTGAGGAAACGTGGGCTGTACGACCTTGGGGATAAAATCAGGTCAGAGCTCGCCGACCGGGGGGTCATCATAGAGGATTTGAAGGAAGGTGAACGCGTCAGAATAGTTAGGTGATAGTTTTTGAAGGCTGTTTTGCTGGCGGGTGGTTTTGGAAAACGCCTCAGGCCTTTGACAGAGAATCTTCCAAAACCCTTGCTGGACGTCGCTGGGAAACCCATCATAGTCTGGCAGATTGAGTGGCTGAAGAGCTTCGGCATAAGAGAGTTCGTTGTATGCGCTGGCTATTTGAGGGAGAAAATAATAGAGGTGCTGGGCAGCGGAAGCAAGCTTGGGGTCAAGATAGGCTACTCCGTTGAAGACGAGCCGCTCGGAACGGGCGGCGCCCTGAAAAACGGGGAGCACATCCTCAAATCTGACAAGTCTTTCATAGTTGTCAACGGAGACGTCCTCACAACCCTGAACCCGCTTAAGATGATTGAAGTTCTGGACGAGTGTATTGCGTGCATCGCGTTGACTAGGCTTCCATCCCCCTACGGCATCGTCGAGTTCGATGAGAAAACACTCATCGTCAGAAAATTCACCGAGAAACCACAGCTTCCCAACTACATAAACGCCGGTGTATACGCATTCACATCGGAGATCTTCAAATATCTCCCCGACTCAGGCGATTTGGAGAGGGTGACTTTCCCGCTTCTGGTTGAGAAGAATGCGATAAAGGCTGTGCCCTACGATAATGAGGAGTGGATAAGCATAGACAGCCATAAGGACTTGGAGGAGGCGAAGAAGGTCGTCAAACACCTTCATGAAAGAGGCTGAAGCTTGACAGCCATCAGCAGAGCGTCCTCACCGTCCATGTAATATCTTTTCTGAACCTCGCGGGGTGTAAACCCAATCTTCCTGTAAAGAGAGATTGCAGCATGGTTGGAAACTCTCACCTCAAGGTATGCCTCTTCACATCCATACTCAACGGTCAGCGAGTTAAGGGCCAGCTTGATCAGCTCTGTCGCCAGACCCCTTCTCCTGTATTCAGGTAGGACAGCGATAGACACAATGTGTCCAGCCTTTCTGATTTTGAGGAAATCAAACTTGGAGAAGATTCTTTCTACACGGCACATAATGTATCCAACAATCTTACTGTCCACCTCCGCCACCCAAAAAGACTTGGGGAAATCTCTGGCCAAGTCCTCGAAGAACCCGTATGTATAGTTTTCAGGCAAGCATATCCTGTTTATGTTCATGACTTGAATCAAATCCTCAATCCTGACGTTTCTGAAAAGAGCTCCCGGTCTACTGGCCTTTTCCGCCTGCTGCATCCGTTGACAGGGTTCATCGCCTGTTATTAAGAGTTTTAAACAAGGACAAGAAGTTCAGGGGGCGAGAGCAGCCTTATAGGTATCATTTGCCCGAGACCCCGCGAGACGTAAAGGACGGTGCCGTTTCCTAGCCTGTAAAGGCCGCGGACATACTTTGAGTTGCTTAAAAGAGTTTGGTTGTTTATGACCAGCCCTCCATGCGTATGTCCGGCGAGAATGATGCAGTCTCCCTTAATGTAGTCTGCGGCGTTGGGGTCGTGGACTACGACCAAGCCATAGCTCTCGACAAAGGGATAAACCCTGTCATCACGCCAGTCTAAACCATACAAACTTCCTACGTACCTGCTTTCAACCGCCCCCCTCAACTCCCTGTAGCCGTGTTTGTCCAGCAGGTTTCTAACTGTGTTCGCGTATCCGCTCCAGTATTCATGATTGCCAAGGACGTAAAACTTCTCAGAAGCGTTTATGGCTGAAATGAACCTTTCGACGAAGCCGATATCATGTGTTAACCTGTCCACCAAATCGCCTCCGAGCATGGCTACGTCGGGTTCCAGCTCGTTTACTGTGTCGAGAAGCCTTCTCTCATAGACGCCGTCGCCGTGTAGATGAAGGTCTGGGAGAAAAACCACCTTGCATCCGAGACCTGCTGTAAGATAGCTAATCTCCAGCCTTCCCACGTCGTTGAAGGCAAGGCTAATCGCTCCAGCAGCGGCAACAGTTGAAGCTGCGGCTGTGAAAAAAGCCCTACGCCTCAAACCTATGTCACAACACTCTTTTAATCACTTATTTATCGTTTGGAATGTGGTAGCCATCAAAGAATGGTTGGTGGTCTCACGTGGTTGATGGGATAGGCTTGTGTGTAAGAAGCGTCGACGTGACCGCCCGTCAAGCCTCTATAGTTGCGCAGAAAGCTGAGTCGCTGGGGTTTGAAAGCTTCTGGGTCACAGAGGAGATGAGCAGGTCGTCGCCCCCCATGATCGCGCTGGCAGCATACTCAACGGAAAGAATCAAGCTTGGAACGGCTATTGTAAGCATTTACTCGCGGACACCGATGGCCACAGCCATGATGGCCGCAACCCTGCAAGAGCTTTCGGACAACCGTTTTATCCTAGGGCTGGGGAGCGGGGGGCCAGAGATAACCCGGCGGGGACATGGTTTAGACCCTGCGAAGCCTACGGAGAGGATGGAAGAATACATCAAGCTGGTCAGGTCTTTCCTCTCGGGCGATAGAGTCGCTTTAAAAGGGTTGTTCTATAAGGTCGACGACGTGAGGCTTTGGGTCAAAGTTCAACAGCCGCCGCCAGTTTTCTTGGCGGCGCTCAACCCCCGAATGCTGACGCTAGCCGGCATGATGGCTGACGGCGTTATACTCAACCTATTCGACCCCAACGCGGCTGGCTATGTGTCTAGATGGCTTGACGAAGGCCTTCGAAGAGCTGGAAGAACATCTCAAGCTGTAAAGCGATACTCCTTCGTGTTAGCCGCAGCCTCAAGCTCCCAAGACTCGGTGACGGCCTTGAAAAAATCCATAGCCTTCTACGTCCTTGCACCGACATACCAGCGGATCTTAGCTGAGGCTGGGCATGGACATGTGGTAGAGAGGGTTTTGAGGTCTTTTGAAAACGGTGGGCGGGACGCTGCGGCGGAAAGCATTCCTAACGAGCTGGTTGAAGGCGTGGCCATACTATGCGACACACCCATCTCACAAAAACTTGAAGAATATCGGCGAGTAGGTGTCACGCCTCTCATCTACCCGCAGCCGCGTCGCGGTAAAGAACTTACAGACATTCTAAACATTATGGAGCAGGTAGCGCGACAGTGCAGCTTATATTGAAGCTTGGAAAACGTTTTCCGAATATGGGGTTCATCGGCCTTTTTGAAGATTTTGTGGGGCTTAGCAGGTTTGAGCTGGGCGGGAAAGGATATGGGCTTGTCCAGATGACTGCCATGGGCTTACCAGTCCCCCCGGGCCTCATCATATTAACTTCCGCTTGTAAAGAATACTACAGAAACGGTGGCAGAGTGCCTGAAAGGTTGTTTGAAGAGCTGAGGGAAAAGCTATCCCTGCTGGAGGCTAAGACAGGTAAAAGGATGGGCGACCCCTCAAAACCTCTGCTTCTATCGGTTAGGTCGGGCGCACCGTATTCGATGCCTGGAATGATGGACACCATTCTAAACTTGGGTTTGAACGATAGAGTTGCTGAGGGTCTTGTGAAACTGACCGGCGATGAGAGGTTTGTTTACGACGCATACCGCCGTCTGGTCCAAATGTTTGGCCGCATAGCCATGGGGGTTAAGGGGGATGTTTTCGAGAAACTGTTGGATGAAACGAAGCATCGTTTAGGCGTCAAATCCGACGTGGAGATCCCTGCCTCTGAGCTGAAGAAGCTGGTGGAGCAGTTCAAAAAAGTTGTCAGAGAACACACTGGGATGGATTTTCCCCAAGACCCTTGGAAACAGCTTCAGATGGCTGTGGAAGCTGTCTTCAAATCATGGAATAACCCGCGCGCGGTCGAGTACAGAAAGTACTACAAAATACCTGATGATTTAGGGACTGCCGTCAACATTCAAGCCATGGTTTTCGGCAACCTCGGCGAGGACTCAGGTTCAGGCGTGGGCTTCACCCGCAACCCCTCAACGGGTGAGAAAAAGCTCTACGGCGAGTATCTTCCAAAAGCCCAGGGAGAGGATGTAGTAGCGGGGATAAGAACCCCGCTTCCCATTGAAAAAATGCCCCCACACCTTATCAAGCAGTTAGATGAGATTGCGGCGAAGCTGGAGCAACATTTCAAAGACATGCAGGACTTTGAATTCACAGTCGAGAACGGAAAGCTCTACATGCTACAAACACGCAACGGTAAGAGAACGGCGCAGGCCGCCGTCAAGATAGCTGTTGACATGGTCAACGAGGGCCTGATTTCGCCTGAAGAGGCGATAGCCCGGATAGACCCGCTGGAGCTTAACCAGCTTCTCCACAGACGCCTTCATCCAGACATCAAAGCAACACCCATAGCTAAAGGCCTCAACGCCTCACCGGGAGCTGCTACGGGCATAGTTGTCTTCGACACCGACGAGGCTGCTGCAAGAGGTTCTAAGGGCGAGAAGGTCATACTTGTGAGGCCTGAAACAACGCCTGAGGACATTAAAGGCATAATCGCCGCCCAAGGTGTTTTGACCTCGCGAGGAGGTATGACGTCTCACGCAGCCGTTGTTGCGCGTGGGATGGGTAAGCCTGCTGTAGTAGGGTGTGAGAGCATCAGCATATACATGGACGAGGGCTATTTCAAGACCGCTGACGGAACCGTTGTGAAACACGGCGACCTCATAACGATTGACGGCGGCTCAGGGCTGGTTTTTCTCGGCGAAGTACCCATGGTGGAGCCTGAGTTAACCCAGGAGCTGAAAACACTTCTTAGCATAGCGGACAGGTACAGAAGGCTCGGCGTGAGGGCTAACGCCGACACGCCTGAGGCTGCTGCCAAGGCGAGAGAGTTCGGAGCCGAGGGGATTGGGCTTTGCAGAACAGAGCGTATGTTCAACGCACCCAACAGGCTTCCCATAGTAAGGGAGATGATCATGGCCTCAGACGATGAGGGAAGGAGGAAAGCCTTAGAGAAGCTACTTCCCTTCCAAGTCGGCGATTTCAAGGAGATCTTCACGGTTATGAGGGGGCTTCCTGTGACCGTCAGGCTGCTCGACCTACCTCTCCACGAGTTCCTGCCACCAGCCGACCAGATTTTCAGCGAGATGCTCGAGCTCGTCAACAAGCCGGGGAAAGAGTCTGAGCTCGCTGAGAAACAAGCTTTGCTGAGAAAGGTTCAGCAGCTCCATGAACACAACCCCATGCTGGGACACCGCGGGTGCAGGCTTGCAATAACCCATCCCGAAATTTACGAGATGCAGGTCAAAGCTATCCTGACTGCTGCCATAGATGTCAAACGCCGCCACGGCGAAACAGCCGAAATCCAGATAATGCTGCCACTCGTCAGCGACAAAAACGAGCTGATGCACTTGAAGCATGTGATAGACGAGGCCGCTGAGAAGACCTTCAAAGAACTCGGGGAAAGGGTCAACTATAAGGTGGGCACGATGGTTGAGACTCCTAGGGCTGCCATAACCGCAGCACGCATAGCCGAGGTCGCTGAGTTTTTCTCTTTCGGGACGAACGACCTGACTCAGACGACTTTCGGCTTCAGCAGGGACGATGTCGAGGCGAAGTTCATGGCAGACTATCTCCAGCAGAAGATACTTCCCGCCAACCCGTTCGAAACAATAGACGTGCATGGTGTCGGCTGGCTTGTTAGGCATGGGGCAGCTGAGGGTAAGAGGACGAACCCAAGGCTTGAGGTTGGCATATGCGGCGAGCATGGCGGAGACCCGGCTAGCATAAGGTTCTTCCACGAAGCAGGTCTCGACTACGTAAGCGCTTCACCATACAGAGTGCCTATCGCGAGACTTGCGGCGGCTCAAGCGGCTCTCGAAAAACGGGAAAAGATACCCATCACTATCTAAACGTCCGAAACCCTGTTTACACGGCTCTCCTGATGCAGAACCCTGTACCGAGCTAGGTTCCCAGCCCCAGACCTCTCAAGATAGCCTCTGTCGGAAAGCCGGGCCAAGTAGGTTGAGACCGTGCTTAATGGAATGGGCTCCCGATACTCGTACTGGTAGACGTCGGCCACGTCTCTCGAAGTGAAGGATGAGAAGGGGAAATGCTTCTCTATCAGGTCGACAACTTTCGTCAGCTTGCTGCCTCTAAACTCGGGTTGACCGTCCGAGGGTCCTCCAACCAGCTCCAGAAAGTCAGCCAGCTGGAAAAGCTTCTCACGGTTCAGAGAACCCTCGAAGACGATAGATATTTTGTCCCCATCCACCGTCTCCATCTCAAACTTGACCTTCCTCTTCACACGGCTCAAGCCAGGCGAGGGCATGTCTTGAATACGTTGCATTTATGCTTCAGATGGCCAAAGGACCTGCAAACATTATCAGGGAAATACTGGGATGCTTCAAGGATAGTACGCTCAAACATTATATTGCTGGGTGATGGTTTATCTGCGGCATGGGTGAAACAGCTTCCGGCTTTCGTCTGAAGCTTCCGTCGGCAGACTATTTCGCAAGCCTTGTCAGAGCGATTTCCGCCGTCGTCGACGAGGGTTCTTTCATGGCCGACCAAGAATCTCTGAGGCTGACAGCCATGGACCCGGCACACGTCAGCCTGGTCAACTTCGTCTTAGGCCGGGAAGCTGCCGAAGAATACGCATGCGAGAAACCTGTTGAGATAAGGGTCAACATTACGGAGCTGCTGAAGTTTTTAAAGAGGGCTGGCAACGAATCTTTAACCCTCGACTACGACGACAACGCGAAAAAACTCAAGCTTGTGTTTGAAAACACAGCGGCCCGTAAGCTTAGAACCTTCACGCTCAGCACCTTAGAATCGGCTGGCGGAGCTTCACCGGTTCCGAAACTCAGCTTCGAGGCAAAATGCAGGGTTGAGACATCGGCCTTCTACGAGGCTGTCAGCGACGCAGCTCTTGTGAGCGACTACACGCGCATAACCATAACCCCAACATCCCTCATCATCTCGAGCAAAAGCGACGTCGGAAGCCATCAGACCAAGCTTGAGAAAGACGGAAGCCTCGTATACGAGATCTCAGCCAGCAAAGAGGTTTCCGCAAGCTTTAGCCTCACATACCTAGAAAAGATAATGTCTTCCAGCAAATCGCTGTCCAACGAAACGGGGTTAGAGCTTTCAACAAACAAACCCATCAAGCTCTCGTTCCCGATAACGGCGGGCAGAATAGAGTTTCTTATCGCTCCACGTCTCGAGTAAGCCATTAGATTTATAGAATGGGTTTTCACTCGTTGATGGGGGCCGTGGTCCAGCATGGTCTAAGATGCGCGGCTTGGGCCCGCGAGGTCCCCGGTTCAAATCCGGGCGGCCCCACATGGCTGAACAAGCTCTGTGGACGGATTGTTTGTCTGACCGTCGGCTAAAACATGTAAACTCCACTTACAGCACTTAAAAATTTATCACGTATCGGGAAAACAAATGGTGGCGTGTTGGAGATACCTTTCGTACGTGAACCACGAGCCGACGAGCTCAGCATTATACCACGGTGGGGACAGACAGCTTCAAAAATACTGACCGTCATCAAGGAGAATGGTACTGTAGCGAAGGAGAGGTTGGCCCAGATAACCGGATACAGCTCTGGAACAATAAATGCTCAACTCAGTATGCTCAAACGCGCAAGGTTGGTGAGATACGTCGGAAAAACCGACAACCTCGACCAGTCGTCAAACCCTACGCCTACGGCTTCAGATACTGTTCCCAAGCTTAAGATGCGTCTCATAACTTGGGAGGAATATAGGCAATATGTCGAGAAGAAAAAATTTGTCACGATAGAGGGTGTGAATATAGAGGTAGGAAAATCCCACCGCATATCTATGTATGGGCCGCCAAGATCCTACGAACCAGAAACGACCACAGTATGGAGCTTCCCGAACAGAGGCGACTGGGCCACCCACGCAGGTGACTACAGAGGGAATTGGAGTCCCTACGTTCCCAGAAACCTAATTCTCAAGTATTCAAAGCTTCGTGAGGTGGTTCTCGACCAAATGGTTGGTTCAGGTACGACTCTCGTGGAGGCTAAGCTCTTAGGCAGAAACGCCATAGGCGTGGACATAAATTACGAGGCTTGCATACTAGCCATGGACCGACTAAACTTTGATTACACACCCCTCGACAATCAGACACCGGTAGAAATCAAAGTTTATCATGGTGATGCTGCGCACCTAGATGCCATAAATGACAACAGCATCGACTTAATCGCCACTCATCCTCCTTATTGGAACATAATTCCATATAGTGAAGAAAGGCATGCCGCAGATTTATCTAACATGCGCACACTGGATGCCTACTTGGAGAAAATGCGAGAGATTGCATCAGAATCATTTAGAGTTCTGAAACCTGGAAGGTATTGTGCCATCCTTATCGGGGATACTCGCAGGCATAAGCATTATGTTCCAATATCGGCAAGGGTGATGATGGTGTTTCTAAAAGCAGGCTTCATACTTGCTGAAGACATAATCAAGTTGCAGCACAAAATGAAAACAACTAGAGAACTGTGGCGCGCTCAACGTTTCGAGACCTATGGTTTTCACAAGGTCGTCCACGAACACTTGTACATTTTTAGGAAACCAACGAGTAAAGCAGAGTATTCCAAGCTCAAACTCAGCACATCTTTTGATGAAGCATGACTACACGACGTTGACAAGCATTCTTGGCAGGGTTTAACTTCACACCACCTAGGAATAGGTTGGGAAGCCAGCTGGCTATATCGCTGTTTTGCGACATTACTCTTGGAAGTCACCCGGTTGGGGCAGTCATCAGAGCGAATCTGGATATTCTACGGGCTAAAAGAGGTGACGGTTTGATATGACGCATCGCGATGAGTTTTACGACAAGCGGCTGCCTTTTATAGCATTCGGGGCATAGGCCGGCGTATTGCAAGGCTGAAACGGTTGTGGATGGGTTTATCGTGAGTAATCCTTTTAGAGTGGGCATACGTCGTTTTTACAGTTTCATGGAGTTATCAGAGAGGATGGCCGCGGATGTCGATGCGGTGAAGACGGTTGTCGGAAACAACTTCACCGTCACAAACGTCTACTATGAAGCAGGCATACTGACATTCGAAGTAGGCGAGGCCGTCATCAAGGAAAGGTTCAAGAGATGTTTGAGACAGCTGAAGAACCTCGGATACATAGCGACTGCGCGGAAGGAGAACGGGGTGGTGAAGCTCCGGGTTTTCCCATACCTGAAACCTTCGAAGAACGACATAAAAGTTCCTCTGATTCTTGGGCTGGTCACCGTTGTGACGGTGTCGTTTGATGGTTTCCTAAGGTCATCCAACCGTCTCTATTCTATTGTAACACCAGGCTACGGGCTCGACGACGTTTTTTTAAACGGTCTCTACTTCTCAGCAGCCCTTCTAGCCATCATCTTCATACACGAGATGGGGCACAAGCTATCGGCTCGGGTTGATGGTGTGACCGCGAGCAATCCATACTTCATACCCGGGTTTCCCGGAATCATTCCCACGTTGGGCGCGGTCATCTTTCAGAAAGAGCCTCTCGCAAACAGGGATGACATGTTCGATATAGGGGTAAGCGGCCCCATCGCCGGATTCATAACCGCCGTAGTCGTTACCTTCGTAGCTTTCGAGACCGCTGTCTGGATTCCAGCCGACCAATACAGAGTTATCCTTGAAACAGCTGCGCGAGAGGGCACGGTTGTGGAGGTTCCCGTGATCTTCTCGTTTATCAGGCTCTTGTACGGCAGGGCTGACCAAGTTCCTTTTTTCATGAGCGTCGGGTTCGCGGCCTGGCTGGGGATGGTGGTGACCGCGTTAAACCTTATGCCGATATGGCAGCTGGACGGGGGCCGGATATTCAGGAGCTTTCTAACAAAACGGCAGCACACAATAGCTTCGTATGCCGCGCTTGCGGTCTTGGTCTTCACAGGATACTACTTCATGGCTCTGTTGCTGATACTGATGATGGGGAGGAGTGTGGACGTGGCTCCGCTCGACGAGGTTTCACCCCTGTCACGCTGGAGGAAGGTATCCATCGTCGGCTTGATTGCGATGCTCATACTCAGCTATGTTCCGTTAAACCGCATCTTCTAAAAACCAGTCAAGCATGTGCCGACGCTGTTTGGAACAGCCAAAACAGTCGCTTCCTTTGACTTCACACGCCAGCCATAGGTCAGGGCTTGGTCGAGAGTGTCCATCTGACGGGCGTTGAGAAGCTTTGTCACTACTGTGGAAGGCAGCGCTGTGACGAGGCATAGCTTATGCTTGTCAGCAATTTTCCTCCAAGTGGCCAAACGCTTTTCGGCAACCTTCATCGTGTCGTTTTGAGGGCTGCCGCCGGCCAGCAGGGCGACGAACTCGTCTCCCCCAAGCCCTTCCGAGCACTCAATAATGAGAACGACAACTTTTCCAGGCTCAACGTTCGCCACCGCCGAAGCGATGTCGATGCATGAGGAGAGCCTGCTGTCAACAGGATAGCCTGGCCCTCCTATCAAAAGGATTTCGGCGGCTTTAGACGACGTGTAGCGGGACAGCCTTTCCACCATCTCGGAAGACTTGGCATAAACCTCTTCAACCTCTCCAACCAGCACGTCTGAAACAACTCCACCGCATCCCACGACAGGTGAGACAACAAGCCCGAGCGTGCTGTCTCTCAAGAAATAGGGGATGCCGGCGGGCTCACAATCCCAGTAAACCGACGGCGTTATCGCCAATCCCTCGGCGAGGTCGACGTCAGTCAGCTTCTGGATATGCTCGACTTTTGCTAGACCAAGGTCTTTTAACAGACTCTTTACATGGTTGAAGAGAGATTTCTCAACCTGCGGTTCGTTGTAGCGCCAGCAGGTAACCATGACGTCCAGTTCGCCGGTGTCCACACCTTCCTGTAATGCCTCAACTGTGGAGGTGATTACCTGCTCAAACCCCTCAACAGAGTGGAGATAGTCTATGACAAGGGTCTTGGCTCGCTCGGAGACTCGGCTTGAGACCTGCTGTTTGAGCTGTTCCGTCGCAGACCATGTTTGAGGAGAGCTTAGGATTTCCAGCGAATCCTCGACATCTGTGAATATCTCTGTCCTGCCATACTTGAACCAGAGCTCAACCATCGCTGTCCGACATTCTAACGTCGAGGATTAATATAGCCATCGCACTCGTTGGGCGGGATGTCGTCGGAAACCATGCTGGCGTTTTTGAAGAGTAGGCGGAGTTCGAAGATGCTTGGTGTTGGTGAGGTTCCGTTTGACGCGGTGCTTAAGGCTGTTGAGGCTGGTGTCTGGGCCGCGAACGCCCACAACGCCCAGCCTTGGAGGTTTGTCATCGTCAGCGAGCCGGAGACGAAGAAGAGGCTTCTTGAAGAGATGGGTAGGGAGTGGATGGCTGACCTTATGTCAGATGGTATAGAGTTTGCAAAGGCTGAGACGATTGTGGAGACTTCTAACAGTAGAAGCCGCCGCGCCGCATTCCTTATCGTCGTATGTCTATGCATGCGGGATATGGACAAGTATTGGGACAGCAGAAGAAGCCGTCTCGAATACATTATGGGTGTTCAGAGCGTTGCTGCGGCCGTGCAAAACATGCTGTTGGCTTTTCATGCTTTAGGCTACGGTGCGTGCTGGCGTTGTTCCCCACTTTTCGCCCAAAATGCCGTGAGAAAGGTTCTGGGACTGCCTGAAGACGTCGAGCCTCAGGCGATGGTTGAGGTCGGGATCAAGGGCGGTGAGACTGCTGGAGCAAGAAAGCCCTTGGAAGAGTTTGTTTTTTTAAACAGATGGGGTGAACGGTTACGCTAACGTGTCTTGCCGGCGGTGTGGGAGGTTCGAAGCTGCTCGTCGGTCTCAAGCATGCGATGAAGCCAGCCGCAGGAGTTGCGGTGGTCAACACGGCGGACGACGAGGAGTTTTTCGGCCTGCATGTCTCGCCTGATGTGGACACCGTGGTCTACAGCCTCGCCGGCATAGCTGACTATGACAAGGGCTGGGGGGTGGCAGGCGACACGTTCAACGCTTTACAGATGTTGAGCCGTCTCGGCTGCGAAACATGGTTTAAGCTGGGAGATAAAGACTTGGCCATACATGTTTACAGGACGATGAGGTTGCGGGAAGGTGCTACTCTCACAGAGGTGACTGAGGAAATCGCTTCAAGGCTGAACGCTGGCTGGAGAGTGCTGCCGATGACTGACGACCCCGTACGGACGCTGGTGGAAACCGAGAGTGGAACGATGAGTTTTCAAACATACTTCGTCAAACACAGTTATGGTTTGAAGGTTTTGGGCGTCAGGTTTGAAGGCGCGGAGAACGCTCGTCCGACGGCACAGGTGTTAGAAGCTCTCGAAAACTCAAAAGCGGTCGTGCTGTGTCCCAGCAACCCGGTTGTCAGCATCAGCCCGATACTCTCGCTGCAAGGCTTCAGAGACAAGCTACGTGTTTTCTCGGGAACGGTGTTGGCTGTGTCACCCATAGTTGGCGGCAAGACGATCAGAGGACCTGCCGCGGAGATGATGAAAGCTGTCGGCGTGGAACCGTCTTCTCTCGGCGTTGCCGAGATGTACAAAGATTTTCTCGACGTTTTGGTGGTGGATGAACAAGACGCTGAGCTTTTGGACGATATCGCAGCTTTAGGCGTCAAGGCTATCTCCTTCAACACGGTTATGGGGAGCCTTGAGGATAAGGTGAGGCTGGCGAAGTTCTGCCTCCATGTCTTGGGTATGGATGGTTGAGGCCTGTAGCCATCTTACCGGTGAAAAACCTCAAGAGGGCTAAATCAAGGCTCTCCACTGTCATGTCGGGCGAAGGAAGAAAGAAGCTTGTGCTGAGACTGTTCCTTCATGCAGGCTGCGTTTGCCAGACGGCGGGATTCCAGGTTTTTTGTCTGACATCCGACAAAACGGTCGCTGAAACATCGCTGAGGATGGGCTGGCGGGTTTTACAAGACAGATTTAACGACCTGAACAAGGCTTTGACAAGTGTTTTGAAGCGTTTTTCCACCGTTCCGTTGACGATAGTTTTACCTGACCTGCCTCTTCTCAACCGGCAATCGTTGGAAACGGTTAGCAGGCTGGGCCGCCGACATGGATGCGTCATCTGTCCAGACCTGAAATTGAGCGGAACAAACGTTCTGTATCTGGGTACGGCGAGTTTTTTCAAGCCCATGTTCGGCAAACACAGTTTCATCCGGCATCTCAACCAGCTACAAAAAAGTTATCCCGTAAAGGTCCTTGTAACGCTCGCGACAGCAGTGGACATTGACTCGCCCGAAGACCTACTTCTTCTTCCTAGGTTTTCTTTTTCTTCGCCGGTTCACTACGAGGAAAGTTGCTACAAGCATTAGTGGGACAAGGAGAAGAAGCTCAGCGGCTAGCGAAGTTAAGGCGCCGCCGCCAATCTGCGGAGCCGGGCCCGTCTGCGTGGTGATGACGGGAGACGTGTTTGAAGCTCTGTAATCGACCTCGCCTATCTTCTGAGAGGCCTGGTTTCCGGCTGCGTCGGTGGCGTTAACGTACAGCTCTGCTCGCGTGACCCCTCCGCTCGGACGGTAAGTTCCCACGTAAACTCCTTGGACAGAGTTCATCGGTGTTGAAACAGGACCTAGTGGGAAAACTCCCCCGTACTCGAGAGCTACGAGTAAGACTGACGCCAGGTCTCCCTCTGGGTCTGAGACTCTAGCCCTGACTTCAGCCGACCCGTCCTCAAGCCTTTTTATCGACCAGTCGAGGATTTTCGGCGAATCTGAATCGAAGGTGTAGCCGACGCTGTTTGAGGCTGTGTCGAGGAACCATATTCGCCTGTCTGAGCCTGCAGCGACGGAGCTTGGAGAAAACGACGGCATGCTGACCTCACGGTATCCTGTTTGGTCGACAACTCCCACGACCCTTCGCGAGACGCTGGAGTAAACCAGCTTGTCATCCAGCGCCGTAACAGACGTGACAAAAGTTGCCCGCGGCAGAGTCGTCTTATAAACTATCGAAGTTCCTGAAACCTTGACCACGGTGTCGTCGGTTAACACCAGCCATGCACCATCCTTAACCGCTAGAATCTTGTTGACCGCTCCATCAACCACGATGTTTCCCGAATCTTTCCCATGGAATGATACTGTGTTGAGTGTTGGCGAAACCGTCCAGACAACACCTCCGTGGACGGAGACATAGTCGGGTCCAGAAGCTATTGTGGAGCTTATTGTTTCAACCGGCTGCAGGCCGTCGGCAGACAGCTTGTCGATTTTGCCGGCGCGTGCGTAAGCCACGTAGACGTTTTCCAAGTCCGCGGCTATGGTTGTCGCAGTAGTCTCAAGGCTCACGTAAGTGGCTTTCTTGGAGGCGACATCTATCACAGCAAGCCTGTCACCCGGAGACAGCAACGCAACTGCTTTCCCCTTTGGGAAAACCGTTTTGACCACTGGCGAGTCGACGGGTATCTCCACGTAGGAGCCTGCGTCGGCAAAGTAAAGGCCTAGAAGGTTTCTGTCAGCGAAGGCTATTGCCAGCAGGTTTCCACCGTCGGAGTCAACTCTTGCAACCGTTCCTTGAAACGGTATGTTTAACAACCTCGGTGGAGGTAGAGCTGCCAACATCGGAAGAGAAAGAAGCACGACCAAGACCAACCATCTCATCAGCTTCCCTTACCCCTCGCCATGCATGTTAAGTGTGCGGCGGGCGGGATTTGAACCCGCGACTCCCAGCGCTCTGCAACCGTCAGCATGGCAGGCTGGTGTCCTACCAGGCTAGACGACCGCCGCACGGTAGTGATGCTGTGAACCAATTATTTAAACGATTTCCTCCAAGTTTCTCCAAAATCCCAATATCCCGTAGCCCGTCATCCATTTTACCCTTATTTTCCGCGATATGCCTGCTCTGGTCTCTTCCATCACCAGCTCGATGACGCCGTCTACGCAGTCTTCAACGAGGGCTGTTGTGCTGGCGGAGAATGCGTAGGGGTTGAAGGTGAAGATAAAACCGGCGTTCAAGCTGCGTGCCTTCTGGCAGAGAGTTCTTAGCAGTTTCATGGCCGTGTCTTGCCCGAATTCCTCGACCAATGTTGTGAAAGAATCTATGACGACCCATTTCCTCACACCTTCAACCTTGTTCAGAAGGTTTGTGAAGGCTATGCTTATTTCCTGTGGGTTAAGCTTGAGGCTCTCTTCTCTGCCGCTGGTATCGATTATCAGCAGTTGCCGGTTATCCCTCAAAGATTGGACGTCTGCGCCGAGCTTGACGAAAATTTCCGCCTGTTTGGCGCTAGGCATGTCTACGGATAAAAAAACAACACCTTCACCCATGAGCATACGGGTCAAAGATATCTTGGTCACGATGGTTGTGCGCCCACTGCCTGCAGGGCCGAAAAAAGCTATCGCCGACGGATAGGGAAGACCAGCCTCAAGCATCTCGTCAACTATGGTGACGCCCGTTTGAATTTTCTGGCCAACGGTAGTGGGGTGAGATATTTTTCTTTTGAGCAAGAAGGTTAGTAGCATTGCTATAGTGAGTGCCGACAGAGCGAAATAGGAATTAGCCAGCTGGCTGATATACACCTCGGCCTGTACCGTACCTGTTAAAAATCCCATGATGGATAAAAGATTGACGACAGCCAGGGCTCCGGTAACCACTGACGCGCCATACGCAAACAAGACACGGCCCTCACCCATTTTTACAGCAACCCGTCCGAGGACACCATACATATAAGCCAAGATGATGTGGTAAGAGAAGACGTACAGGCCTGTTTCAAATAGCTCAATAGTACTTTTTTGACCGCTGAAAGCGAGAGTTGTCACGGCTGGAATGGAGATCAATATAGCGGGAAACCATTTTAGCAAAGGCGTGTAGACTCGTCCAACAGACCTTAAGAGAGTCATCAGCGAATACAATACGAGTAAGCACAACATCGTCAAAAGAAACGCCGAAACTTCCGCAAACTCTTTCAACTCCACCGTCAAAAAATTTAGCGAATATGCGGATTCCATACCCAAACGAAATATCAAGCCGGATACAACGTAGGCTAGCGGCCAGCGAACAACGTTTAGGCCTGCCTGCTTAAACTTGGTTAGCAGGCGAACCATGCCAAAAGTTAGCAAAAGCATCGAAACGTGGAAAACGATGCTTGAAGCTAGATAGAGAAGATGATTCACAACCCTTTACACGGCCAGCCAGCCAATTAAGCTTTTAATCAGGTTAAACGAGCGCATGGCCTCAGACCTTGAACGTTTGACCTCTCTCGGGACTCACAGCCCAGGCTCCCAGCTGTGAAGAGGCCCAGCTAGAGAGTAGACCACATTGCTGCGGCTCGCCGTGTATTGTGAAGATTTTTGCGTTTGTCTCGATTTTCTTCAGGTATTCGTGGAGCTGGCTTCTGCCGGCGTGGCTTGAAAACTTGAACTGTTTAACTTTACAGTTGGCAGGTTTTTCGGAGCCGTCGACCACCAAAACGCCTTTGTTGAGAAGGATTTCGCCGGGAGTTCCCGGTATCTGGAAGCTTGACAGGAATATTGCTGATTTCTCGTCTTCTGCGATGTAGGGGGCGTAGTACATGGCTGGTCCCCCCTTGAGCATACCTGCCGGAGCAACTATCACCCCCGGCTCTGACAACGCGGTCTCACGGCCACGTCTGCCGTGCACAAACCTTGTCTTCTTGTTTGCTTTCTCCAGTATGTCGACGCCGTCCACAAACCTTTTGTCTGAAAGATACAGCTCCATAGTCTTTTTAGCCATGCCGTCAAGCCATACAGGATGCTTAAACCCGTGTGCCGTCAGGATGCAGAGAATCTCCTGAGCTCTTCCAACGGAGAAGGCGGGAACTAGGACAACGCCTCCGCCCTCAACAACCTCCCTGCACGACTTGACGAACTCGTTCTCAAGCTCCTGCCTCGTCCTATGGTCCTCATGGGCGTAGGTAGACTCTATTACCACAGCGTCCACGTCTCCCACAACAGTCTCGGCTCCGTCAAGCATCCTCGTTTTAACCGTGGTAAAGTCACCGGTGTAGACCAGCGTTTTATCGCCGTTCACGATAACCTGAGCGCTGCCGGGTACGTGTCCGGCGTCGAGCAGCTCTATCTCAACGTCGCCGACCTTGAACGGCTCTCTGTAAAAAACGGTCCGTGTGTTCGAAAGCATCTTTTCCATCTCCCTCCTCTCGAAGACAAGATGGTATCCCGAGAGCTTTATGAAATCTTGAATAAGGAGGGCGGCTGTCTGTTTGGTCATCGACGTGGCGTACATCTTCGGCGCATAGCTGATGTACAGCATCGGGATAGCTCCAGAATGGTCGAGATGGGAATGCGTCAGGATTACCGCGTCAAGCTTGCGCGTCTCCACAGGCAGCGGAAACTCCGGATGGTCGTTTAACATCACCCCATAGTCGAGAAGGACGCGCGTGTTCTTGTAGGAGACTAGGATGGCCGACCTGCCTACCTCTAACGCACCCCCTAGGAAGCTTACCTCCATTGTTTATGCCACTTCTCCCTCAACCGTAACGCTCTTAACGTGTCGGCGAACCTGCCCCATCCGTTGACGCGCAGCTAAAAAACCTTATTTCAAACGTTTAAACCCCCCATGTAGACAGGTCGTCGACTGCACGGTAAACGCTGGCGGAGCCACGCATCGGAGCCGTCATACGCGTTGAAGGGGCGGCCGCGATGGTTTAATAAACCCATGCTGGCCAGGCTTTGAAATGTTCGTAGAGGACATCAGCTTGGACAAAGGGGTTTCAGCCGTCCAGCTGCTTAAGGCTATGGGCAGGATGGGAGGGTTCATGGGGTTTCATCTCGCGCAAGCCCTCGAAATTCTGAAGGAGGCTGTAACGGATAAATCATGTTTGAAGGCAATATCCTTCACAGGGAACCTGGTCGCAACAGGTCTCAGAGGTGTTTTCGTAGAGCTTTTGAGAAGACGGATGTTTGACGTTGTTTTCACCACCTGCGGCGCCCTAGACCACGATATAGCAAGGACTCGCTCAGCATACAGGGTGGGGAGCTTCGACGCAGACGACTGGGAGCTGGCTGAGAAAAACATCCACAGGCTTGGGAGCGTTTTCATAGACCAAGAGAGCTACGGCCTCGTCATAGAACGGGAGGCTGCACGATTGTTGGAGAAAATCGGCAAAAACGCTGAGGTCTCTGTGCACAGGCTTTGCTGGATGCTGGGCGAGCAGCTTGCCTCGGAAAACTCGTTTCTCTACTGGTGTTGGCGAAACAACATTCCTGTGTTTGTCCCGGGGTTTGCCGACGGCGCCCTCGGCTACCAAGTTTGGCTGCAGGGCAGAAGCAAGGGCGTCAAGGTTGGCATGACAGCTGATATGGACCTCATTAACGAGATCATGTGGAAGGCGCGCAAGAAAGCAGGCCTCGTGATAGGCGGAGGAATCTCCAAACATCATCTGCTTTGGTGGTCGCAGTTTGGCGGCGAGGGGTTGGACATGGCGGTTTACATATCCAGCGCCGACGAATATGACGGCAGCCTCAGCGGAGCCAGGCCGCGTGAAGCAGTCACCTGGCATAAGGTCAGCCCGAAGTCGAAGCACGTGTTTGTCAAAGCTGATGCAACGGTGGTTTTGCCGTTTCTGGCCCTAGCGTTGATACAGTCGGTTGAGGGCTAGGTGTGGAGAATGTTTTCGACGCTCTCCCTAACCAGCTTGACAGCTTTCTCAACATCCTTTGTGGAGACGAAGACCCTGATGGACGAGCTGATGGTTATTACTCCGTAGACGTTGATGGCTTGGGCGGCCAGCGGCTGCAAAACTTTGTGAACAACGCCCGGAACCGTCTCAAGCATTGACCCGTATATGCGTATCGCGCTGAGGTGTGGAAAATGGCTCACCGCCTTACCTAAACGATTTCCGACAAAATAGTCGTGAAGCCTTTCGACAACCTCGCCGTCTCCATCCAGATACAATATGAGCGATTCCTCCTCAACCGATGCGGCCAATAGCTTAGCCTTTGCAGTCTGCAAAGCTGTGACTGTTGAAGCCAGCTTTGAAGGCTCGCCCATCGACGTGCCTATTATGGTAACCATGGTTACGTTTCTGTTGTCGACGGTTATCTCCAGCTTGGGTATGCTGCTTCCGAGGATGATGGTGCCGACTGAGTCTAGGCTGTCCAAAGCGCCTATTCTTATCTTACCCTTTGGATGGAGGAACGTCAAAGCCTTCGAGTGGATTATCTTCGCGCCTCCCTTGCTGAGCTTATGAACTTCGTCTGCGGTCAAAACGTCTAGGACGCCTGCCCCCGAGACGTTCTTCGGGTCAGAGGTGTAAACTCCAGCGACATCCTTCACCAGTATGACCTCGTCAGCGTCGAGGCAGTTGGCAAGCACGACTGCTGTTGTGTCGCTTCCACCCCGACCCATGGTGGTTATCTCACCGCTCCTAGACAACGCAACGTATCCGCACACCACCGGAACCGACCCGTTTTCAAGAAGTCTCCCCACGCCGTGTTTAACACGTGTCCTGCATTCTTCAAGCATCGGTGTTGCGTCCAAGTGTTTATCGTCGGTTATGATGGGCCAGATGTCGGAGCTTGGGTCAACCACTATCGCGTCTACGCCGAACCTCTTTAAAGCCAGCGCAAACAACCGGGCGCTGGTTCTCTCGCCCATGGCTAAAACTTCATCGAGTAGGCTCGGCGGAGCATCTGGGTTTAGTCTCTGCGCGCTGCGTAACAGCTCGTCGGTAACGCCCTTCAAGGCTGAGACGACGACCGCAACTCTGTACCCTCTACTACTCAGAAGCTTTACGTACTGGGCTGCCTTTTCCACACCCTTCTCGTCGGAGAGGACAGACCCACCAAATTTGACGACAACTGTTGACACGACAAACACCCCAAAACCAGAAACCGCTGTGAAATTCAGTAATAGGTAAAGCGTCTAAACCCCGTGAACTCGAAAACGGCCGGCGCTGGCATGCTTCGGGGTGGATAACCACCGCTAAAACATTATTTAAGTTTTCACTTTTTCTGTTTTATCAGCCAGTAAACCTTCTCGGGCGTCATGGGTGTCGACAGCGGCCTTACCCCAGCTGCGTGATACACCGCGTTTGCTATTGCTGGCGCAACCGATATTATACCTATCTCCCCGATTCCCTTGGCGCCGAAAGGCCCTTGCTCCTCATAGTCTTCTACGGCTATGGCCTCGATGTCGGGCACGTCTTTGATGCTCGGGATCAGGTACGTGGACAGGTTTGTCGACCGAAGGTATCCATTATCTATCTTAGGATCCTCAAGCAACGCATAGCCGATGCCTTGCGCCGCAGCTCCCTCCAGCTGACCAGTCAAAGTCTGTGGGTTGACCACCCTTCCCACGTCGGCTATGTTGACTAGGTCCTTGACCGCGACAGCGCCCGTCAAAACGTTCACCTCAACGGACGCCAGCGTGACGCCGAACATATAGAAGAGATGAGGTATCTCGAGAGAGCCTGGGATGGGCTCTACACGCGGCACCTCAAAAACACCTACAACCTCCCTTCCAAGCCCACGGTCTTCCATTAGCCGGGCGACATCCTTGTAAGAGATTTTGCTACCTGACAAAGTTACCACATGCCCATCTCTTAGCGGCTGGTCGCCGCACTGCTCCTGAAAACAATCCTCCACGCATTTCTTCATCTTTGCGACGAGTTTGTTGACCGCTTCTCTTAACGCGTTGCCGGCGAGAAACAGCTGGCGCGAGGCTGAGGTGACGCTTGTGTCAGGTGTTTTGGCGGTGTCGGCGAAGATAACGTCGATGCTGTCTACGTTTGTCTTAAGCAGTTCCGCAGCCAGCTGTGAAACGGCTTGGACAACACCCTGACCTATTTCGGTGAAGCTTCCTTTGACTGTGAAGCCGCCGTCGAGCCGCAGCTCAAGCCCAACAACCCCCTTGTCGGGCAAGGCGCCCAGCGTGTAGCCCTTTATCGCCGCCGCGACGCCAACGCCTCTCCTCAGCCAAGGAAGGCCAGCTTTCTCCTTAAGCATGTCTCTGTTCCGCCAAAGAGGATGGTTCCGGGCTGCCTCAAGGCATGCCGAGATTCCGACGCTTCCCACCAGCTTGTTCCTGAACGGTCCGTAATCTCCTTTACGCAAAGCATTAACCAGCCTGAACTCTATAGGGTCCATCTTCAGCTCTTCGGCAATTTGGTCTATCTGCTGCTCTATCGCAAACATGACTTGGGGTGCGCCGAAGCCCCGGAAAGCCGACGCCACCATGTTGTTCGTGTAAACAAGCCATGCCTTGATGTCGATGTTGGGGATTTTGTAAGGTCCGTTGCAATTCTCAATAGCCACGTCAAGCACCGCCGGGCCGAGGGCGGCGTAAGCACCTGTATCATAGATTATTTCGACGGAATTCGCCTGAAGCCTTCCGTCCGCACTGGCTCCCGTCCTCATCTTGACTATGGAGGCGTGTCTCTTCGTCCCAGCGATTGTCGACTCCTCCCTGCTCCAGACAAGCCTCGCGGGCCTGCCTGTCTTCCAAGTCACTAGCGCAAGATGTATCTGGACGGATACGTCGTCTTTTCCGCCGAAGGCCCCGCCGACAGGCGGTATTATGACCCTCACCTTCTCCGGAGGTATGTTTAACGTGGAAACTATCTCGTGCTGGTCTCGGTAGGGTGACTGGCCTCCCGCCACCACGGTGATTCTACCCATCTCATCAACGTATGAGAACCCTGCTTCTGTTTCGAGATAGGCGTGTATCTGTGGAGCTGTCCTGTATGTGTTTTCCACAACGGCCTTGGATTTTCTGAACCCTTCCTCGACATCGCCGAAGGTTATTCGAGTGCTTCTGCAGACGTTTCCATCTCCATGTATCTTGAAAGCAGACGGCTCCATGGCTGAGATGGGGTCGATGACCGCTGGCAGAGGCTCGTAGTCAACCACGATTTCGTCGAGGGCGAGTTCAGCCTCTTCGCGGGATTCGGCGGCTACGAGGGCGACGGGGTCGCCGATGTATCTTACACGGTCGTCGCACAAAACTGGCCTGTCTTTCTTGAACACGCCGTAACGGTTGTTCGGAACGTCGCGATGCGTAAACACAGCCGCAACACCCGGCATTTTAACGGCTTTCGAAACATCTATCCTTCGAATCCTTGCGTGAGGATGCTTGCTTCTCAGCACCAAAACCCACAGAAAGCTGTCTGGAAATATGTCCGACGCGAACTTCGTTACCCCTGCAGCCTTCTCGAAAGCGTCTCGCCTGACAACCTGCCGGCCTACCCATTCGGCCTCCGCCTTCATGCCTTCACCTTCCGGCTCAGTATCCACAGAGTCATGTAGACATAGTTTATGCACATCTCTCTTCGGTATGCCGCCGAGCCGCGAACATCATCTATTGGTGAAATAGACTCTTTGACAGCCTCCGCCGCCCTCCACATCGTCTCGTCATCTAACTTTGCTCCGACAAGCATCTTCTCGCATTCGGTTGCCCTGACGACCGTAGGCGCCACAGCGCCTAAGGCGACTCTGGCGTCGGCGATGGTATCTGTTTCGTTGTCCCAGCCGATCAAAACAGCTCCGTTGACGACGGATATTGCGTCTCCCTGCCTGAGGCCGTGTTTGAAAAACCGTCCGCTGTAGTTATCTGGAAGAGGTTTGAACGAAACCTCGACGAGCAACTCGTCAGGCCTGATGTCGAGCTTCTTGTAGCCTTTGTAAAACTCGTCGATGGGAACTGTTCTGACAGAACTGCGGCTTTTCAGGGTAAGGTTAGCATCCAAAACATACAAAGGCGGAAGCGAATCTGCCGCAGGCGATGCGTTGACTATGTTCCCTCCAAGCGTAGCCTTGTTCATTATCTGAACAGATCCTACTGCGAACGCTGCCTCCGCAAGCACGGGAGCCGCTCTCCTCACCAACGGCGAGCTGTAGATTGTTGAAAAATCCGTCAAAGCACCGATCTTAACATATCCATCCTCAAGCTTGACGTACCTCAGCTCGTCCAGCGCATAGATGTTGAGCAAATCTGTTTTCGGCGTCATCCTGTGCCTCATCTGAACTATCAGGTCTGTCCCTCCAGCCAACACCCTGACCTTGCCAGCTCTCTCCGCCAGTATCTCAAGAGCTTCGCCGAGCGACGAAGGGGTCACAACATCCAAGTCAGCCAGTGAGATCATCGGCTAAACACCAGCCGCCATCTTAACCGCCCTGATTATCTTAACGTATCCGGTGCACCTACAGAGGTTTCCACGCAATGCCTCCCTAATGTCCTCGTCTGAAGGCTTGGGGTTAGCTTTCAGAAGAGCCGCAGTGGCCATTACCAGCCCAGGCGTGCAGTAGCCGCATTGGACCGCCCCTTCTTGAGCGTAGGCCTGCGGTATTATCGGGTCTACGCCTTCAACAGTAACCACCTCCCTTCCCTGCACCTGGGCCATTAGCGTAAGACAAGAGTGGACGGCCTTTCCATCCAATAAGACCGTGCATGCGCCGCAGTCTCCGCTGCTGCACCCATCCTTCGTCCCTGTGAGGCGGATTATGTAGCGCAGAGTGTCTAGAAGCGTGTAAGCTGGAGGAGCCCTGACCTTTACCTCTCTCCCGTTAAGCTTGAACGAAAACTCTCTGACGACGCGGGAAGTAGCCATGCTGTTTCCCGACCTACGTTGTTTATAGGTCTATTTCTCAAACGCGTGAAGTATGCTCCAGACCATGTAGGGTGTGAGAGGAGTTTTTTCAACAGACCTTCCTAACGCGTCTTCAACCGCGTTTACAACCGCTTGAGCAAGCCCTATGGTCGATGCTTCGCCAACGCCTTTGGCGCCCAGCGGGTTCGGCGCAGGCGTTACAGTCCTGTCGGTCAGAATGTCAGGCATTTCAGCGGCTGTTGGAATAAGGTAGTCTGCGAAGCTGGCTGTCAGCAGGGTTCCGTTCGCATCGTATTCAAGGCTTTCGAACAAGGCTTGGCCTATTGCTTGAGCTGCTCCGCCGACAACCTGTCCATCCACGAGCATGGGGTTTACAACTTCCCCGCAGTCGTTAACCATTACAACCTTCCTGAGAAAGACCTGTCCTGTTTCAGCGTCAACTTCGACAATCGCTAGATGAGCTCCAAAAGGAAACGTGAGCTCGGGTACGTAGTGCGTGACCGCTTCCAAGCCCGGCTCGACATCCTCTGGGAGACCGTTGATGTCGTAGGCGGCTCGAGCGATATGCTCGACCGACAGCCTACGGCCCGAGTCATCCCTCACCCTGAAAACACCGTCAACAAACTCCAAATCTTCGATACGGCACTCAAGCATGTGGGCTGCAATCCTCATCATCTTCTCCCGTATCCTCCTGCAGGCTGCGAGGACAGCGTTCCCTCCCGACGCAAGCGTCCAGCTTCCCGCGGTTCCATTCCCCGGAGGTCCGAGCGAGGTGTCGCTATGTGCTACCGTTATCTTGTCCAGCGGTATTCCCAGCGTGTCAGAGGCGATTTGGGCGAAGGCTGTCTCGCCTCCCTGGCCGTGGGGCGAGGTTCCGCTGTAAATGAAAAGCGACCCATCCCTCTCGATGCGCACGTAAGCGGGTTGGGGCAGAAAGTTGCTCACCTCGACGTAGGTTGACAGCCCTATCCCCACCAAAACCCCTTTTTGACGCAGCTCAGTCTGTTTTTCGCGGAGATGTTTGTAGTTAGAGATGGTCAGCAGCCTATCCAAAGCCTTTCCATAATCTCCTGTGTCGTAAACCATTCCAAGACCGTTATCGTAGGGAAACTCATCGGGTTTGATGAAGTTAATGCGACGAATGTCGGCAGGGTCGATTCCAAGCCTTGCAGCCGCCTTTTCAACAGCCCTTTCAATAAAGTATGCGGCCTCAGGCCTCCCGGCACCCCTGTAGGGCGCTATCGGAGTCTTGTTAGTGAAAACACCCACAGCCTTAACCGACGCGTTGTTTATCTTATAGCAGCCCGTGATCATCCGACACGCGGTCAAAGGCATAGCTTTGGCGAACCCATACGGATAAGCACCTATGTCAGCCGTTATCTCAGCTTTGAGGCCCTTTATTTTTCCCTGCCTCGACAAAGCAAGCTCTATTTTTCCATGCATGTCCCGGCCATGCGCCGTCGCGTAAAAGTTCTCCATTCTTGTCTCAACCCAAGCAATAGGTTTCTGCAGTTTTTTCGAAAGCATCGGTGCAAGAATGTCCTCCGGGTATATGCTTAGCTTGGAGCCGAACCCACCTCCTACATCAGGCGCGATGACCCTAACCGCGTTCTCCGAAACTCCGAGCTTTTTAGCTACAAAGCTCCGAAGCCGATGGGGGTTTTGCGACGAAGCATACAACGTGAAAGAGTTGTTTGATGGGTTGTAGTTAGCGACCGTGCATCTGGGCTCCATGGGCGATGGCGCAACCCTTTGTATCCACATCTGTGTCTGAACGATTACATCGGCTTTGCTGAAAGACTCCTCCACGTTGCCTACCTGCTTCGACCAGGTGAAGTAAACGTTTGTTCCAATTTCTTCATGAACCAGCGGAGAACCAGGGTCCATGGCTTTGAAAGGGTCTAAAACAGCTGGCAGCGGGTCATAAACCACTTCTACCTGCTCGGCGGCGTCAAGGCAGTTGGTGAGGGAATCTGAAACAACGACGGCGACGGGCTCACCCACGTAACGAGTTTTACCAGTCGCCAAAACCCTTTGGTGAACAAGGTTAGCTCCTTCAGCGGGCTCGAGGTCGATTTCAACGTTGTCGATGTCGTCGTAAGTGTAAACGGCCCGCGCACCATGTTTATAGGCTTTGTTAACGTCTATGCTTCTTATCCTGGCATGAGCGTAACGACTTCTAACAACATGCATGTAAAGCATGCCGGGAAGCCTTATGTCGGCAACATATTGCGCAGACCCTTGAAGAAATCTTCTGTCGTTTATTCGTTTGACAGCCTTTCCTACAAGCATCAAGATGCTTGTCGCCGAAACATGCTTAAAAACATGTTCTTCAGCTAACTGTCTTCAGCAGCTACTCAGCTGTTTTCAATGAGCGCAGGGCCTGCGCCCGTCTGCAGGACGGCGGGGTCGCGAACAGTAGGCCGTGGCCAGCGTCCATAGATGCCACATAAGCTGAATGGTCCGGACACAAAGCTTTTTAGAACAACAGTCATGTTTCCCGTGTTGAAGCTTGAGTTATTCGGGCCGTTGAGGTCATTGGTGGGTCGGAAGGAGTTAACAATCCACGTGGAGGGAAAAATGAAACTACGGGAAGTTCTCAAAACGCTATCTCATGAGGTGAAACGTCATGTTGTGGATGATGCTGGAAATGTCCAGCCGGGAATTCTAATCCTTGTTAACGGAGCTGACGTCCGGTATTCTTCTTGGCTTGACACGGAAGTTGGCGACGATGACACCGTCACGCTGATCCCCTCCATACACGGTGGTTAGGGTGAGGGTTGTTAAGGTTGCCGGCTATTGCTTCGCAGTGGGTGCTATTAGCTTGGAAAACACGAGCCATGCCGCCGTCGTCGAACGTGTTGTCAAGTCCCTTGACAGCGTGCAGTTCATAAACCCGGAGAGGGTTTTCGACTGGGATGTTTTCGACGCGGCGTTGGTTAACGCGGTTCTCGTCTATGGCACGGCTAAGCAGAAAGCCCGTAGCCTAGCTAACGAGGTTTTGCTACGGCTTGCAGCAACCACGCAGCTTGAAAACGCCATAAACCGTGTTGGGTTGAGGGACGGGCTGAAGTCGGCTGTGTTCGTCGCCGTCGCCGCAAGCGAGGATGAGGCGATTCGGCTGGGACGAAAGCTTGTCGAGCTCTCGGGCTGCCGTGAGTTGGAGCTGCCCGCCGCGAGAATTGAAGACAGGCTAGATGAGGTTGTGGGTTTCTACGGCTTGGATGAAAGACAGATAAGCGCGGTTCAGGCTAAAACAAGACCTGAAGCGGTTAAACTGCTTGTCATGAAGAAGATTGCATCGACGATCCTCTAGCCGAAAAGCCTGCGACGCACCTCTTCCTCCGACAAAACACCCTCCCTTATAACCACCAGCCCTTTTTCAGAAAGCCTTACCACCGTCGAAGCTTTTTGATACAGGGTTTTTCCACCGTCCAGAACCATGTCCACACGCGTCTTTATTTTTTCGTCAACCTGCTGCGCGGTTACGGCCGGCTGCATGCCTGAAAGGTTTGCGCTTGTGCCCAGAAGCGGGAGACCTGTTCTCTGCATGATGGCGAGGGCTATAGCGTTGGCTGGCATCCTCACACCTACAGTCGGCTCGCCTGCGGTAACCTCATCGGGAAGATTTGGCTTCTTCCTCATAACTATCGTCACAGGTCCGGGCCAAACTCTCAAAGCCGCCTCCACCTCCATGTCCAAAGGGTCTGCAACCATGTTCAACTGGTTTAAGCCGGAGACGAGAACAGGCGAGGGCTTGTTTTCCCTGCTTTTAATCTCCATCACTCTGCGAACGGCCTTGGCGTCGAATGGATTGCAGCCAATCCCGTATACCGTGTCTGTCGGATAAACTATCACCCCTCCCCGTTCCACGATTTCAGCCGCCTGCTCGACCTGTTGGAGAAGGTTTGACGATTTTTTCAAGCTTTTGTCTCGACGAGCATGATTTTCGACAGATGGTTCATGTGGCAGGGCGGCCCGTCTTCAAACCAGCTGTAGTAAGGTGCTATGCAGGGGCCTGACGGCCCTGTGTGGAGGCATTTGACGCGCAAACCCCTGCTCATACGCGTGTAGGATTTGTCGCCGCAGTAAGGACATCCGCCTTCATCAATCTTGAGATAGACATGTTTCTCTGACTGGTTGTTGCAGTGAACCCATACCCCCAGCTCGTGTCCCCTCAAACATCTTGGAATGTCCATCCTCAGCAGAACGTATGGCACGGACTCGCCGCAAACCTGGCAGGAGACCATGAAGACCTCAACCTTTGCCGTAGACAGGAGTCAGCCAACGCCTGTACGCCGGCTCAAGACCTCTTACGACCCTGTGATATTTCTCTGTCAAAGCCTTGGTGATTGGGCCGGGTGTTCCGTCACCAACCATCCGGCCGTCGACCTCCAGTATCGGCAGAATCTCGACGGCTGTTCCGCTGAAGAAGATTTCGTCGGCTGTATATAGTTCGGTTCTTGACACATCTCTCTCCACCACCCTATAGCCCATGTCCGTCGCCAAGGTTATTACCGAATCCCTTGTTATTCCCTCGAGTATTGCTGAAGCGGTGGACGGTGTGACGATGACGCCGTTCTTGACTAGAAAGATGTTTTCGCCAGCCCCCTCGCTTACTAAGCCGCGTTGGTCGAGGAGTATGGCTTCATCGTAACCCGCCATCCTGGCCTCCGTTGAAGCTAAAATCGAGTTGAGGTAGTTGGCTGTTGCCTTCGCCCTCGGAGGCATGGACGTGTCGGGAAGACGTCTCCACGCCGAAACACACACCCTCAAGCCCAGTTTTGAGAAAAACTTTTCGAACGGGAAAACGATGACGAAGGCGTGAACAGGCAGGTCACGGGCGTTGAGCGACATCAGGTTCTCGCCTGCGTAGATGACAGGTCTGATGTAAACATTCGACGTAAACCTATTTTCCCTGATAGTTCTTACGACGGCTTGTTCAAGGTTTTCGACTGTGTAGGGGTTTTTGAGCATCAGTATTTTGGCGGAGTCAACCAGCCTCTTGAGGTGCTCCCTGAGCCTGAAGACGTATAACTCGTTATCGTGGTAATAGCCTCTGATGCCTTCGAAGACCGCTGACCCATAATGTAGAGCGTTTACGGTCACATGCACTTTGGCGTTCTCCCATGGAACCAGCTCCCCATCCATCCATACGGCGTTCAAGCCGATGGTCTTTCTCCGAGCTTGTTTTTAACGGTTTTGTGTTAAAGGGCCTTGAGAACATGTTCGAGAAAATGCGGCTCGGGCAACGCGCCCTCAAAAGATACTTTGTCGTTTATCACCACCTTAGGCACAGCCATCACATCATATTTGGTGGCTAGGTGGGGAAACTCTATGACTTCAACCATGTCTGCTGTTATCAGGTTGTTTTCTATGGCCATTTGATGGGCTGTCCTAACTGCCCTGGGGCAGTACGGGCATGTTGGCGTAACGAAAACCTGTATGTGAACAGGCTTGTCTATCTTACTCACCCTGTCCCGGACAGCGGGAGAAAGCCTAGAATAGCCTTTGCTGACGTCTATCAAATCCTCGATTAGGGTTATGAACTCGTATCCAGCCGGCAGCCCGAAAAACCTCACGTTATACTCCCTTTCCCCGTGAAGCAACAACGCTGGTATCTTGTCGACGCCCCATTTTTCAGCCAGTTTAGCGTCTTTTTCGAAATCGTAAACGTTTAGCTTAATTTTTCCGTCAGCCAGTTCCTGCAGCTCCCCCGCCAGCTCCCTCATCTCCCTGCAGTACTGGCATTCAAACTCCTGCGTAAACACGTTCATCGTCACAGGTTTTTCCAGCTTTCCCTCTAACCTGCTTCGGACAGCTTTCCTGTCATGCTCGTGGAGAACGGGCACAAAACTGCCTGTGAAATCGTATCAAATAAAGCTTTGCTGAGGAGACACGCTGTCAAAATGAATCGTCCATGCACAATGGTAATATGATGGCACAGTACCTGTTCCGCCCAGATGGTCGGAGTTAGAGTCGCGGTTTTGGCTGTGGCTGTGATAATTGTGGCGGCTGTGGCCGTGCTGTTGCTGATGCCTGCTCCGCCACCGACAACTGAAGCGACGACCACGCAGTTAACCTCACCGCAGACAAATATAGTGTCGTTAACACTCTACTTGAATGACTACGGTTTCAACGCTTCGAAGGGAGGGCCTAAAATAACAGTATTCGTCGGTGACACAATAAGGATTAGGCTTATCGGCAACAGCTCAGGGCCTGCGGTGCATGATTTTGTGCTCGACGACAAAAGCCCGTCACCCTATAACGTCAAGTCCGACAGGCTGAGAAGAGGCCAAGAGCAGGTGATAGAATTTTTAGCCAACGTGGCAGGGGTTTACAAATACTATTGCAGCGTGGCACCGCCTGCTGGGCCCAGCCATAGGGAGAGAGGCCAGGAGGCCGTCATAGAAATAATGCCGAGAGGATGAGATTGAGAAGCCCCGTAACCTCAGCCGCCCTAACCCTCTCTGTCATATTTTCAGCTGTTCTGCTGTTAACGGACGCTGAGTTATGGGCTTCCGCACCGCATCATGGATACGGGCTGGCCGGGCTCGCTATAGCAGACATGGCGATTTTGACGGTGTTGCAGACTGGCCGAATAGCTAGCCCGAGGAAAATCGTCATGGTGTGGGGTTTGGCGAAGTTTGTGGTTTTTCTCGGCGATGTGTTGACGGCGCCCGAGTTCGGAATAACCTACGGCGAGTTCGCATCGTATCTATTCAGCTTATGGGCTTACGACGGCCTTCTCATATCCCAGGTATTGATAATTGCAGGACCATACTTGGACAGGCTGTGGGCTGGAAAATGATCAGTCTTTCCCAGCTATTTCGGACATAAACGTTTCAACCCCGTCGTTTAGCTCCAACCCGACTGTGTTGAAGGAATCTCTTAAAGCCGCTAGAGTTGGCACCAGGTATCTGGTGCTGGCCGTAACGCACATGTGGCCGATCCTCAAAATTTTTCCGTGAAGAGCTGCGATGCCGCCTCCTATCATTATCCTGTGCTTCTTAAGCATCGTCTGCGATATTTTCCCGGCGTCTTTCCAGACGGCTGCAGGAAGCTGTATCGCCGTGACGGTGGGCGAGGCAACGGCCTCTGATGGAAGTGTTTCAAGACCCATGGCCCTGACCGACCTCCTGAACGCAGCGGCCACACGCAGATGACGCTGATATCTGTTCTCAAGCCCCTCCTCAAGCGCCGCCTGCGCAGCTGCTTTGAAGCATAGGACGGCGTGGGGGCTTATTGTCGTCGGGTATGGATGTCCTATGCCTTTCCACTCATCAATGTAACGCCGCCAAACGTTCAGGTTCGTGAAGAATGAAGCGGGTTTTGTCCTTCTGTTTCGGAGTTTATCCCATGCTCTGCCGCTCACCGCTACGGGAACCGTTCCAGGTATGCTTCCGAGGCATTTGTTTGCGTATCCGACACAGTAGTCTATTCCCCAGCCATCGAAATCTAGGTCAACCCCGCCGTAGGATGATATGGCGTCCAGAATAAACAACACATCTCTCTCGTTTGCCACCTTCGCATACTCTCTGACGGGGTTGACTACACCCG
>JAWBJZ010000004.1:0-45953 GCA_038832005.1 Candidatus Caldarchaeum sp.
TCAGCCCTTTTACGTGGGCGTCGCCAGATGTCGGAGTCTTCAGACATTCAAGCATCTCCACCGTAGTGGTTTTCCCAGCGCCGTTAGGCCCAAGCATCGCAAAAACCTCGCCCTCATAAACCTTGAAAGAAACGTTGTCGACGGCGGTAAAGTCGCCGTATTTTTTCGTGAGCTTCTCAGCTACTATGACGGGCGAGGCAACCACAGGAGAGCGATGCCGCCGCGTTAATAAAAATGTTCAAGGGCGTGAAATTTTCGGTTAAATAGATGTGTATACAGCTACTTTTGCCGTGCCTGAGGCTGTTGCTCGCGTAGTAGGGAAGGCTGCACCGCTTGAAGCGGACGACGTTGACACAGACCAGATTATCCCGGCAGAGTTTCTCAAGGTGATCGAGCGTAAGGGGCTTGGAAGATACTTGTTTTACCGCTGGCGTTATGATGAAAAAGGGGAGCTGAAGGGTGATTTTGTCCTCGACAGGCCTCAGTTCAGGGATGCTAAAATCCTTGTGGCAGGACGTAATTTCGGAATAGGCTCCAGCCGTGAAAACGCTGTGTGGGCTTTAACCGATTTTGGGATAAAATGCGTCATAGCATCCAGCTTCGGCGACATCTTCTACGTCAACGCCAGCAAAAACGGCCTCCCATGCGTTAAGCTTTTAGAGGACCAGACCATCCGTCTGAGAAACATTGCGAGAGACGGGAATCTCGTCCTCACGATAGACCTTGAGAACCAGACGGTCATTCTTCCAGGCGAGACCATCCGGTTTGAAATGGAGCCGCACATAAGGGAGAGGCTCATCAAAGGCCTCGACGACATTCAGCTAACCCTCGAGAAATACAGCGGCAAAATCCTGGAATATGAGAGGAAGATGCCGGAGTTTCTGAAGCCTAGGCCGAGAGCCTTCCTCCACGAATAAAGGGAGGGATGGGTTTTTGAAGCTCGTCCCAAAGCTCGTGCCCTTTGTCCCAACCCCCGTCGATGTTGTGGAGAGGATGCTGGAGCTTGCAGATGTGAAGGAGGGTGAGAAGGTCTACGACCTTGGATGCGGAGACGGTCGCATTATCCTGATGGCTGCTTCGAAGTATGGGGCGAGGGGTGTTGGATACGAGCTGAGGCCGAATCTCGTTCATCACGTTAGGGAGAGGGTTAGGGTTTTGAGGCTTGATGATATGGTGACGGTTGTGAACCGAGACCTTGCCAAGGCCTCTTTAAACGACGCCGACGTTGTCACACTCTACCTTACAACGCCGGTGCTGCAGAGGATAAGGCCTCAGCTGGAGAGGGCCCTCTCAAAAGGCGCCCGAATAGTCTGCCACAACTTCCCTATACCTGGGCTTATGCCATCAGAGGTTGAGACAAAAAGTGGAAGAAGGCTTTATCTCTATACAAAAGTCCGAAAAGTTTAGATGTTTGCCATCTTTCTTATCTGTTCGCCGACCTTCTCCACTGGATGCTGCGAGATCTTCTTCATAAGCTCGCTGAGGGTTTCGTAGGCTTTAGGGTTGCCTGTCCAAGACTCTGCAAACTCCCCACTCTTAATACGTTCAAGGGCTTTCACCATGTTCGTCTTAACGTTGCTGTCGACAATCTGCGGCCCAACAGTCAAGCCTCCGAACTTGGCGGTGTCGGAGACCGATTTCAGCATGTGTGTTATCCCACCCTGGTAGATTAAGTCGACTATCAGCTTCAGCTCGTTCAGGACCTCGAAGTACGCGAGCTCGGCTGGATATCCGTTTTCAACCAAGACCTCGAAGCCGTTTCTGATTAACTCCATAACACCTCCGACGAGGACCGCCTGTTCGCCGAAAAGGTCTGTCTCGGTCTCGTCCTTGAACGTGGTTTCTATAACGCCTGCTCTCGTGCAGCCGCATGCCTTAGCCAAGGCTAGAGCCGTCTGCAAAGCCCTCCCGGAAAAATCCTGTCCAACGCCTACGAGGGCTGGCACGCCTTTACCTTGAAGGTATAGGTCGCGCATGCGTGAGCCCGGCGATTTGGGCGCCATCAACACCACATCAACCTCTTTCGGCGGAACTATCTGGCGGAAGTGTATGTTGTAGCCGTGGGAGAAGCCTAGCGTTTTGCCGGGCTTCAACTGCGGCTTAATCTGTTTCTGATACACCATGGGCTGCTCCATGTCCGGGATTAGGATGTGAATAACGTCTGCTGCACGTGCCGCCTCATCGACGGTCAGGGGTGAGAACCCGTCTTCAACCGCCTTACTCCATGAGGCTCCGCCCGGACGCAGTCCTAACACAACCTTCAACCCTGAATCCCTCATGCACAACGCTTGCGCCCGGCCCTGGCTTCCATAACCAATAACAGCCACCGTCTTATCTTTCAAGATGTCAAGCGACACGTCACTGTCGTAGTATACCTTCATGAAGTTGCAGCGTTAAAGCTTTGATAAAAGCTTTAACAGTAGCTAATCCATTTCCGGATGTCGGCTCACAAGCAAACACATGCTGTGGATGAGCGGGAGGCTAGACGTTCAACTTCATTAAGCTGGTGGAATGATAGTATGGATAGTTCAACAGTTTTTTGGCCAGCCACTCACCTTTTCCCTCTTCCCCCTCAAGCAGCAGCACCGCAGAAAGCTTGCCCCCGTCCTCCGACTTGTTAATGTTCACAGACTCTATGGCCAGGTTACCCTGCTTAACCGTCAGCATCATTTTCGCCACCGCGTCAGGACTGTTTGCCAAAACGACGTGAAGTATGAACTTCATGCTTAAACCTTGCTGATGTTGACGATGCGTTGCGTCAGGTCAAAGCCGGGCGGCAGCCTGACTTCTTGAAGCCATTTACCAGGCGGAACCATCGGGAACACGAGCTCTCCACGGTCGACCGGCACGTCCACAGTAACAGCCGAGTTGGTCCTCACAGCTCTGCTGACGACTTTGACAAGCTCGTCGTAGCTCTCCACCCTGAAGCCTTCAACCCCGAAAGACTCAGACAGCTTCACCAAATCCGTTCTGTCGTTGTACTCAACGTCCTTGTAGCGTTTACTGTAGAAAAGGTCCTGCCATTGTTTCACCATGCCGAGAGACCTGTTGTCGAAGATGATGGTTATCACGGGGAGCTGGTAGTCGGCAACGCATGCAAGAGCCTGGCAGGTCATCAGAAAGCTTCCGTCACCGTCCAAGTCTACGACAATCCTGTCTGGGGCAGCGGCCTTCGCCCCGAAAGCAGCAGGCAGCCCGAAACCCATCGTCCCAAGCCCGCCGCTGGTTATCCAAGAGCCGGGCGTCATCGTCTTCCAGAAAAGCTGAGCCCACATCTGATGCTGTCCAACCCCGGTCGTCACTATGGTGTTTGAAGGCAGTATTTCGTTGAGGAGCGATACGACCTTCCACGAGTGCATGACATTTCCGTCATCCATGCTCGTCATGTATTCCTCGTAGGCATCTCCAATTTCATGCAGCCGTTTAGCCATCGGGCAGTCAGGCCTTCTCGGAATTATGTGTTTGACGTATTCGACCAGCTCTGCCAGAACTTTGCGGGCGTCGCCTGGAAGGCGGACGGTTGGTTTGACGTTTTTGCCGAACTCGCTCACGTCGATGTCTATGTGGATGATTTTACGCCCTTTTTCAAAATCTTTAGCGGGTCCTATGGCTCTGTCAGAGAGCCTTGTCCCGACACATATCACGAGGTCCGACTCCACCACAGCGAGGTCTGCTTCTATCCGCCCATGCATCCCGACGACTCCTAAAACCAGCGGATGGGTCTCTGGAACAGCGCCCTTCCCCATCGTCGTCGTAACAATCGGGGCGGCGATGTGTTCAGCCAGCTCCAGCACCTCGCGTCCAGCCATGCTGTAAACAGCTCCTCCGCCGACTAGTATGACTGGTTTCTCCGACTCGAGGATGAGCTGCGCAGCCGCCTTGACAGATTCCACGTCGGGTTCGGGCAAAGGCTGGTTGAAGATAGGCTCGGGCGTTGTCTCCTCATACGGCACATCCTCCGTCATGACGTCTCTCGGCATGTCTACCAGCGTCGGCCCCGGCCTGCGGTTGATTGAAACCGTGTAAGCGTTGACGAACTCCTGCACAAGCCTACGCGGGTTTTTGACAGTAACCGCATACTTTATGTGGGGTAGAACAAGCCCTACGATGTCTGCTTCCTGGAAGGCGTCGGTCCCCATGAAAGACCTTACAACCTGCCCTGTCAAGGCTACGACTGGGACGCTGTCCATGTAAGCGTCCACAAGCCCCGTTATCAGGTTCGTGGCCCCGGGGCCAGAGGTCCCCGAGCAAACACCCGGCCTGCCCTTGACCCGGGCGTATCCCTCGGCGGCATGAACAGCGTGCTGCTCATGTCTGACTAGTATGCTTTTGATGTTGGAGTCTCTCAAAGCGTCGTAGAAAGGCATGTTGGCTCCTCCGGGTATGCCGAAAACTATCTCAACACCCTTGCGAGCCATCTCTCTAACCAAGGCGTCTGCCGCTCTCATTCCGCTTCAAGCCTCTCCTGGCTGTACAGTAGTTGATGGGCTGCGCTTGTCACAGCCGCAACCACGGCGACGGCGGGGTCATGCCCTATACCCCTGCCCACAGCCTCCACACCGTTAGCGGAGAGAACGACCTCGGCCTCGGCGCTGTGATAGCCGAAATGGGGTGCGTGAACCTTCAAGTCAACCATTTTGACGTCGACAATTTTGTTGACGGCTTGAAGGGCTGCGGAAAACGCGGCTTCCACGGCGGAGGACCCGCTCCCCTCGCCGGCCACGATCTCCCCCGCCATCATGAGGTCGCACTGGGCTTTGAAACCGTTGTTCTCCATAATCATGAAGAGGTTCTTCACGTAAGACCTTTTCTGCGTCTTTCTGCCGTAAACGTCTTCGGCTAGGGAGAGTATCACCTCTTCCGAAACCTTTCCACCGCTGTCGGCGATCTCCTTAACCCTCTTCAAAACAGCAGAGGCTTTGTCACGTTCAACGGTGAAGCCGTATTCTTTGAGGAAGGCTTCAAGTCCGTGAATTCCTGAATGTTTTCCGAAGACTATCCGCCGTCGTCTTCCAAACACCTCCGGCATCACCGGCTCGTATGTCGTTGGGTTTCCCAGTATGCCGTGGACATGTATCCCGCTTTCGTGGGCGAAGGCGTTGTCGCCTACTATTGCCTTGTTCTTCGGAACAACTATGCCCATCAGCTTCTCCACAAGCCTCGAGACTTTGTAAATCTTCTCAAACCTGATGTTTGTTTCCACGCCGTAGAGGAATTTCAAAGCCGCGGCAACTTCTTCTAGGCTCGCGTTTCCAGCCCTCTCTCCAATTCCGTTGACGGTCGCGTGAACTATTTCAGCGCCTGCCTCAACGCCTGCGAGAGAGTTGGCGACGGCGAGGCCGAAGTCATCGTGGCAGTGTACAGCCACAGGTATCTTTACTTTTTTCTTGACTGTGGAGACGAGCTGTTTCATGACGGGCGGTATTATCGTTCCTACGGTGTCTGGGATGTCGAGGCTGTCTGCTCCAGCCTCTTCCACGGCTTCGAAGACCTTGAGAAGGTAGGCTGGCTCGGTTCTTGTGGCGTCTTCGGCTGAGAAATGAACCGTAAAACCGTATGATTTTGCGTAGTCCACCGCCTCGACAGCTTTCTCTAGGACCTGCTCCCTAGTCAGTTTAAGCTTGTGCTCCAAGTGGATGTCGGAGGTTGCGATGAAGACGTGAATCCACTGCGGGCTAACCTTGGCAGCAGCGTCGATGTCGGATTTCTCGCAACGAGACAGGACGCACACATTCGTTTTAAAACCCATTTCAGCTATCTGCTTTATCGCAGAGGTTTCGCCGCTTGAAACAGGCGGGAAGCCTGCCTCGATAACGTCGACGCCAAGGTCAGCCAACGCCTCAGCTAGCCTGACCTTATCCTCTGGTCTTAAAGCCGCGCCAGCCGTCTGCTCCCCATCCCTGAGCGTCGTGTCGAAGATTTCAACCCTCGAAGGCAGCGAATACTCTAAACTCCTACGCCATGCCATCCAACCCCACCTCCCGGAAAAACCTTCCCAGAGATACGGCTACCCACGACGTCGGATGAAAAGCTTACCCAGCGCCGTGAAGCAATAATCTCACTCCTCTCTTAGCTCGGAACACAGACAGGTAGAATATAAATATTTTGAAGGCCGACGGAAACCAATGATACTGCGAGTCATCTTTTTCGCGGCTCTGTGGTCAGGTTTGACCACGGCGTCGATAACCGTGGGCCAGCTCAATGAATGGCCTGACTTCGTCCACGTCAGTTACGGCGTCCCATTCACATACGCCGTCCACACGCTAGCGACCTTCGCCGGTCCGGCGGATGCTTGGACTGTTGACATGACTTCGCTGACAGCCGACTTGTTAATCTGGCTGACGGGCTTGGTCTGCGGCATCACGCTGTTGCTCGGCAGAACGGGGAAAAAGATTAATTGCCAGAGCAGCCAAGGGGTCCGTGGCAGCGCTTGACGGCAGGGCAATCCAAGGTTATAGAGGTTCCTGAAACGATATCGACCTTTGACGAGGCGAAGAACCTCGGAACGACTGAGGAGGGGGTGGCAATTTTCACACGTAGCCAGAAAGCATCGATAGGAAGGCTGCAGCCCCTCAAGTCGGGCTGTCTATGGTTTACTTTTATCAACTACCCGCGTCAGAGCGCCACCACCTCACCCCTTCTCATACTGACGACAGCGCTCTCGGTTGTTGAGGGGATAGCGAGAACCACCGGGTTGCAGCCTCTTCTTAGATGGCCTAACGAGATCTCCCTCCACGGCTACAGAGTTGCCGCCGTCTCAGTCGAGATGGATGTTGTGAATGACCTAATCGCACGAGCGTTTGCAGGCGGTGGGGTTTACTGCAACGTGAAATTCGATGAAATCCCAGCGGACTTCAGGAACGAAAACACATCCATTTCCGCGGAGGTCGGTGGAGAGGTTGACGAAATACAGCTGTTGGAGAACATTCTTGGAAGCTTTAGAAAAGAGTATGAACTATACAAAGCAGGCTGGAGAATTGAGCTGATAGACAAGATAAGAGATGTGATGGAGTTTTTTAAGACCACGGTGAACGTCACACTCTCCCACGGCACACAGCTGATAGGCTATCTTGAAGACTTGGACGAGCTGGGAAGAATCTCCTTCAGAGTGGACCAGGAGAGGATAATGCTCGCCCCGGCGGACGTCGAGAACGTGAGCGTTCTGTGAATAATGGAAAGCCTTAGGTCTGGCCCTTAAGGAAGCCCGTGTTCCTGCCCCGCATTTAGCACGTTCCTCTTACAACGTTCATGGTCTACGCATCCATCCGAAATGCTCCAACCTCTTTTTCACGTTCTCTCGCCATGGTTTTGCATGCCTGGCTGCGTATCATGGCTTAACTCGTTCTACAGGATTTGCGGGTTTTGAATGCAGGCGGGTGAGAGCTCTTTCAAGACTTACGCGGCGGCACTAGGCCTAGGTTTAAGAAATGTTTTTCAACCGGGATTAATTGTGGTTGAGCATGGTTGAGCCGCAGCATTTGAAGACGAAAGATGTGGCGAAAAGGGTTGTGGCTGCCGGCGACCCCGCACGCGTCGTCCAGCTCTCTAAAATGCTCGACAAACCTCGTCTGGTCAACGAGAACAGAGGCTTCATAACGTATACAGGATACTACAACGGCGAGCCTGTCACCGTCATCTGCCACGGCGTCGGAGGACCTTCGTCGGCTATAGTGTTTGAGGAGCTTATCATGCTCGGCGCTAAATTGATAATCAGGCTGGGGTCGTGCGGCGCTTTCGTCAAAGGGATGAAGAACGGCGAAGCCGTCATACCCACTGCAGCTGCCTACATCGGCGGCAGCCTGCAGCAATACATCCCCGACCTCCACATAACACCCGTTCCCAGCTACGATGTCTTGACGACGTTGGTTAACGAGCTCAACGCCCACGGCCTCAAAACCTATGTCGGCCCCGTCTTCTCCAGCGACGCCTTCTACGCCGAAGACCCGGAGTTTGTCAGCAGATGGTCTAAGAGGGGGTACATAGCTGTTGAAATGGAGTGCGCGACCCTATTCGGGTTAGGAATGATGCGCGGCGTCAAGACGGGTGCGGCTCTCCTCGTAAGCGATAACTTGGCCGAGATGACTCCGATGGTTGACGCCGAATACCTGAAGCCGTTTGTGGAGAAGGCTGGCAAGGCTGTTCTTTCGGCCGCCGTAAAAATCCCCCTAGACTAACATCGTCCAAACCAAGTTTACGCGTGTAGAGATGCTATGGCTGTTAGACAGGTTCTGAAAACCTCGGCTGGCTAAACATCCACTCCTTTGAAATGGTTGTAGAGCGAGCAGGCGGCGGAGCTTCAATTCCGTAGAACAGATGTTTTGACCAATTCTAACACCATAGCTCTTTATACCGCTAAGGGCTTGAGCGGGTGTGCGTGCACAGCTTGCTGTTTCCAGCCTGATAGTGTTCGGCATAATGTTAATTGGGCTGGGGTTTGTGAGGCTCCCCTACGTCGCTTCTTTCAAAGACACCGTCATAATCCAGACCTCAACGGAGAGGGTTACACAGTTTGAGGAGCCTGTAACCGAGGTTTTGACAACATCTTACACGACCGTGGCCGAGGTGGCCGTGAGGTTTACTACATCCACTGTCGAAACAACCACAGGCTCTAGGACCGTGAGTCGAACACTCACAACACTGCGCAACATGACGCTCGAGCTTGATAAACCTCTTGTCGCGGGGCCATTCCGATCCAACTCAGAGTCAATGGTTGAAGTTTCATGGTCCTCCAGCTCGGACGTGGAGCTGTACAGTGCTTCAGGCGATGTTTTGCATCAGCCCGCCGGCTGGGCCCTCGTCGGCAGAGGTTTTTCAGGTGTAGCGAGGTTTGCGGTCGCGGGGAATACATCCTTTTACGTCATCCTCAAGACTGTTTCAAACAATGGCTTGTTGACAGCTATGCAAATTTCATCCAGCAGCGTTGAGGCCGTTTTCGAGGCTGGGATAAGAACAACCATAGTGGAGACGAAAACAACCGTGACAACCATAGCTTACACAACGAGCTCGCATGTTTACACAACCCTGCTCCAGTCTACGAAGACAGATTTCTTCACGGTTGCCGTGCAAACGACCGTGACGGAAACACGTTACGCCGACCTAGGGTTCATGACGGCCATGGGCTCTTTTCTTGTCTTCGTCGGCCTGCTGCTAACAATCCTGCTTCTAAGGACTTTGGCTAAGCCCGTTGACAAAACCAGTGAATAATTTAAAAAGCGGATGTGCGGATCTTTGTTACGGTATGTTTGACCGTGTTGTTGAGCAGATTGTGAACTTTTCGCTTGGTAAGATAGTTCTGCGGGATGGTGTTTTGAACGAGGTTAAGCGAAGGGTTTTGGACAGCTTCGGTTGTTACCTCGGCGCATGGAACGAGGAGGCGTTGGTCTCGGCGAGGAAGGCCGCGTTGAAATACGCGGTGACAAACCAAGGCTCAACTCTCTGGCTGTCCGGTGAAAAAGCCACTCCCGATTGGGCTTCTTTCGCCAACGCCGTGGGAGTCCGTGCCCTAGATTTTAACGACACCTATCTCTCGAAAGAGCCTTTGCATCCAAGCGACATGATACCAGCCATCATAGCGGCTGCCGAAACCTCTGGAGCTGACGGCAGGGCTGTGGCTGAAGCTATTGCGGTGGGCTACGAGGTTGGATGCAGGCTCTGCGACGCCGTCACGTTGAGGAAAAAAGGATGGGACCATGTCAACTTCACGATGGTGGCGGCTGCTGCAGGCGTAGGCAGGGTGATGGGTTTGGACGCGGAGAAGCTGGGGAACGCTTTATCGCTTGCCGTGGTTCCGCATGCTGCGATGCGTCAGACACGGGCAGGGGAACTGTCCATGTGGAAGGGGGCGGCTGCTGCAAACGCCTGCAGAAACGCTGTCTTCGCATGCATGCTCGCTGAAAACGGCATGACAGGCCCTTCCCAACCCTTCGAAGGGGAGATGGGTTTCTTCAAACAGGTCTCCGGGGAAGCCTTCAGCCTGGAGACCTTGCCTAAAGTTAGGGAGCCTGACATGATAGTCAAAACCTACATAAAATACCATCCCGTAGAATACCATGCGATGACAGCCGTCGACGCGGCTTTGAAAGTTCTTGAGAAAGCTGGCTCGGCTCAAAACATTTCGAAGGTGAGGGTTGACACGTTTGAGGCATCCTACACGATACTCGCAAAAGACCGTGAGAAATGGAGGCCTAGGACAAGGGAGACGGCGGACCACAGCCTGCCCTACATAGTTGCCGTGACACTTCTCGACGGCGGGGTTTGGCTGGACAGCTTCTCAGCCGACAGGGTGAAAAAAGATGACATAGCCAGCTTCATCGACAGGATAGAGGTTGTAGAAGACGCCGCCCTCACAGCCAGATACCCTGAAGAGCTTCCGAACAAGATAACCGCATGGCTGAAAGACGGCAGACAGGTTTCAGAAGAGGTCGCCATACCCCGTGGACATTACAAAAACCCGATGACAGACCAGGAGGTTGAAGCAAAGTTCAACAGGCTTGCTTCCGGTCTTCTCAGCGAACAGCAAAGAAAAGAGGTTGTTAACATCGTGTGGAATCTTGAGAGGCTTGGCAGTGTTTCGGAGCTTGTGGAGGTGTTTGTGAGATGAGCCAGTACCCGTATGTTCCCGGGCTTGAAGGAGTGCCTGCTGTCGAATCAACTATATGCACCATCGATGTCGAGAATAGGCGTATCATCATAAGGGGAAAGAGTCTTGAGAAGCTTGCACGCGAGCACAGCTTCGAGGAAATAGCCTACCTGCTTATCTACGGCAAAATGCCAGACTCGGACGAGCTCAAGCATTTTTCAAATAACTTGGCTTTAAACAGGAATGTTCCCGACGAGGTTGTGTCGGTTTTGAAGAGTTTGCCGGCTAACACCCATCCGATGGATGCTTTACGCACGGGAGTTTCAGCACTCGCAGCCTACGACCCCGAGCTCGACGATACGTCAGTTGAGGCTAACAGAAGGAAGGCTGTGAGGCTTATCGCTAAGGTTGGTCTTCTGACAGGAAACATAGATAACCTGCTTTTGAAAGGCAGTTGGGTTAAGCCCTCTCAAGGGTTAAGCCATTCTGACACAATTTTAACACTGATTAAAGGCGAAAAACCTGAGGCTTGGATGTGCAGGGCCTTTGAAATCCTTTTCATACTTTACGTGGAGCATGAGCTTGCTGCGTCAACGTTCACCGCCCGCGTGATAGCTTCGACGTTGACCGACATGTACGGCGCGGTTGTTGGCGCTATATCTGCGTTGAAAGGACCTTTACACGGGGGTGCAAACGAGAAAGCGACCGAGGTCTTTGAATACGACGTCGAGGGAGCCGAGAGATACGTCAGGGAGAAGCTTGTGAGAAAGGAGAGGGTCATGGGTTTCGGACACAGGGTTTATAAACGTGGTATAGACCCGCGTGCAGAGCTTGTTAAAGAGCTTCTCGAAGAGGCCTGCAAACGCGTCGGCGACGATAGGCTTTACCGTGTTGGAGACCATGTGGAGAGGCTGATGGCACGGGAGAAAAACCTCTACCCCAACCTCGACTTCTACGCCGCTGCTTTATACAAGCTGATGGGAATACCGCCGCGCCTCTACACACCGATCTTCGTGGCTTCGAGAACGGCTGGATGGGCAGCCCACATAATAGAGCAGCAGGCTGACAACAGGCTTTTCAGGCCGAGGGCTATATACAAGGGCCCGGTTGAAACCTAGGCGTCGAAGTCGGGCCAGCTCTCCCACATCCGAGCCGCGAGCCTCCCCTCACGTGTGAAGAGAGATATTTTATCAGCTGCTTTCTCCCTCGCCTCTCTGAAACGCTCCAGAAACGCCTGAACCTTCTCGATGAGGATTTCTTTCAGCTCGCCTGTCAACAATTTTCCCGCCACATAGTCGTTTTTTATCTGCTCAACTTTCCTGTCGTCTTCTTCGAAGAAATAGTAGAGCCACTGGAAGGCAACGTCAACTTCAGGGTTTCCGCCCAGCTTTCTATGCAGCTCCACCGTCGGCTGCCCCCCTGAGTATGCTTGCCATATCTTTTTTCTCACGGCTTTAGGGTCGTCGGTTAGGAAGACGGCTGACTCGGGCTGTGAAGCGCTCATCTTCCCCGTCGGCCCCGTCAGAGGCATGAGGAAACGGCTGTGTATCGCAGCCGACTTGAAAAAGCCCAGCCCCTCCGCTATGTCCCGTTGAATCCTCCAGTAAGGGTCTTGGTCGATGGCTGCCGGTATTAGGCATCTCTTCCTCTCGAAGAGTGTGGGGACGATTTGGATTGCTGGGAAGAAAGCCATGCCTATGTTGGTTTGGTCGTTGAACCCGAACACCGCACGGACCCAGCTGAAGTTGATTTTCCGCGCCGTCTTCAGCACAAGCGGATACATTTTTCCCATGAACTGTGTGTTTCTGAAGATGAAGGTTCTGTCAGGGTCGAAACCCACCGCAGCGATGTTCAGCATGTTGTCCTGAGACCAGTATGCCGTGTCCTCCAGCGTAAGCCCCCTCGACTCCTCGAGAAACTTTTCATCATCTGTCAGCTGTATGTATAGGTTTGCTTGAAACCTGTCCTGGAGCCATTTCGTGAAGTAGAACGGTATGATGTGGCCGATGTGCATGGGGCCGCTGGGCCCTCTGCCTGTGTAGAGGAAGAAGCCTCTGCCAGACTCGTAGTCGTCGAGCACAAGGTTGAGGTCTCTGTGGGAGAAGAAGACACGTCTTCTGAGCATGTGGTTGCTTCCGCCCGCATCCCTGACAAGCCTCTCCATCAAGCTGTCGGATATCAGCTCTGTCCCAAACTCGTGGACAAGCCTGTCGTAGTTGACGGCGCCCTCAACCTCCCAAGGAGTGACCCTAAAGCTGTTCGACCCGTTCAAGAAGCAGCCACCTCGCTGGAAAGAGTTGTTGCGGGGTCAGTGTTCAGAGCCTGGCCAAAGACAGCCACCCGATTCCCCGACCATCTCAAAAGCAAGGCTGAAAGGGGGGATAAAAGGTTGACGGCAGCCATAAAAACAACCTGATCATATAGGTTGTGAAGTGTTTGAGCTCCACAATCGCATCCAAAAGGTTTGGTGATGAATTCGCCCTCATAATGGACAGGACGGTCAAGGTTGTGACTTCGACGGGTGTGTACACAGGCCGTGTGCTGGCCTATAACCCGAGCGACTACAGCCTGTGGATAGCTGACGTAAAAGATGAGACAGGCACAACCTATGCTAAGCTTTTCCTCGCGGGACACAGCATCTCCCGGATCGAGGTTTTGGAGGCTGGGCCCGACATGACCGTTCTCGCCGAAAGGCTCAACAGGCTCTTCCCCAACCTCGTAGTCTACCACAAAGAGTCGGACACAATCGTCGTCATGGACAGGGTGAGGGTTACGCGTGAGGGGGTTTTCGGCGAGGGGCCGGCGGCGGAAAGGGTGAAACGTGTTTACGAGGAGTTCATGAGGGAGCAGAGGGCGAAACCACCTTAAACCATTTTTATAAACCCATATAGAAAGGGTTGAGGGTTGATGATCCTACTAAGCTCTGTTTTGTTGCCGGCATGGTCTAAGCTCGACCCTTTATCTGAAGGTTATGCCTACAACCATGCCCAGATTATCTTTTGCTACCCGCTAGCATACTTGATGCCATTGATAGATTGTGAAGTATACGCAACTCCAAGGCGCTGTCAGGTCACCGTTCCCGTTACAGAAATATGCAGGTTGAGGGTTCGGCTCCGGCCCGTCCGTATAAACTATGAAATGGTTATTTTCGTGTCTTATAGCTTGATATCTGCATCTATTCCAAGAGCCCAGACCCTTAGTGTAGTCATAAGGGTTATAAGACGTCCCTGTCCATGTGTTACAGTAGCCTCTTTCCCGTAAAAAACCATCCGCATCTCGTAGATATACGTTGACCGGTAAATTTGGGTCTCCATCATCGCACCCGCAAATAGAACCATACCAATAACTGGGAGGCGGGCAGCTTCCCGTGTGCAGCATGGTATGCCGCTTCTGCACCCGCCTGTAAGCTGGTCACATCTCACGTCCGCGGTAGAGACAGGAATCAACAACACCAGCAAGAGGCTTGATAGGACGAATACTACTGATTCAAGCTTTCTCATGACCATTCCTCCAGCGAAATCCTTGAAACAAGGTCCGGGCCGACATACTTTTCTAAAAGCACGACCATTCCATACTCAGCATCTATGATGAAACGATAGGCCGTAACTCTCTGATAAATCAATTTCCCTCCTCTCAAAAATCTTTCCGTCAGCTCTGAAGTCACTTGGAAGCATCTGCCGGATGGGCTTCTGCATGATACAACCTCCTCACCGACTGAAAACCTTTCTTCCGCTATGCTCACGCCCGCTGGGTCCGGAACTTCAGCCTCCGCCCTGACTGTCAGCCGTCCACCAGGCCTAACGTAAACGAACCAGGGAGGGGCTACAAGGATATCTATGCAGTAGCTGGTTGTCGGAGGGAGCGTCTCGTCAACGATTGTAGTACGGTTGCCTGCAGTGTAGTTGATGAACCTAGCTACACCGGACAAATCTATTACATGCCGTTCCACTATCGGGATGAGCCCTACGGTTCTGTTAGGCTTAACAAGATATGGATATAGCGACACTATTACCGACCACTTCGACCCGCCTAATCCACTGACGTTGTATACCCACTTCTCATAGTATATTCCTTCGTATTCGATAAGCCTTGGCGCAGTCTCATAGACGTAGACACCTTCCCTGAGTTTTAGGTCCCTTATCCTAGGATGGCTTACCTCAACACTCAACACTATATACGGTTTCTTTGAAAAAACATCCTGTGAACCGGTAATTGTTGCATTTGAGTTGATAACTGACGATAAATAATTCAATGAGATGACGGCTGACAACACGGCAGTCAGCACAACAGTCAACAGCAGAAGCTTGCCCAAGGCAATGCCGAAACCCAGCCTGACACCCTTTATCAACCTATACGAAACAACAAATGCTATATATCGGTATTACTCAAGGCAGTGTCAACCAAGTTATACGCCTCCTGTCCTAGTTTTGAGTAGTATGTTGTGTATGAGGACTGTCACTGTCGCTATCTCTTCTATGTTCTTGACCGTCTTTGAGTTTATGTTGTAGAATCTTCCGGTCCTGTCCTTGAGCTCCCTGAACCTCCTCCCAACACCATTGTCTCTTGGAAGTATTCTATTCCCAGCCTCCTCAAAGCCCATGGGTACCATAAGCCTTCTCAAAAGGACTGTAGTTCCTGAAGAGTGGGCCAAACTCATGCCAGCAAAGTTGCTGAATAACTTTTTATAGAGATGAGCTTGATGGCGTTTTAGCACCGGCGTTCAACGGTGGAGAAAATGGGTAAGTGGCGGACACTGGTGCACAACGGCGTAGCACTTCCTCATCCATATCAGCCGAAGGGTTTGTCGATAACCATCAGGGGTGAAAAGATTCAGCTCGAGCCTCTCCAAGAGGAGATGGCTTATGCATGGGCTTTGAAAAAAGACACGCCATACGTCAAAGACCCCGTCTTCTGCAAAAACTTTCTGTCAGATTTCCTGAAGACCTTCAACGGAAGGTTCCAGGACGTCTCCATCGACGAAATCGACTTCACAGAGGTTTATGACTACGTGGAAAGAGAGAGAAGGCTCAAGGCTGACCCAGAGTATCGGAAGAAGCTTTCGGCTGAGAGGAAGAAGCTGCGGGAAGAGCTGAAGGCTAGGTATGGATGGGCTGAGATGGATGGGAAAAGATACGAGGTCGCCAACTGGATGGTTGAGCCACCAGGCATATTCATGGGCCGTGGAGCGCATCCTTTGAGAGGAAGGTGGAAACCTCGGGTGTATGAGTCGGACATCACTCTCAACCTTGGCGAAGACGCGCCGATACCGCCGGGAAACTGGGGTCAAATAGTTCATGACCATGACTCGATGTGGCTGGCGCGTTGGAACGACAAGCTAACTGGAAAAGAGAAATATGTATGGCTAAGCGACACAGCCGACATCAAGCAGAAGCGGGACAGGATGAAGTATGACAAAGCCATGCTGCTTGAAAAACACGTAGACGCCGTACGGCGTAAAATCATGGAGGGGTTGAGCTCGCAGGACCCAAAGATGAGGGAGATAGCCCTAGCATGCTATTTGATTGACAAGCTTGCTATGAGGGTTGGTGACGAGAAGGACCCCGACGAGGCCGACACAGTCGGAGCTACAACCCTGAGGGTTGAGCATGTAACGCTTTCCAAGAAGAAGGTGGAGTTCGATTTTCTCGGGAAAGACAGCGTGCGGTGGCAGAAGCAGATAGACTTGACGCGTGAGCCGCCTCAGGTCTATGTTGTTTTCAAAGAACTGATAGAGGGTAAGAAGGAAGGAGACCAAGTCTTCCAGAACATCAACAGCCGGCACGTCAACCGCTTCCTCGGGAAAATCGTGAAAGGGCTGACGGCGAAAGTCTTCAGAACATACATAGCCACGAAGGTTGTGAAAGACTTTCTCGCAAAAATTCCGCGGGAGGAGGTGACGTCTCTAGAGAAGGCATTATACTACGCCAAGCTGGCAAACCTCAAAGCCGCAGAAGCCTTAAACCATAAACGCGCACCGCCTAAAAACTGGGAGGCTTCGCTGCAGAAAAAGGAGGAGAGAGTCAGGAAGCTGATGGAGCAGGTTAGGAACGCAGCCTCTGAGAAGAAACGGGCTAAAGCAGAGGCCAGCCTTGAGAAAGCCATGCTAAACCTAGACTTAGCGTTGAAGGTTAGGGACTACAACCTCTCCACCTCTCTGCGCAACTACATCGACCCCCGCGTCTTCAAGGCTTGGGGAAAGGTTGTTGGGTTCGACTGGCGGAAGATTTACACGGCGAGCCTTCTGAGGAAGTTTAAGTGGGTTGAGAAGGCGGAGGTTAAAAAGTTCTCAGCCGACTTTGCCATGCTTAAGCCCGTGGTTGCTGTAGGCAAAAGCTGACGGATGTATACTGAATATTGCTGCGGTTTAGTTTAAATGAAGTAATTACAGAAAATATATTAGACTATCCGAATATACTAATAGACGAGCAAACATGACCCAGGCACAAACCCTTCAACAGGCAGGAACAACAGGGCAAACAAGCAAACTCTGCATAATCCTCTCTAAAGGCACGTTGGACATGGCCTATCCGGCTTTGATGCTCTCCAACGCGGCGGCGGTCATGGGCTATGAGGTGCACTTGTTCTTCACCTTCTGGGGAATGGATGTGATAAACAAACGTAAGATAGACAGGCTGAAGGTGGCGTCCGTCGGCAACCCCGGCCTCCCCTTGCCGAACATCCTAGGCATGCTCCCAGGCATGACAGGCCTCGTCACCAAGATGCTGAAAAGCAAGATGACGAGGCAGAAGGTTCCCAGCATAAGGGAGCTGGTCAAGACAGCGAAGGAAAACGGTGTCAAGCTTCACGCCTGCTCAACAACGATGGATGTGATGGGCCTGAGGAAGGAGGACTTCATACCTGAGGTCGACGACGTGGTGGGTGCTGCAACATTCATACAGCTGAGTGAAGGCGGCCAAGTAATCTTCATATGAGGTGGTTTAGATGGCGCAGGCTGGCAGACGGATTATCGATTCTCGGGGAAGCTTCTGCCCCGGGCCGTTGACAGACCTGTTCAAAGCGTACCGTGAGGCGAAGAACGGGGACATCCTCGAGCTGTGGGCCACCGACCCGGCTGCTAAATCCGACGTACAGGCTTGGGCGAGGAAGACGGGCAACGTCGTCGAGGAGATTGTTGAGGAACAGGGATACACACGCATAGTGGTGAGAGTGACGGCCAAGAGTGGCTGAGATGAAGAATGTTTTAGTGTTGGGAGGCGGCACGGGCGGCACGCTTGCGGCAAACCTTCTGGCACGCAGGCTGGCGAAGCAGATAAGAGAGGGAAGAGCGTCGGTGATGTTGCTTAGCGACAGCACGGAACACGTCTTCCAGCCGGCGAACCTTGAAGTGGCTTTCCACGGAGCAGACCCGAGCAAATACGTCAGAAAACAGCAAAGCCTGCTAAAGGGTAACGTGAAGTTCCTTGCCGAGAAAGCTGAGAGAATAAGCCTGCAGGACAGAAAGGTTGTCACCGACACGGGCAGAGAGATAGATTACGAATACGTCGTGATAGCGACTGGAAGTGTTGCAGACCCTTCGCTGACGCCTGGGCTTGCGGAAAGCAGCTATAACTTTCACACAGGGCCTTGGAACGCTGCAAAGATATGGAATGCTCTGAACAGGTTTGAGAGGGGGAAGGTTGTGCTGGTTATTGCGGGAGTTCCGCACAAATGCCCTCCAGCGCCGACCGAGGCGATGTTCCTGCTCGACGACTACTTTAGAAAACGCGGCATAAGAGAAAAAGTTGAGCTGACGTTCCTAACTCCCTATCCTCACGCGTATCCTGCGAAGCCCATCGCAGAGGTTGTCGAACCCCTTCTCGAAAAGAGAAACGTCAACGTGATGACTTTCTTCAACATAGACGGCGTTGACCCTGCTAAGGGAAGAGTTTACTCGATGGAGGGGGATGAAGTTGGCTACGACCTTTTGATAGCTGTGCCTCCTCATAGGGGTTCTCCCGTAGCCATTGCTTCGGAGATAGGCGACAGAGAAGGGTGGATACCAGCCGACAAGCATACGATGCAGGTGAAGGATTACGACGACGCCTTCGCCGTAGGCGACGCAACAAACATCCCTATATCGAAGTCAGGCGTGGTAGCCCACCTGCAGGCGGGAATAGTTGCACACAACGTCGCCAGCATGGTTTTGGGCGTGGATGGCTTGAAGCGTTACAACGGCAGGATTAACTGTCCCCTAGAGGTTGGCGGCGGCAAAGCCTTGTTCGTCTCCGGAACCTACACAAGGCCGCCTTCACCCATGCAGCCGACAAGAATAAGATACTGGATGAAGAAAAGCTTCGCAAGTCTTTACTGGCAGATGCTTAAAGGCCGTTTGGAGCCGCTGTTCGACCTTTACTTCAGGGAGGAGAACGGTGACGGCTCTTGAACATCGCCGAAACCCAGCTGAAAGAAGAGTTTTACGAGAGGCTGGCGGAATTCTGCAAGGGTCAGGCACATCCCAAACGCCTGCTCATCCTACATCTTCTGATGGCGGGTGAGAAATCCGTTGGAGACATAGTGGCGGCGACAAAGCTGAGCCAGTCAACGGTTTCGCAGCACCTCTCCTTCATGAGAAGGTCGGGAGTCGTCAAGGCGAGGCGGGAGAGAAACGCCGTTTACTACAGCTTGGCAGACCAGAGGATTGCCCAGGCCTGCAGCATCCTATCCCAAGTAGTCTTGGAAAAAATGGCTGCTAAACCTTAGTCTGATGAAGCTTCTGGCGAATAAAGTTCCTCCAGAACATCCCTCGCTGAGACAACCCCTACAAGCTTGTTGTCCTTGTCAACTACCACTATGTGTCTGATTCTATGTTTTCCCATGGCTTGAGCGGCTTCTTCAACGGTCTGGTCGGCGTTCAGCTTTATGATGTCTCTTTTACAGAAGCTCCCCACCCTTTTTTCGAGGTTTTTCTCCTCGGCAAGGGATTTGATAACATCCCTTTCTGAGAGAACTCCCGCTATTTCGCTTCCCTCGGTAACGACGAGGAAGCCGATGTTCTCCTCGGCCATTATGCGTATGACATCGTGTATGGTGGCGTCGCTTCTGATGGTTATCGGGCTTCTTTTAATGAGCTGTGAAAGCTTCACCATGCATGATTACTTGCGTTTAAGGTATTTAACCGTTCAGGTCTGCGACGCTAACCCCTTATAGCAAGCCGTTGCAGATGAAGCTGGGTTGAACAGCGTAGGACTGATAGGACTGGGCGTCATGGGTGAGAACCTGGCGAGGAACATCGCTTCAAAAGGCTTTCCTGTCGTGGTTTACAACAGGACGGCTGAAAAGACTGACAGGCTTGTTTCCTCGGTTAAACAAGTGCTTGACATCAGGCCGTCGTACAGCTTCAGCGAGCTTGCGGCCATGCTTGAACGACCGCGTCAAATCATAATTATGGTTGAGGCTGGAAAACCCGTCGACATGGTTTTGGAGCAGCTAACCCCGTATCTAAGCCGCGGCGACATACTGTTTGACTGCGGCAACTCCCATTACAGAGACACAGGGCGCAGACAGGCCATGTTGGAGAAGCATGGCGTCGTCCTCATGGGGGTTGGCGTCAGCGGCGGCGAGGAGGGTGCTTTGAAAGGACCGTCGGTCATGGCCGGAGGACTTAAACAAGGGTTTGAAGCTTCAAGACATCTTTGGGAGAGCATAGCGGCGAAAGCCGACGGCGAGCCCTGCGCAGGATACATGGGAGGCGGCGGTGCTGGCCACTTCGTCAAAATGGTTCACAACGGAATCGAGTACGCCATACTCCAGCTCATCGCCGAAACATATGACATCATGAAAACAGGTCTTGGGATGACGGCTGACGGGATAAGCGTTGTTTTCAGGGAATGGGGGAGGGCTGAGCTTTCATCTTTTCTCATCGAGATCGCCGCCGACGTCCTAGCTTTCAAAGACCCTGAGACAGGCGTGCCTTTGGTCGAGCTTGTCTTGGACAAGGCGGGGCAGAAGGGAACCGGCAGATGGTGCGTCCAAACCGCTGCTGAGCTCGGGGTTCCGACACCGTCGATAGACGCAGCCGTCTCAGCCCGCAACATCTCCGCGTTAAAAAATCTGCGGATACAGCTCCATGACGTTTACGGCGAGCGGTCGAAACACAGAGTCAGCAACGATGTGGTGGAGAAGCTGCGTAAAGCCTACTGGTGCAGCATGGTTATGAGCTTCGTCCAAGGCTTAACCATAATCCAATCAGGTTCTCAGGCCTATGGCTACGGGACAAGCCTCGACGAGGTCCTCAGGGTTTGGAGAAACGGATGCATAATACGTGCGGCGGTTCTGAAGGATTTGCGTGAGGCGTTGAAGGCTGTCGGCGACGCCCAGTATCTGCTTAAGTCGGACCAGCTGGTTAGGGAGGTTGTGTCGAGGGTCGATGGCTGGCGAGACGTTATCATTTATGCGAAGCAGGCGGGCATACCGACGCCCGTCCTCGACGCCTCCTACAACTATTTCATCTCCATGACGAGGAAGGCTCTTCCAGCGAACATCATACAAGCTCTCCGCGACAGGTTCGGAAGCCACACATACGAAAGAGTGGACAAGCCTGGAATATATCACTCCAGCTGGAGACCTTGAACAAACAACCCTATATCTAAGTCTGAACATTTATCGGCAGTGGTAACGGTTGGAGACAACGTTCAAAGCCATCTCTCCCAGCGAGTTCTTCTACAAGAACAGAGACATAGCTGGCTTTAGCAGCCCGGCCAGAAGCCTTTACATGAGCATTCGAGAGCTTGTTGAAAACTCGCTGGACGCCGCGGAGACGGGGCGTATACTGCCCGAGGTTTACGTCGAGCTTTCGGAGGAGGATGCGGAGAGAGGTGTTTACGGGCTTAAAGTGGTCGACAACGGCGTAGGCGTTCCCGGCGACAAAATCCCCTCAGCCTTCGCGACAGTACTCTATGGAAGCAAGTACGGGTTCAAACAGTCGAGGGGGACGTTTGGGCTCGGCGGTACGATGGCACTCCTCTACGGGCAGATAACAACCAACAAGCCTGCTAAAGTTGCTTCGAGCACAGACGGCAAAAACCTCTACGTCTACGAGCTGATGATCGATGTTGTTGAGAACAAGCCGCGTGTAATATCTTCCGAGAGGAGGCAGAGCCCGCACGGCTGGAGGGGGACGATGGTGGAGTTCAGCCTCGAGGCCGATTACCCAGGCAGCAGGGCCAAGATACTCGACTACTTCAAGCACACGGCTGTCGTCAACCCTCACGCGACGCTTACTTTTGTCGACAGTAGAGGAAGGCTCTACCACTATCCCCGCTCCGTCGAGAAGGTTCCGGAGCCTCCAGCCGAAACTCTACCCCATCCAGTAGGCGTCGACGTCGAGATGATGACGCGTCTCCTCTCAGAAACCTCGGCGAGAACGTTGCTGTCTTTTCTAACCAGCTCGTTCCAGAAGATAGGGAGCAAGACAGCTCGTGAAGTTGTCGAGCTCGCAGGCCTGAAGCCCGACGACCAGCCTAAGAAACTTAGCCACCAGCAGGTGACAGCGCTCGTGGACGCCTTCAAGAGATATGGAAAATTTAGGCCTCCAGACCCGACGCCGTTAAGCCCCGTTGGCAAGGAGTTTCTCGAAGCTGGGATAAAAAAGACCTTTAATCCCGATTTTGTGTACGTCGTCCAGCGCGAGCCATCCTCTTACAGCGGCCATCCGTTCATAATCGAGGCGGCGGTGGCCTACGGCGGCAACATCCCTTTGACGGAGAAATTCCATCTTTATCGCTTCGCCAACAAAATACCGCTTCTCTACGACGAGAGGGCCGACGTTGCGTGGAAGGTTGCTGAAGAGAAGATCGACTGGGCCAACTACAAGGTTCCGAAGCCGGCGCCTCTAGCCGTCTTCACCAGCATATGTTCGACGAAAATCCCCTACAAGACGGTTGGGAAGGAAGCGATAGCAGACAGGCCTGAGATCGAAAGGGAGCTGACGATGGCTCTCCGCGAATGCGGCAGAAACCTCAAGCTTTATCTCTCGAGGATTGAGAGGAGGGAGGCCGCAGTCAAAAGGCTTACTCTGTACGCCAAATACCTGCCCATGATATCTGAGTTTTCCGCGAAAGCAGCCGATGTGAAGAAGCCTGACGTCAAGCCTCTCCTCAAAAAGCTGGGGATAGGCGAGCAGGAGCTGAAGGCTTTAGAAAAGCAGGGTAAAACATAATAGGTTGCCAGCAAACCGAAAAACATGGCCGGCTCCAGAAGAAACATCCTCAGGACAGTCTTCGGCGCATCCCTGTTGGCGGTTCTCGCCCCCTTCCTGTCGTGGGGCGGGTTTCTGTACAGGCCGGAGGCAAAGGGTGGAAGCATAAGACAGCGTATCATCAACCTTAAGGACCTGCCGGTGAACTCTAGATACACGTTTCCGTTTCCCGCGACAGGCGACGCCATGGTTGACTCGGACCCTTTCAGACAGTACATCCTCGTCCATCTGCCGTCGGGCGACCTTAGGGCTTTCAGCAAAGTCTGCGTCCATCTCTGGTGTCTTTACGACTACATCCCTGAGAAGAGGGAGTTCCAGTGTCCGTGCCACGGCAGCGTCTACAACGCTGACACAGGTGTTGCGATAAGAGGGCCAGCCGCTTTCCAGCCTTACCCAACCAACGCTCTACCAGAGCTGATTTTAGAGGTTGACGGGGATGGGACGGTTTACGCGACGGGTTTGAAGGGCAGGGTTGGATACGGGAGAGAGTACAGGGCTGAGATGGCGTGGCTGCAGCAGAGGCAGAGCAGCGCTCCCAACACCCCCGTAACAGTTTACGTTCCTTTCAAGAATCCGCTCACGCCGGACGAGACGCAGGCCATCCTGCAAAGCAACGACCTGAGGCTTGTCAAATGGTATGGATATCTCGATAAATCGGCGCGGGAGAGGGATTGGCTGACCGGTGAAGGCACGGCTGACATATCCAACGCTTCAAGGATATACGCCGTGGACGTGTCGGCAACGCCTGAAAAACTGCTAAAGCTTTCGACGCTTCCTGAAATAATAGTTATCATGCCACGTTCCTGAACACATCCCGTACTGCAGCCTGGCCTGCGGTTTAGCTTCTTCGTAGACCCCGGTCGGCCACCATTACCCCTACCGTTGTCAAGACGGCGGCGAACAAGGATACTGCAGCCATGTCCAGCAGAAGAGTGGACACGTCTGCAGCCTGTCCGTAGACCATGGACTGTCTGAGGGCGTCGACGGCGTAGGTTATCGGGTTCAGGGAGGCAACGGCTTGAAGCCATGGGGGCATCATTTTAACGGGATACAGTGCGTTGCTTGCAAACATCAGCGGAAGGTTTAGAAGGTTCATCACAGCCATCTGCGACTCCCAGCTCTTCAGCCTGATCCCCAGCGATATGAAGAGAGAGGACAAGCCGAGCGAGAGAAGCATGAGAGTGGTTATGGCTGCGAGGGGTGCGAGGAGGTTGGGGATAGAGTAGCGGGCGCCGAGAGCTGCTGCGAGAAACATAACTAAAACCGCTTGAGCCACAGACCTTATCACACCCGAGAGAACTTTTGCAAGTATTATGGAGCCTCTTTTTATTGGAGCCGCCAGCAGTTTGTTGAGGAAGCCAAGCCTTCTGTCCCACGCAACGGACATACCGCTCGACATCGAGGTGAACAAAACCACTATCGAGAGCATGCCGACAGACATGTAGGAGAAGTAGTCCATGTCGGCTACGCCGAAAAGGCTCGCCATAATCCTGTTGAAGACTTCGCCAACACGAGACGTAACGTCCGGCGGAAGCTGTGTAAGAACATCTTCCGAGATTTTGAACACTCCTGTCAGGTTGAAGGCTTTGCCGAAAAGCCCCATCCAGATAACCGGCTGGACCATCGTCATAAACATCAGGAAAGGCGACCTAACCCATTTCCTAAGCTCTCGGCCGACCAGCGTCTGAATTTCTGTCAAAACCTCCAGCATCATGCTCTCATCCTCCTGATCGTCCTCATCTGCTTGAAAGTCTCCTCCCAGCTGCCTGTCTCTGCCCTCAGCGCCCTGCCCGTGTACTCGAGAAAAACCTCGTCCAACGTCGGCTTCTTCATGACTATCCTGCTTACCCTGACTCCTGTTTTTAACAGCGTCTCAAGCAGCGTCGGCAGTTTTTCCTCACCGTTGTCCACGGTCAGCCTGTAGACTCCGTCGGCGAAGACGGTTTTACCCACACCCTCCACCTTGTTCAACAGTGTTGTAATGTCGTGGCCCGCTCCGTCAGCTATCTCCAGCTCGATTATGCTGCCGCCTAGGCTTGCTTTGAGGTTTGCAGGCGTGTCGAGGGCTTTTATCCTCCCATGGTCTATTATCGCTATCCTGTCGCAGAGAAAGTCGGCCTCATCCATGTAATGGGTTGTCAGGAAAACAGTCATCCCCAGCTCCTTCCTAAGCCGTTTGATGTAATCCCATATGGCGGCCCTTGTCTGGACGTCCAGCCCAAGTGTCGGCTCGTCGAGGAAGAGTATCTCAGGGTTGTGGATGAGGCCGGCTGCGAGCTCAAGCCTTTTTCTCATGCCACCCGAGTATGTTTCAACCTTTCTCTTCGCCGCGTCCATGAGTCCGACCAGCTCCAACACCTCAGCAGCCCTCTTTCTCGCCTCGTGCTTGGGGATGTGGTAGAGGCCTGCCTGAAGCATGAGGTTCTCCCAGCCTGTGAGCTCGTCGTCAACGGTTAGGTCTTGAGGCACGAGTCCGACAACCCTTCTTACTTTCTCAGCCTGAGTAACCACATCGTAGCCGCCGACGACAGCCCTGCCCGACGTAGGCCTGAGCAGCGTTGTGAGTATGTTTATCGTTGTTGTTTTGCCGGCACCGTTGGGACCGAGGAAGCCGAACAGCTCGCCCTCGCGGACGCTCAGCCAAACCCTGTCGACGGCCACAAGCTTTCCGAAAACTTTGACCAAATCCTCGGCCACTATGGCTTCAGTCATCTCAAAGTCAGCTCCGCCAGCTTTTTCCTCGCCTCCTCAAGGATGGCCGTGGCCTCCCGCAGCTTCTCCTCGTTTCCCTCAGTCCACAGAATCATCAGCGTTTGAGCCAGCTTCCTGCCAGCCGTGAAGAGCTGGGTTTTCTCAGAGTCCATCAGCTGGTGGCATGATTTCATAAGCTTGTCGACGTTCTCACGCCTATCCTGCAGGAACTTCAACCCCTGCTCGGTGATGCTGTAAACACGTTTACCGTTGTCCTGCACGACTTTAACGTATCCTTCATCCTCGAGCCACTGGAGGGTTGGATAAACCGCTCCAGGGCTGGGCTCGTAAAGACCGCCGAAAACCCTGCTGATCTCCTTGGCGACCTCGTAGCCGTGCATCGGCCTTTTTCTGAGGGCTTCGAGGATTAGCAGGCGTATGTCTCCCCTCCCCAGCCGGGTCCACAGACCTCTCCAGGGGCCCGGCTTTCCGCTAAATATCATGATATATCGTGAGATATCCCGATATTTAAGCATACGACAGACAAAACACAAAAAACAGCACAACAAAATAAAATAAACCTAAAACACATTACAAATTCGGCGGAAAAAGCGGGGGTCGCCAAGCCTGGTCAAACCTGCTCAGCGCAAGCTGGGTAAGGCTAGCGGCGCAGGACTGAGGCTCCTGTCCCGAAGGGGTTCGTGGGTTCAAATCCCACCCCCCGCACACAACATTCTCTGAAGCGGCTTATAGCTGGCCGACGCCGCGTTTGTCCAGCAGCTGGACATCAAGGCGTCGCCTTGTCAGTCGCTGTATTCGGCGAAAAGCTTTTCCACATACATGTACGTCTGCTCCGCCATTTCAAACGCCTCCTCAACCTCCGACCTCTTGAACACGAGGTCTGCAGGAGTCATCGAAAGCTCGTCACCGTACATTGCCGGCTCCCTCTTTTCCGCTAATTTTATCGAGGTCTCCGCCAGCCTGTCGGCTGGAAACCATGCAGGAAACCTTTCTCTGAATTTTATTAAAACCGAGCTCACGTCATGTTTTTTCGGATACTCTATTCCGAGAAGTCTTAGGGCGGCCTTCAACGCTAACTCGACGGCCTCCTGCGAGCTTCTGATAGAGTAGGCTAAGCTTCCCTCTTTCAATTCTCTTCGAGCCGTCTCCAGCCTCCTTGATGATTGGTTTAGGAGAGATCTTGCAACATCCACGTTTTTCACAGCTCTATCACCTCTCCGACTTTTGCGTCGGGCTTCAAAACCCAGACCCATTCGTTCTCAGCCAACCATATCCTCGCGGCTCCAAGCGTCTTCATCTTCGCCTTAATTATTCTCGCTTCTTTCATGTATGTTCCATCGTCAACCACCACTATGCCTTCATCAACTACGTCGAGGATTATGGGAGGATGTTTCCGTAAAGTGGCGCTGCTTATGGGATGGAATGACAAGTGGGTGTATACGCCGTTGTTCTCCAACCATTCCAGCTCTTGGATGACCCTTGGCGAGTATTCAACTTCCACAAGCCTGTCGACCGCTTCCCCAAGGGATTTAAACATGTCTGAAACCACAAGCACGTCAACGTCGCTGTCTTTTTTTGCGTTGCCCCTAGCCACCGAGCCGAAAAGGATGAGGCTTCTGACGCCGACGTTGGCTTTCAGAAGCTCAACGCTGAAGATTCCAACCAGCCTACAGTATCTTTGCTGCGGTATTTTCTCGATGTTCCTCAACGCTCCGGCTAGGCTCAGTATGTAAACGTCTGGGTCGGCGAGCCTGTAAAACCATCCTCCAGCCCTTTTTTCGTGAACATAGACCGCGCCTGCTTTCCTCAGCCTTAACAACGCTATTCTTGCAGCACCCGTTTTCCCCACGAGTTCGGCTAAATCCCTAGATGTGAAGGCTTCAGCCCGGAACTTATGGTATATCTTTGAATAAAGAATTCCAAGCCTTCTAGAAAGCCATACAGCCATCCGTTACGTAATCTGTAACGGTCATATATAAGGCGATGCCAGCCCGCAGCCAACGCAAACCACAGGAAGCATGTAAAGGATGTTGGCAGAGCTTTATTGGCCAGGCTACGCCGTGAAGTTTCAGCGGCTTGTCAAGCAAGACGGCCACATGACTCTTGGATGGGCTTCCACTTCTTCAGTGGATGACGATGCTTCATTCTACGCAGCAGCTCATCCTTGTTAAGGGTCTGAGGAAGGCTTGGGCGCAGAGTTTGACGGCTTCGGCGTACGTGGGGAAGACGTGGATGGTGTCGATGATATCTGCGATGGTTTTGCCATGTCTGACGTAGAGCGCTGCCTCTGTTACGTATTCGGCTGCGTACGGTGAAAGAACGTGCACGCCCAACACCTCGCCCGTCCCAGGCTTAACCACAATCTTAGCCAGGCCTTTTGCATCCGTCATCCTCGCTCTAGCGACATGCTCCAAGCCCACGACCCTGCAGGAGCATGCGCCAAACTTTTCCACAACCTCTCTCTCAGTCATCCCAACCGTTCCAACCTGAGGCTCGGTAAACACCACGGCGGGAACAGCGGTGTAATCCATCCTGGCCGAGCCCTCGGAGACTATGTTTGCGGCTGCGACCACGCCTTCACGGGCTGAAAGGGTTTCAAGCATCCATTTCTTTGATACGCAGTCGCCTGCGGCGTAGATGTATGGATTTGTCGTGCACATCGTTTCATCTACTTTTACGTAGCCGCGTCCATCAGTCGCCACGCCAGCGTCTTCAAGGTTTAAACTGTCGGTGTTGGGAGTTCTGCCCGTCGCCAACAGCATGGCATCGAACTCGACGGTTTTGAGGCCCTCGCCGGTCACGACCGTTGCACAGCCTTGTTCTCCACGCCGTGAAAGCTCCACCACCCTGCCTTTGGTTACGATTTTCATTCCCTCCTCCTCAAGCAGTGCCGCCAGCATCCTAGATATCTCAGGCTCGATGTTCGGCAGAATTCTGTCCAAGACCTCTACTAACGTGACCTGGCTGCCGAGCCTCTGCAGGGCTTGGCCGATCTCAAGCCCCACCGCTCCCCCGCCTATCAAAAGCGTCCTGTCGGGCAGACTGTCCAAACCCCATACGCTGTCGGTGGTGTAGTATCCGACTTCGTCAACCCCTTTGATAGAGGGTTTCGACGGCCTTGAGCCTACCGCTATCAAAGCTTTCCTGAACCTTATCTCCCGAGCCGTGTCTTCCGAGGCTATTTTGATGCCTTGCCCCGAGGTGAACGTAGCCCATCCCTCCACAAGCTCGACGTTGCCGTAGCTCCCTAGAACATTCTCATACTTTTCACGTCTCATGCTTTCCACGAAGCTGCGGAGCGCGTTCATCAGTTTTCTGAAGTCGAGGTCCGCTTTCCTAGGGCTGACACCGTCGAACAAAGCCGTCCGCGACAGATGATACTGTTTAGCGGCTTCGATGAGGTATTTTGAGGGAATGCATCCAACGTTTACGCATGTCCCGCCCAGCTTTCCAGCAGAGACCATCAAAATGCTCAAACGCCCGTCTGTGAGCTCGCTGGCTTTTATGGCTGCGGCGAAGCCCGCAGCCCCAGCACCCATGATGACAAGGTCGTAAACCTTCACATGGGTGTGTAAAGACAATCTTATTTAAAACTTATATCAGTGAAATAGCCGCAACACAGCCAGGTGATGCATCTGTCAGCAACAGAGCTCAACGGCTTGAGCTTGGAGAAGCTGAGGGAGGTTGTGAACCTAGTGGCGTCGCAGAAGGAGAAGGCTGAGGAGCTGAACGTGTGGAGGGCTAGAGTTAGATGGCTGGGCGGCTTCAAAGGCAGGGCTTACGTGAGAAACCACAGCTTCATCATAGACGAGCCGGCTGACCTCGCCGGAGTCGACACAGCCCCCAACGCCGTCGAGTATGTCCTAGCAGCGTTAGGAGGCTGTTTGACGGTTGGCTTCGTCCTCAACGCAACCAAGAACAACATCAAGATAGACGCCCTGGAGGTAAGCTTGGAGGGAAGGATAGACAACATACTGACATTCCTGGGCCTTAGTGATGAAGGTCATCCTGGATACCGTGAGATAACGGCCAAGCTCTACGTGCGGGCGTCGGCAGACCAGAAGACGCTTGAAGAGGTTTGGAGGAAAACGGTTGAAACCTCGCCCGTGGGCAACACCCTCTCCAGAACCGTCAGGATAATTCCTCAGCTGTCTGTGGTGAGCTAGTTTTGGAGCAAGCTTTCACTACAAGCGTTGTGGGAAGCTGGCCGAGGCCTTCATGGCTGCTTTCCGAGCTGAAGAGAAAGAATAAGGGCGAGATATCCTACGAAGAGTTTAGCGCCACAGCTGATGAAGCGGTTTTGCTTGCTGTAAAATATCAAGAGGACGCAGGGATAGATGTTTTGACCGACGGCGAGCAGCGCAGGGATAACTTCTACTCCTTCGTAGCGGACAAGCTTGATGGGATAAAGCTGATGACCGTTGCAGAGGTAATGGATTATGTCGAAGACAGGTCGAGATATGAGCAGATGCTCAGAGCCTTGGACGTCCCGGCATTTGCTATCAAAAGCCCAGTAGCCGTAGGCCCAATCAAGAAAAAACGGCCTATCGCGTTGGACGAGCTCCAGTTCCTACGCAGCCACACAAAACATGAGGTGAAAATACCTCTTCCAGGGCCTTACATGCTGACGAGAGCCAGCTGGATAGACCCTGTCTCCAGATATGCTTACTGGGATAGGGATGAGCTGGCGAAAGAATACGTTAGGCTGCTGCGTGAGGAGATAATCCAGCTGAGGGATGCGGGTGCTTCGTTCATCCAGCTAGACGAGCCGACCCTGACCGAGGTTGTTTACGGGCAGGCGTCGAAACAAACCTTCATGTGCGCCGCCATCTTCTCGAAGATAGACCCTAAGGAAGAGCTGTCCTTCGCCACCGAGCTGATAAACAAAACAGTAAAAGGGGTTGACGGCGTCAGGCTGGGTGTTCACGTATGCAGAGGGAACTGGAGCACACGCGAGGAATCGCTTCTGAAAGGAGATTACGCACCTTTAATCAGTTACTTCCAAGAGATGAAGGTTAAGCAGTTTGTCCTCGAGTTCGCCACACAGCGTGCGGGCGAGCTTTCCGTCTTCAAGGATGTTTCAGGAATTGAGGAGCTTGGGCTCGGCGTAGTCAACCCTAGGACGCAGGAGGTTGAAAGCGTTGAGACGATTGTCAGGAAAGCAGAGGAAGCGGTCAAATACTTCGACCCGGATAAAATCTTCCTCAACCCCGACTGCGGCTTCGGCACGTTCGCAGAATCACCGGTTAACACTCCGAGAACCGCCTTCAGAAAGCTGAAGACCATGGCTGAAGCCGCCCAAATCCTCAGAAAGAGATACGGCTGACAAAATCTTGTCTACCAATATATCGCCTACATAGCGCTGAAAACATAGGAAAGCTGTAGGCATCCGATTCATCTCCGTTGACTGCAGCATCATGTTTCCACGTTTTCTCGCAAGCTTTGCGGAAACACTTTTTAACCATCTGACAAAGCTACATCCATGCATGTCGTAAACACCGCCGACGTTTTGTTTGAACAGTTCAGCGAGAGAGTCGCTAAGAACACGTTGAGGAAGACTCTTGTGAGCGACAAGGATGGCTCGAAACTGTTCAGGCTTAGATACTATTGCATAGAGCCGCAGGGCCAGACGCCTTTCGACATCCACGACTACGAACACGTCGTCATAGTTGTGAGGGGCAGGGGAACCGTGCTCTCAAAAGATGGGGAAACACCACGGCTCTACCAAGTGAAGCAGGGAGACGTCATATACATACGTTCAAGAGAGCCGCACCAGTTCATAAACACAGGTGGGGAAAAACTGGAGTTCTACTGCTTCAGCACCACTCACTGAACGTTCTCAGAGACAAAAAACCCTCCCATCCAGCAACCGTTCACGACATGCTGCTGTAACCTTTAAAAGAAACACAGCCCATCTTCCACGAAGCATGGCAAAGCCTTATACCACCAAAAACCTTGACGACAGGGCTCTGGCTATACAGTCTCTTTTCAAAAACCTCAGCTACATCGAGGCTTTCGAGGTTTCAGCACGTTCAACGGCTTTACTCTCAGACGAAGATTTCAACATAGGGCCTCTTCCAGCAAGGTATGTTGCTGAAGATAGCGGGCATCTCAAAACTTTCGCTGAATCGTTCCCCGAGAACCAGGGATGGGTTAGCGAAGACCTTCTCTACTCCCTGCGAACGGTTATGAGAAGCGGGCGACCGGCCATGGCCGAGCTGGCCCACCTGCTGGTTGTCGAGCCGGCTGTGCAAGCCATAGCGGAAACCCTCGCCTCAAAACCGGTGCCGCATCAGAGTTTGCTGAAAAAAACTGGCTGAGGATGAGGCAGGTCACCTGAAGCTGGCGGAGGCCCTCGCCCCCTCAGCAAGGAAGTACGACAGAGAGTTTGCAGAGTTTGTGGAGGAAAAAGGGCTGCTGCTTTATTCGACGGTGTTACCATCGGAGGAGGGGAAGACCATGCTACTCACAGCCATGGGAGAGGACGAAGACAACCGCCAACAGCTTATGAAAATCTACACGCAGGCCGACAGGCTGCGGGCTGAAAACACCGAGAAAGTGTTCGGCAGCATCTCCGAGGCTTCGAAGGCTGTTAAAAACTACGGGCTGGCTAAAACAGGTCTGTGCTGAAAGCCGACTTTTGGCATTCGGGTTGAAAAGTCTTCGCCACCTGTCTGAAGCTCTGAAGGCTATTAAAAGCGTGGAGTTCCGTGAAACCGGTGTGTGTTAATGGTTTACCGAGACGTGATAGCGATACGTCTGCGCTGGCGAAGGGCATTTGCAAAAGGGTAAATACGATTGAAGAGGTTGTATGATTATGATGATCGAAGTGGGCGGTGTGAAGGTGGCCGAACTTTCCGTTAAAGACTTATTGGGCCGTCCGCTCAACAGCTATGAGAAACGTTTTGCGCCGTCGAAACTGTTTGTTGCTGGCAGGCTTCCCATGCCGTTAAAGGTTCAGCGTGTAGCGGTTGTAGGCACGAGGCAGCCCACTAGTCGAGCGGTTGAGTTCACCAAACAGATTGTCAAAGACCTTGTGAGGGAAAAGGTTGCTGTTGTAAGCGGTCTGGCCCGTGGAGTTGACACGACCGCCCATAAAACAGCAATAGAATACGCTGGGAAAACAATAGCAGTTCTTGGAACGCCTTTGAACAGGTTTTACCCACCGGAGAACAGGGAGCTTCAGCTAACAATCATGCGAGAACATTTAGCCATCAGCCAGTTCCCACCAAACCATGTAACACATCCACGGGATTTCATCCTGCGTAACCGCACGATGGCGCTCATTTCCGACGCGTCAATAATCGTTGAGGCCGGCGAGACAAGCGGAGCCCTTTCCCAAGGATGGGAAGCAATCCGTCTCGGCAGGCCCCTTTACATCGCACCTTTCGTACTGGAACAAAATCTTGATTGGCCGAAAAAAATGATAGAGTATGGTGCTAAAATTTTCGAAGACGTTGACGACCTTGTAGGCCTTCTACCGAACCATGAGTATGAATTGAGCAGCATCCTTGAAAGATAAGCTGAAGAGTCTCGAATTCGGGTCATACTTAGCATGGGTTCCGAAGAAATACAAGTCCATCAACGAAGAAGCTAGGAAAGCTTTTGAATTGATGACGGCTGTGAAAGGCCATCGAATTAACTCTACGGGAGTAAGCTTCATCGACATGATAATCAACATTATGAAGAAAGAATTAGATGAGCTGCCCTTTCGCTATTTTTTTCAAGACAGGCCGGTTTTGGTTCCGATACCCAGAAGCGCAAAATCACGCGAAGGCACTCTGTGGGTCCCATATGAAATTTGCATATCGCTCGAGAAAAACAAGCTAGGCCATACTGAGAAGCTGCTCGAGAGAACTAAATCAGTCGCACAATCATCTCAGAGTCAAGCCCAAGACAGGCCAAGTCCATCCGAACATTATAATTCTCTTTCATGCCGCTCTTTAATCGGAACGTTTGACAAATTTGTTTTGGTCGACGATGTCATCACCCGCGGGCATACAGCGATGGGTGCGGCCTGGAGGCTTTCCGAGGCCTTTCCTAACGCTGAGATAGTGATTTTCGCAATATTTCGTACTGTTAGTAATCCATCAGATTTTAATGGGCTGTATGACCCTCGAAAAGGCACTATTGAATACCGGCCTGAAAATGATGATTGTTTACGGAGGCCATGAAATGCTGTTATCACACTTTGTTGGAGGTTGACCTGCATAGTTGCCTGAGACCATTATTTTTTGAGGCTTGAAAAAGTGTGCATGCTCTGAAGGTCGTGTAACGGTATCTGTTCAAGAATAATCGACTTCCATAGCAAGTTGATTATCGTTATAAGCTGGTTTGATGTTGGTGTGGTGGTTGAAGGAGCTAGGCAATGGCTTCTAGAGTTGTTGTTGACGAGTCGGCTCTCAGGCTAGGTGTCGCTGCAGAACATGCTGTGGGCAAGGGGTTGAAGGTTCTCGTCCACAGGGCTTTGCTCAAACACGTGCAAGCTAGGACTTTCGCTGGAGATCCAGCGGCCCTAGAAGGGCTTAAACACCTCACAGAGCTGGGCGGCAGCCTTGTAGAGTACGTCGGGGCTGCTGGTGAGGAAAACTGGCGGGACGCGGTACTCGAGTACTGCAGGGCGAACAACGAACAGCTTCTTACCTCAGACCCGTTGGTTGCCAGAGTAGCCGAATCTATGGGCGTCAAATGCAGCTACGTCGTACCCGAACCACCTCTACAGCTTGAATCAGTTTTCGCAGGCGATGTAATGAGCCTACATGTCAAAGAAGGTCTTGAGCCGCGGATCAAGAGAGGGCATCCAGGCCGCTGGGTTTTTGAAAGCATAAGAGACAAGCCTGTGACGCGGACCGAGCTAGAAGCCCTTGTCGCCTCCATAATGAAAACAGCCTACGGCGTCTTCGGCACCGAGGCCTTCGTCGAAATAGACAAGCCTGAGCTAACCATACTCCAGCTGGGACAGTTCAGGATTGTGATCACAAGGCCGCCGTTGTCCGACGGCATGGAGATGACGGTCGTCAAACCAGTCATAAGGGTTAGGCTGGAGGACTACAACCTGCCGCCGAAAGTCCTCGAAAGGCTTGACAGAAGGGCTGAAGGAATACTCATCGCAGGCCCTCCAGGCATGGGTAAGTCGACCTTCGCCCAAGCTTTAGCCGAACACTACAGAAACATGCGGAAGGTTGTCAAAACAGTAGAGAGCCCACGCGACCTCAACCTGCCGCCGGACATAACACAGTACTCGAAGAGCGCCGCAGCCGACGGCGAGATCCACAACGTGCTGCTCCTCAGCCGCCCCGACTACACCGTTTTCGATGAAATGCGTGAATCACGTGACTTCGAGATGTACATAGACCTGAGGTATGCGGGGATAGGGATGATAGGTGTGATTCACGCCAGCACGCCTATAGACGCCCTCCACAGGATAGCTAACAAGGTGGACATAGGCATTCTCCCGTCAATAGTAGACACCCTGATCTTCATGGACAAGGGCAGGGTGGCGAGCATCCATACACTCGAGGTTGTGGTAAAGGTTCCTTCAGGGCTTAAACGAGCAGACCTCGCCAGGCCAACAGTAGTCGTGAAAGACTTCCTGAACGACACGCCGGTCTACGAGCTCTACGTCTTCGGAGAGCGGGTCTTCTTCGTCCCCGTCAAGCAGCAGGACGAACACGCTGACGAGGCGGCGTTGTTCAAACGAGTGCTAGGAAAACAGCTTTCAGACTTCTCTGTCGAGATAATAGGCGACAGGCTGGTGATAGGGATTAGACCCAGCGACATGCGAACTTATTTCAAGAAATGCCAGAACAGAGTCTTAAAAATGGCCAAGCACGCAGGTCTGACGGTTGAAGTCGTGCCGAAACACCAGACAGGCAGCTGAGCATGCCGCTCACGGAGTACTTTTCAGCCTCAGAACGGAGAATTGAAAAAACCACCTGCAGCGTCTGCCGAGGCTTCGCACGTTTCTGTAAGCTTACCACATGCCCATACTACAGAAACATTTTGACAGAGTCTGAGATGGCTAAAATAACGTCAGGCGTCGTCTACGGCCCATCTCCTCCAACCGTCATAGTAGGAGAAAAAGGCTATCCCAGGGTCAGGATAGGGCCTGCGGTTTCGCTTGCAGACCATCCCGAGCCGTGGGTTTTCGAAGAACCTAGTAAATGGATTGAGACGTCGCTTGACAAACTTCTCTCCCTCAGGCTGTCGCTGTTCTACGGAAGGACGGTCAAGCCCGTCATGTCTGCGGCCAAACAGGAAAAAATGCTCGAGGATTTACAGGATTCAGCTGCCTCCACGAAGCCAGTCGACGTCGAAATCCGTTTTGAAGGCAAGCCCATAACCATGCCGGGGTTCAGCGTGAGAAACGCACCGCACGGCCCGTCAGCAAGGATAGAAATGTTGAAGCTTGTTGGAAACGTCTCAGTTCCTCGCAAAGTCGACAGCATGATAAACGATTTAGACCTGCCGGCCGCCGAAGCCGTTCAAACACTCTATCTAGATGGCTTCAACGAATACTATCTTACACGTGTTTTTTCAACAGGGCTTCTGGGAAGAAAAGCCGAGAGGAGGCTTGTACCCACGGAATGGAGTATAACAGCCGTCGACGACATAATCTCCAAAAAACTGTTTGAAGAAGTGAGGAGGAACACGGTCATTCATGAGTTTAGGCTGCACACCCACCAAGCTGTTGAGAACGCAGCCCATATAATTCTAACACCAACGCCCTGGATTTACGAGCTTCTCGAAGGATGGGTTAAACACCCAGACTCACAACCCTACTCGGACCATGAAATCCTCACATTACGCAAAACCTATGCGGAGAACACGGGAGGAGCGTTTTACGCAGTCCGCCTCTCGCTCCTCAGACACCTCAAAAAAAGAAGGGAGCAGGCTGGCGCAATCGTCTTCTTCGAAATTCTACCCCGATGGATACCTCTAGGCGTCTGGCGGTTTAGAGAAATCGTCCGAAAAGCCTTAGAGAAACCTTTTGAAAAACATCAGTCTCTGGACGATGCTCTGGAAAGCGTTTCAAAAATGCTGCGGATACCGTTGTACAAGTATGTTTCACAGAGCAGGCTCATCAGCTTCCTCAGAAAACAGCAAACACTTGCCAAAACCAAGCTGTGGCAAGACAGGACATAAGCTGACGGATTAGCCGGCCCAAATCCTAGGAAACTTTGCTGGCAACCTCCCTCAACATCTTCATAGTCTCAACCAGCATCTCTCTTGTCTCCTTGGAGTCTCTGGCCACAATTTCTAGAAGCTCCCTGTTTCTTTTCGACTCTTCCGCCAACATCTCTAAAACCCTAGTCACCCTCTCAGCGAACTCGTCCATTCTCTTGACAAACTCGTTGAAATCCTGTCTAAAATCCCTAAACTCGCCCCTAAACTCGTTAAAATCGTTCCTGAAATCTCTGAACTCCTCACGGTATTCCTTAAACTCACCCCTGAAATCTCGAAGCTCGTCCCTGAGTTCTCTAAACTCCTCCCTATAGACCCTGAACTCATTCCTGAAATCGCCAAACTCGCTCCTAAAATCTCTGAATTCGCTTCTAAAATCTCCAAACTCACTCCTAAAGTCCCTAAACTCGCTCCTAAAATCCGTAAACTCACTCCTAAAACCCCTGAACTCGCTCCTAAAGTCCCTAAACTCGTTTCTAAAGTCCTTAAACTCGCTCCTAAAATCCCTAAACTCCATCCGATAATCGGTGAAGATTGACTGCATTGCTCCAAAGCCTTCCTGTAGCTCGTCGGCCAGCCTGCCGTAGCGTATTTCGAAATGCTTTATTCTTGGATTTGGTTTTACCTCTTTCGCCTCGATGTTCCGAACTGATGCTGGCGGCGGCGGTGTTTTAATCGTTTCGATGAATTTGGCGACGGCTTCATCCTCTCCCTGCAGAAAAACGGTGACAGAGCCGTCCCTCTCGTTCTTAACATACCCCGCCAGCCCAAGCTCCTGCCCCAGCTCCTGAACAAACCTTCTAAAACCAACCCTCTGAACCCTGCCGTAAACTCTGGCGACGACGGCTTTCATAACCGTCGGAACATGTTTGCAGGCAGCCTAAAAACTTGCCGGAAGCCTTGTGCGGGGTCTTACCGGGTTTTCAGCCCATGTTTTTCAAGCTGAGCTAAGATTTTAAGCTGGTTTGCATGGCTTGCGGTATGTCTCAGACCTTTAGGATCGATGTGCTGCTGTCGCTGGTGGCGTTTGTTTGCTTAGGTTTGACGGATTTTATAAGGAAGAAAGGGACGGTTGAAGGAGCCAATCCTGTGGGATATCTTTTCGTCGAGACGGCGGTTTTGCTGGCTATAGTTCCTGCCGCAGCCTTGCTTCTCGAAGGCGGCGTACCTCAGGTCGGCAGAGGCGTTATACCCTATGCCTTGGCATCCGGTGTAACAATAGCAGTCGCGTTGATAGCTATGATGTCGGGCTTGAGGGTTGGGGAGGGGAGCGTTGTTATACCGATTTCACGTCTGGGTCTCGCTCTCGCAACGCTTCTGAGCCTTTTCCTCCTGAGCGAGCAGATAACATGGACGAAGGCTTTGGGGATCGCGATGGCTGTTGCAGCTGTTTTCCTCCTGTCTAGATGATGTCTTCGAGAGGTGTTTTGACGTACCAGCTGTGTCCGCATCGCGGGCAGTAGAGGCTCCAAACTTTTCTGACTTTTGAGTCGCTGGGTTTTGTTGGTATTGTCAGCCTGTAGCCGCATTTAGGGCAGACGTACTCGTCTTCCTTACTCAAGCCGAAGACCTTGCGTCAAGCTTTACCCAGTCAGGAAAGCTGTAATCCTCGGCCCGATAGTCAGGCCTGTAGGGTTTTATGTCGATGACTGGGGTTCCGTCGAAAAGGTCGAGCCCTTCAACGTACAGCACTCTGCCGTCGCGGCGGACCAGCCTGACTAGAGTTAACCCGATAGGGTTGGGCCTTGCAGGAGAGTCTGTTGAAAACACACCCAGGGTGGGCAGCTCCTCCTCCTTCAGCCCAAGCCTAAGCAGCCTTCTCGGCTTAACTTTCAGCAGATTTCTGTGCTCGGGCCGGGTTTTGTGAAACACTGATATGATGAAGATGTGGGAGTATTTTTCTAAGCCGTCGAGCCCGTCCTCATACTCGGGAAGGATTTCAACACGTCCTGTGATGGAGCCGGCGTGAGCTTTGACATATTCATCGTCAACGTCAACCTTGACGTAACCAACGATTTTAAACTCCACGGCTAAACCCCTGAACCCTATGATTTAAACCGCTGCACGCGTTTGTCTCGACGTGGACGGCTGGCTTTCGTGAATAAAGTTTTCCATGCGTTTTGCGTGGAGGGCTGACGCCGGGGGTGGGATTTGAACCCACGCGGCCCGGTTGGGCCACAGGCTCTCAAGGCCTGCGTTATAGGGGAAAGATATATCCTCTCTACCAGACTGAGCGACCCCGGCTCGGCGGGGTTTTGGTTGCTGGTCTATAAAAATTTTAAGAGTAAAAATAGAAAGAAGAGTTTGGCTGGAGGCCCGTCATCTGACGAGACAATTAACAACGCTACCAAACCCCAAGTCGGCGACAGATGTGTTAAGCGTGTACATGTCGTGCTTAGAATACCCAACATGTATAAAGAAACTGCTCAGTTACGAGGATAACGACGAGAGAGGTTAGGATAGTTTTATGGGTTGAGGATGGGATACCACGGTTCAGCTATAGAGCCTCCGTTTATTCCTTCAGGCGTCCAGCCCCAGTATGACAGGGGAGAATGTTTTTGCAGCGTATGTCGTCAAACATTCAGCAACAGAGTGTTAAGGATAAAAATAATTGGATGGATGGCTAATGGTTTCGTTGAAAGCCAGCCCGGCCCGTTGAGAAATCATCCGCTTTTTTAGATTGTGTTGAGTATGGCGAGGGTGTAGGCTAGGGCTTCCTCAGTTCTTATGGTTTTTACGGCTTGGTTTGGCGCGAAGTTGACGGTGATGCTGAACAATTGGTCGTATTCGAGGCCTAGGTCTTCAGCTATTTCTCTCAGCCCTCTGTCAGAGGCTCCGAAGACGACGCAAACCCTGTCGTTAGACTTCATCAGCTCCTCCAGCCTTTGGAAGGCTTCGGTAACAGGCATGCCAAGCCGTGAGGTTGCTATCCTAGCTCCATAGCGTTTTAGCTCCTCGGCGAGGCTGTATGCTATCCGTGTTCTGAAGCCTGTGTAAACCTCGGACGATTTTTTGGGAAGAAGCTTGTACTTTATTCTGCCAGCTTTTACCGATATCTTCAGGTTGACGATGCTGTTTTTAGGGAGTTTTTTATGGATTTTCAGCGGCCTTCCAAGCCCTGCCTCAACCGTTGACGTTTCGCCGGAGGCGGTAACAAGAGCCTGCCTGTAGTGAACTCCTTCCTCCTTAACGGCGTCGGCGTCTGGATGGGTATGTATGTTGAGAGGCGGGAGAAGCCCTGCGTATCGTAAGCTTTGTTTCAGCGGGTACAGCTTCTTCCTGAGGTATGGGGCTGTGGTCAGATAGTCTAGGATTTCTTTGACGAGGCGGGCGTTTCTTATGTCTGGTGAGCCGGGCTTGTCGGGGTAGAGTAAGAGCTCTTCCACCCTGAAAGTTGCCAAAACTCTTCCCACAAAACCTATCCTCACGGTGGCCTCTCTGAGGCTTGGGATGTCTGACGCGAAGGAGTGGGGGAGCATGACTGTGATTGAGGGTTTTCCACCGGGCTGCATGGCTGACGTTTTTTCCTCAACCCCAAACTTAACGTTGTTTGCCACTGTCTCGGAAACCGGTTGGCTGGGCTGCGGCAGGCTGTGCGTTAGATGTCGAGGACGAACCTGACGACGTTTTTCTCGTTGTCAACCTCCATCAAGGCGTAGGTTGGTGATTTTACGGCTGTTCCCGTTCTATGTTTTGTCCTGTCGTATACGACCCCGCTCACCTCGCCCTCAAGCCTGTAAAGATTGTTTCTCGTTATTTTTCTCACTTTGACCTCGGTGCCCACCAGCTGGTTGAGCTCGAAGACGTGCAGGAGTTTTTCCAGCCAGTCGTAGAGGAGCTCGTGGAGGTCTGCGCCCTCAGCTACCACGGCCACCTTTTTCTCAACCCCTTCTGCTTCAGGTATGATTGTCCTGAACAACGCCAGCCCCGCCTGTTCGAAGGCTTCGTCGAGCGTGTTGCCGTATGCTTCTATGTATATGTCGGCTGTGTGGCGTAGCTGGCGGAAGCCTGGTTTGGCCATTTCATCCAGATAACATGCCAGCCCGCTTTATGTTTTCTCCAGCTCACTGTGGGAGTCCGAGCCTCGCCTTAATCTCTGCTATGTCTCGCTCCATCCTCGCAAGCCTCTCGTCAAGGATGGTTTTGAGGTCTTTTCTAAGCTCTTTTACCTCGTTTAGGGTTTCACGGCTTAAAGCTAGAGATATATCCCTAAACTCTCTGAACTCGCTTCTGAAGTCTCTAAACTCTTGCCTGAAATCCCGAAACTCTTGCCTGAAATCAGTGAACTCTGTCCGAAAGTCTCCAAACTCTTGCCTGAAATCGGTGAACTCCGTCCTGAAGGTTTTGAAGTCTTGGCTGAAGTTGTCGAAGCCTGTTTTGAGTCCGCCGAACTCTGAGACGAGTTTGGTGAAGTATAGTTTTGCCCATTCGAGGCTTTCTGCTATGTCTTTTTCCACGGGTCTGGTTGTTTCGTCGCCGTAGTCTATTTCGAAGGCTTCGTAGCTTCTCCACGGGCCTTTGTATCCCGGCTCGCCCTCGCGGTGTATCTCCATTTTTTCGACGTGTGGGCTGAGTATGTCGTCTGGCTTTCCTTTGACGTCTACTGCTTTCAGAAACTTCTCCAGGCTTTCCTCGGGGGCGTCGGCGAAGACTTCGACTGAGCCGTCGTCCAGGTTTCTTACAAGGCCTTTGACGCCGAGCATGCGTGCTACGTATTTTACTAGGGCTCTGTAGCCGACTGCTTGGATGTTGCCGACCACCTTTACCCTAGCCTTCGCCAACGCTGGCTAAGATGCTGCCGGGTTTGTAAAAAGCGTTTCTCCCCGGCTTTCACCATCCTTCCTCCACGACGTATGTTTGGCTGCGTCTTCTCACAAGGACTGTGGCTGCGACGGCTACTGCCGCAACCCCCACCACGCTTCCGTAAACTATCGCCCTGGCTGTTTCAGGCGGGATTGTCGGCTGTTCCAGGGTTTGTGTGACGGTGGTCTGTTTTGTGGCTGTCGATGTGGTTGCGGCTGTCTGTCTTATTTCAAGGGTTACTGTGTATGGCCCGCCGCCGCCCACGCCTCCGTTGTTGGATATTTTCAGGTAATAGGTTTTCTCGGCTGGTTCTTCGCTGGCCAGGACTATTGTGGCTTTTTGTCTTCCCGCCGTCTGGTTGTACCGAAGGGTGAAGAGGGTTTGGTCGAGTATTGCGGCCTCGTATATGTTTCCCTCCCGTGTGGTGAGTGTTGCAACCAGCTCTCTGCCTTTTCCCAGCGCAGCCGTGAAAACGTAAAAGTCTACGTGGTCTATTCCCTGTTTGTCCGAGGTTAGGTAGCCGGAGATTGTTACGGGTGTTTCCGCCTGTATCTTACCGATTGACGTGGCTCTTTCAGGCTTGTCGGCTGCGTCGCCTCCGCCTGTGTCCTGAAGTTTTTCAACGTTGACCGCTATTGTGTAGTCGACTCTGGCCGGCCTGGCTTCTGAGAAGAGCCCTACCTTGAAGCATATGTTTGTTGGCTGGTTGTTGCCCGTGTTTGCATGCGTCCAGCTGAACCCGTACTCGTGGGGTCCTCCTGAAATTATTGTCTGCTGGCCAGCTATGTGGGTGAACTGGTTTGTTCTTATCTCCCAGAGCATGAGAAGGCTGACTGAGGTCGACGTGTTTGAGGTTAACTGTGTGCTGACGATTATCATCTCGCCGGGTCTTAGGTTTTCGAACCTGTAGAACCTTTCCTGAAGCCTGCCGGTGAGGTTGCCGCTCATAGGCTGGATAGAGTCTAGAAGGCTGTACTTGTTCTGGGTCACGACGCATGGGTCCTGCATCTGCCCTAAAACCGCCGGCAGAGAGAGGAGTAGCATGAGAAGTGGGACGTAGGCTGTTTTAAGCGGATGCATTCCCTGACGTTTTCCCAGCTTGTTCTTAAAAACGTTTTCCGTTTCAGAGTTTCTCGAACTACCATAATAATACCCTGGAGCTGTTTTTCAGGCGGCTGCGTATGCTTCAGCATTCTTCCAGACTGGGTTGATGGCGTGACTGGCTTTTGGTTATTTTTATCCATTCCCTTGATATCTCCTTAATCAGCGTGCTCTCCCTCGTCATCTCCTCCGGTGTTAAAGCTATTATTTCGAAGGGTTCTGAGTTACGTAGTCTTTAATAGACATACGTAACCCTTCTCTCTCGATGAGCTCGTTGAGGGCTCTTTGGGGGAACCCTGCTCCCCGCATCTGAAGGTTCAATACTGCTACTACGTCCCTGTCCATGGTTAAACCGCATTTCTGGCACTTCATAGACCTGCCCAGATAGGAAGCCATGCTTCCAGAACAGGCTGGGCAGGTTTTAGACGAATTTGCTGGGTTGACGTATTTGACTGGTAGCCCAAGCCATTTGAGCTTGTATTCGAGCATGGACTGAAAGGTTCTTGCATTCCACTTTGACAGCTTCCTGTTCGCATCTTTCAAGCCATTGAGAACCCGCCCCTTCATGCCTTTCAGGTTTTCAAGTATTGCTCCTCAACTCTTCTCTTCAAGCGCTCTCGCTATATTGGTCGTCAGCTTTTGCATGAAGTCTCCAGCCCTGTTCTTTTCACGTTTGGAGTACTTGTTGAGGAGCTTTCGCGCAGTCTTCGGCTTAAACTTTGATAGCTTTTGTACCCTTTGCCGCTTGATTTCATAGGCTCTGTGGATGTGGTAAAGCTCCTTCAAGTCATATCGCTCTGTTTTCCCATCTATGAAAGCGGTTACATTCGTTAAGTTTACGTCAAAAGAAGCCCATCCCCCAGCTTTTGGCTCTACTTCCTTCTTAACCGTGATTATCAACTCTTTCTCAGTCATGAGCAGACATCCGATTTTATCGAAGTCTTTAGGAATCCAGGGATATTTCATCAGGTCAACTTCGAGATAGCGTTTATCCGATTCAATGCTTATCCTCAACACGCCGTCTCTGAGGCTGAAGAGCGTACTCTTAACGTAAACTGTTCTCTTAGTTATCTTTAGCGTATTTTTAGCTCTTCCTCTGTTGTGGAGGGCTATCCATCCCTTCACAAGGCCGATAACGGAGTTTATAGCTGAGTCGACGTAGTGTTTTGAAAACATCCAGTTTTTCAGCAGCTCATCCCTGAGCGCCTTCCTGTGCTCCCTCCTAAAGTCTAGGTGAGCCTTCTTCGAAAACTTGACGCGGGAGAAAACAACCTCTAAGGCTTTCTTCTTTACCTCGAAGTAGCTCTCCACTAAATCCTTTGGAGCCTCTACCGGGATACTGTAGCTCTTAACTGCTTCCATATCTTTTCAACCTCGGATTCCGATATCCTGTACCTCCCACCGGGAAGCTTGATAGCGTTGACCTTCCCATCCCAACGCTGAGCCATCCCAGCCAAGACACCTAAAAACCTCCCAGACCCATAATTAAGCATATAAAGCCTTTTACCCATTTAAATCAACCTATTCTTGAACTGCTGAGCACGTCGTGTTTGAGGTCGGATGACGCTTCGGCTAGCCATCTCTCCACCTCCGGCCTTACAGACATCGGCAGACACCCAGCTAGATGTGCGGCGGGTTTTTAAAAAGCTTGGGCTTTCTGCTAGAGCTTGGTTAAGCTGTGGCGGGCTCTTCTAAAGTAGGGTTCAGCCTCCTCTAAGGTGGTTAGATGGAGTTCGAACGGATGGTATGGTGGGAGGCCAGCCTTCTCCTCGATCTCAACCTTAATCCGAGCTCTTTCTATGTTTCTTGCGGGGAGTTGTTCCGAGACTATGAGGATGTCCACGTCGCTGCTGGCTACGCAGTCTCCTGTTACGGCGCTGCCGAAAACGTAGACTTCGGCGTCTGGCAGCAGTTCTCTGGCTGCTTTTGCTATGGCTGGAGCGGTTTCTCTTCAGCTTTTAAGAAGCCTGGCCCTCGCCCTCAACGTGTCCATGAACGTCATCCACTGACAGCCTTTGTGACTAGTTTTATGATTTCTTCGGAAAGCCTGAGAGCATCCTCGGCATCCTCTTTTGTGTAATCTTTCGCCGAGTATCTGGCGATGGTGTATGCGTCCTCTAGGCTTGAAAGAGCGGCTCTGTTTTCACGTATGAACTGCTCCAGCTTTTTGGATGAGGTTGATTTGACGAGCTCTCCCAGCAGCGTTCTGATGTAATGGGTTCGCGGATAGTCTCCCACTGTTTCCAGCAGCGCTGCCATGATGTATAGTTGTGAGGCTTGTTCTGAGAGGAAGTAGGAGATGTTGTGGCGTCCGGATATCAGGGATTGACGGGCTTCTTCAAGAAACTCCAGAGCCCTTCTCCTGAGTGTTCCAACCTCTTTTCTCCTGCCTGCCATCCTGTATCCTGTCTTTTATCATGTTCTTCCCAGATTATAACATCTCCTAACCGGTTTGTGGTGGAAAAAAGAGAGGGGGTTTAAAAAGGTGTTGGGGGGTGTTGGTTGTTTATTTCTTGGGTGGTGCTGCTGGGTAGATGCCGAGGCGTCTTCCTCTCCAGCGGATATACTCGCTGACGATGACGACGATGACGATGACCAGCAGTATGAGGCCGATGATCAGCGCTAGGAATGTGGCGAACGTCATCGGCACGCCTAGCAGTACGGTGTAGAGGTCGAGGGTTATGGTTGCGCTGCGTACGCCTCTTGCGACCGATGCTGTTGACGAGAACTGTTCGTATGTTGCTTTAACGCTGTAGTCTGCGCCTATGACCTTGCTGAAGACCGCTGTTCCGCTGGCGTCCGTCGCTTTGGTGGCTATCGTTGTTCCTGCTCTGACGAGCTCGACGAGCGCTCCCTGTATGGGTTGTCCTGCGGCGCCCTTGACGAGGACTGTTATGTCGTAGATGCCTGCCTGCAGCGTTGCGGATGTTCTGGAGGCTGTGAAGCGGATGTTGTCGCTGCCTATCTGTGTTCCGTCTTTGGTTACGGTTACTGCGTAGGTGTTGTCGAGCGGCACCTGTGCGATGACGATGACGCCTTGGCTGTCTGTCTTGCCGACCGCCTGTCCTGCGAAGCCTATGTCAGCTCCTGCGACCGGCCTGCCGTCGAAGTCGACGACTGTGATGGTTACGTCGTCTACGGGGATGGTTATGCTGCCTCTGCTCTGGAGGCCTGCGGGTGTGTCTCTCACCACTGCCCTCGCCGTGACTCCATAGCCGCTTGTCCATTCTACCGTCAGCGTGTATGTTCTTCCGTCTGGAATTCTCTGTATGGGTATCACGCCGTCAGGTCTTGATATCACTTCCTTGTCTTGTGGGTGCACGAACTCTTCGGGGTCAATTTTGGCCAACACACCTGAAATAGGTCTGCCTTGTCTGT
>JAWBJZ010000005.1:0-45907 GCA_038832005.1 Candidatus Caldarchaeum sp.
GTGGTGCTCAGGCGTATTCTGAGAGGGGTGTTTTCGACCTTTTCGTCATGTCCTCGCTCCTGTCTCATGAAGAAAGACTCCACACGCTTGAGAAAAAGCTCAACATAGGAATGAGGGTTGATGGAAGGCTTATGTAGCAGATGTTTGACGTCTTTGGTTCATCTCTATGTCTTCTTCTGGCGCGGGTTTACCTCCTCCAAGTTCATGACAAGCGTGTCAAGACCAGGATATGAAAGGATTTTGAGACATGCGTTGACTTCAAGTTTTTCGATGAAGGAGGTTCTGTATTCCTGTATGTCGTCTATCGAGCTTATCCGGTATCCGGCGGGCTGTCTCGACCTCCCATCCTCCTTCAGAGGTGTCAGCTCCACGGCGAGGTGTTCAGGATGCTTCGGGCTTCACGCTCACGGTGGTTGACGTGAACGGCTTAACCAACAGGTCTTTCAAGCCTGATGGGCAGGCCTGTTGATAGATTGGTGCACGCACTGCAGCAACATAGATGGGAGGCTGTACTAAACTTATGGTGAACAGGGTTGTATTCATTAGTGGCCCGGGGGTATCAGGTGTTGTGGAGGCTAGTTAAAGCGGCCCTGAAATGCTGACAAACATGATGGTGTCAATCATTTGACATTTATATAGTTTTAGACAACTGTTGTAATAGTGCTCCATATTTTTAGATAGCTGTCGAGGCAAAAAATTGTCATCAACACCACAACAACCTACGGTGTTTCCTACGTGTTTTAACAGCCTAGTGTGTTATTATGGGTTCTGCTGCTTTGGGCAAGGTGGTGTTCGACGGCTGTCGTTGGTCTGAAACAGCGCCTGATTCACGTAAGCTTCGGCTTTCTACACAGGGTTTTCTCCATGCGTTACGGTAGTACGTTTCGGAGAATTTTTGACACCTTGAAAGTGGGCCTAAATCCCTGAAGTTTCGCCTCTCCACAGAGGTGGGGTGTAAAAATAATGACGCTTTACGTCAAACGTCTAAGCATCAGCGGCAGCACGTTAGAAGCCTCAGCAAAACCCGCAGCCGTGACAGGTTTTGCCGCCAATAGATTCAATCCCCCATAATGCCCAGAACCAAGATGTTTAAAGCGTTATTCGGGACAGTACAGGCAACACCATTATCTGCTTAAATCCATGCTTGTAGCATGTTGCTATGATGAACGGGACGATCGTCCCGTGAGGGGTTAAAAGCCCTGAGGCCATCCCCTCCGGGCGGGGAGGGGATGTGAAGACTTAGGGTCGTCTCGCGAAACGCATAGGAAAACCGCCGCCAAACACAGCCACAAACCCTCACCCACACCCGCCGTAGAAGGCGGCCACCCCTTTCTAAATGCTGTGGGGTGGCGGGGGAGGGTTTGGGCCGGATCCGGGCCTCGGGACGGTTCGCTCGGACCGACAGATGTGGGGTAGGGAGACAGACGACGATGCTTGACGACGTCCTCCACATCCATTCCCAAACACCCCTCAACATTTTCCCCGATGGGAGGGCCTTCCGCTGGAGAATGGTTCTCCGGCGGCCTAGGCCTCCCGGGAGAGCCATGTCCACGGGGGACATGGTTGTAGGACCTGCTCCCAGGGATAAGGGAGGGCCTGCTCCCGGACCTCAGTCATATGACGTGGCGGGGAGCGGTTCGGGGTTGGGACGCCGCCCCGAGCCGACAAGGCCAGGTGTCTGGAGGGGAGGGGTGTACGCTGATGGGGAGTTGTCCCCGAAAAGAGGTTTGTAAGCCTCTCGGGAGAGTAAGAAGGTTTTTCGCTGACGTACATAGGCTTGCTAGCAAGAAACGTGGCAGGAAAACTGAGGAGAACTTCCACACTTACAGCACCGATGGCGAAAACTTCAGCCGAGTCCGCCGGATAACCGATATTCCTGCTGAGCATGGTGACGAGCTCTACGTGGATACGGTTCCCGTAGAGCTTACAGATGAATTCATAGAGGTTTTACGACGTGGTGTTAGGGTTTTCTACCTCAGACGGCTTACATTGTTCAAGCAGATGTATGAAAGGCTTGGAATTAAGACGAAGAGTGCAAAGAATGATGTTAGAGTGTTGATGGCTTTAGAAACTAAGTGGTTCAGAGAGGTCAGCGAAGACTTCCTAATTATTCGGAGGTTAATCGCCGCCTACAGAAGCCTTCTCAAGAGCCATCAAAGCCTGATGAAAAGGATGAAGGCTTTGAACGGTTCTGAGAGGGATGTTTTGAGGAATGCAGTGAGGGCCTTAGAGGAACAGATGAAAGCAATGGCGGAGATTATAGCCGCTGAGGCGGGGAAAAGAATACCGGCCTACAGTAGGGTCGTTGATACGTTGAAAGTAGGGGGCTATTCTGCTGCTATGGTTGCTTTGGCCGAGGTGATGGCATACGCCGACTTCAGTAAGGGAATCACGAAGCTAAAAAACTATTTTGGACTCTTCAAAGTAGACGGAAAGAAAAAAGGTAAGAGGAAGATATTCAGCGGAGGGCCTCGTAAAGCCTTAGAGATGCTGACTATGGCTTTAAAAGGAACTGCGATGATAACAGCCAAAAACCAACTACAAACAATCAAGAAAATCAGAGAAACGGTCAGTTAACATGTATGGGTCTCACAATCCCATACATAACGTAGAATATAACATACCGGCCTCTCTCTTGCAGGGGTTCTTAGGTGTTGTCTTGCTGGTTGGCCTCCAGCCATACCCTCCCCTATTTTTCCTTCTTTCAGTTTCTGTTAAACCTTGGTTTACATGTTCTTGTAACAGACCCAATAGACCAAACCTCTGTGAAAATGTTGAGGAGGCTGGCTTCGCTGTTGACTTGTTGCTGGTAGAGCTGGAGTTGGGCTACAACGCCGACGTAGATTATACAGCTAAGGTTAGAAATCTCCCCTTCTACAACCTTTTGTTATACTGAAGGTCTGATTTATTTGGTATCGTCTTCTTTCTAGCTCTGTGGCAATCGCCCCATGCGGCAACAACCTCCGGGATTATAAGATACGAAGAGCATATCTGCACTCGCAGAGGAAGAGAACCTTTTTTGGAAAATCTTCATATTAACTCATAAAGGCTTTTCCGCTAACCTGTAGGAGTTACAGGGTTTACAATGGGGCGGAGTTCTAGGCCCGCACCAGTAGATGAAAACTTTTTCCAGCTACGTGGGCCAGAGGTCGATATTTCCAGCATCCTATACTTCACAGAGCAGGCGACCAAGCCATCACTTATATGAAAGGCGACAAATCGAAATAAGTATAGCATCCGATTATCTAGCTGACACGCCGCCGTCAACAAATTCTTTATAACGTGCTCAACACATCTCACATTGGACTGTTGAATGGCCGGAAAGCTCAGGCGTGAGTTCATCGAGCTCCTGGAGAAGGATGAGGAGTTCCGCTACACGGTGGCAGGCTACTTAGGGCTTTCCGAAATACTGAAGGCGCTGAAGAATCTCAGGGAGGGTCAGGAGAAGCTGTGGCATGGTCAGGAAAAGCTGTGGGAGGGTCAGGAGAAGCTCTGGGAGGAGATGAGGAGGACACGGAGCTACATGTTCACGGCCTTTAGCGAGCTTAAGTCCGCTTTAGGGGTCACATTCGAGATGCATGCTGCGGCCTATGTTGAACTAGTCCTCCATGAAATGGGATACGAGGGCGTAAAGGTTGAGAAGAAGCACATCCTGCACAACGGGGAGATTCTTGAGATAGACATATTCTCCGAAAACCCCCTGGTTGTAGGCGAGGTAACGTCCTCGCTCAAGGATGTAGCCTCAGCCTCCAGAGAGGTTGAAAAGCTTCTCACCCGGGTGAGGGCTGTGGAGGAGAAGTATGGGCTGAGGCCTGTGTTGACGGTTCTCTCGGTGGCTACTGCGTCTAAGCAGGCGGCGGAAAAGCTGGTTGAGGAGGCTGAGAGACACGGGTTCAGGCTTGTGCTGGGAAAAGAGATAGAGGAGGCGCTCCAAATATAACGTTCATCCACACGTTCCATCGACTCTTTGGATCTGTGCCAGTTGGGAATAATTTTAGGAGACAAGTATAGAAACTCAACAGCATGCAAAATGATATGGTTATGAAAGGATTTGGAGAAGGGTTTGGTCTGGTGGCTTCAACATTCCAGTTCCTAAAAATATGGTTAAATTAAGTTTTCATATGTAGAGAGCAAGAAGAGAGGTGTCTTGATGGCTAACACATCGGCTGGAGCGATAGCCGACAGGTACAGGCTGATTAAAGGATTCCATGGGGGGCGTGGTAAAGCCGCCGCCATTATACTGGCCATGGCTGTGTTTTTCGCAGCGTTTACCGTTTTGATTACTGGAAGCATGGTTTTGGCTTTCACAGCTTTCACGCTAGCGTTGGTCATCACTCTTCCCGTTAACTACGTTGTTGAAAAAACCCTCAACCAACGTTGTCAAAACTACACAGCTAGAAGGCTCACGGCATTGTCGATAGTTGAGATGATTGTTTTAGCGGCTGCTTTACCGATATCTTATGCTGTAGGGGTTTTGCATCCAACAGGAGCTGTGGCTGTCATAGCTTCGTTCACCACGGCAGCTGTATTCATGGGATATTCTGTCAGAAGAGCTATCGGATACAAGGTAAACCCTCTGACCGCAGCCGTTCTGTCAACACAGCCCATGATTTTAGGCATAATACCTCTCCACGTTTACCTCAACAGCTTTCTGAAAGCTTTGCAGACATCGGCTACGGCCTACCTAGTGGGTTTAGCTTTTATGGAGGCCTGTCGTTACGTGATTGACAGAATAAAATCCATTCAAGGCGTAAAACCTTTCACACTGCTCCAAGCTTTTCTGTCAAGCCTTCTTTCGGGAAGGTCTAAAGACCTTGAAGAGATGATGGAAAGGCTTGGGAGGTCTGAAGAAGTTAGATGCGAGCTGTTTGTCGTCAGGAGAGAGGGGCAGCAGCCTTTAGCTATCGTTGTCTCTGAGATTCATCCGGGGCCTTTCAGGAATGTTGGCTCCAGCATGTTCCCCAGCCTTGTCCAGCAGAAGCTGAGTGCGAAAGGGTTTGAATCAGTTGTGTTTAAAGGTCTTTCGAGCCATGAAAAAAACATCGCAAATTTTGAAACTTCCGAAAGCATCGCCGAGCAGATAGCTTCAGAAGCGTTGGCTTTGAGTTTGTCCTCGCGTTTGAAGCCGTTCACATTCCCTGTTAGACATTGTTTGAACGGTGTCAGCGCGCTGACTTGGGGCATGGCTGGAAGAACGATAACTGTTTTAACGCTGCATCCTCAACCCATGGAAGACCTGCCTCCGGAAATAGTAGCCGACGTTTCATCTGACAGGGTTGTCGTGGTTGATGCCCACAACAGCTTCAGCGACGGGTTCGAAGCCTTGGAGAAGGACTCTGTAGAAAGAATCAAGACGCTTTTACAAACCACTATGCAACAAGATGTGGAAGATGTAAACGGAGTGAGCGTAGGCTTTGCTAGAATCGTGCCTTCCAAGATTGGTTTGGCGGAAGGGGTTGGAGCCGGCGGAATCTCATGCATAATCTTTGAAGCCGGCGGCAGAAAAGCGGCGGTGGTCGTGGCTGACGCAAACAACGCATTGCCATGGGTTAGGGACTCAGTGGTCGAAATAGGTAGAAGATATGGATGCGTTGAAGCGGAGCTTTGCACAACAGACACTCACATGGTTAACGCTGTATCGCTCGGCGGCCGCGGATACCATCCTCTTGGCGAAGCCATTGAACCGCATACCCTCACAGAGCTTATTGACGAGGTGTATAGAAAAGCCGTCGCAACCCTAGCGCCGGCGTCAGCCACACACAAGTCCGTGGTAATCAAAGATGTGAAGGTTTTCTCCGACTTTCTTGAAGCCGTTGCTGGAAGCGTTTCGTTTGGTGTCAAAACATACGCAGTAGCCGGGGTGCTGGCTTTCGCCGCCTCATTGCTGACGGTTTTAGCTTTTTAGAAGTTCAGCCGATTAACCCTGCTTCCAAAAGTTTTACGGCAAGCTGTTCAATCGAGTCTTTTATGTCCGCTGGCTCGCGGCTTATCTGCGCCGCTACTTCGGCGACGACGTCGCCGACTGTTTTGTCTTCGAAAAGGTTCCAGACGGCGATGACGGCTTCGTTGACCCTGTATGCGTCTCCGTTTTCGTTGACGAGCAAAAGCTCTCCTTCGGGTGTTTGGCTGACCCAGCCCTTCTTGGTCAGCCGCTTCTCTTCAACCATTTAATTCGTTAACGGCTCTCCAGCTATGATATAAACGTATCTTATGCGAGCCTTGTTTGAAGTATAGGTCTAAACGGTTGTTGCTTTTTTCAGATGGTTTGGAGCAGGTCTGTTTTGATGTCTGCTTTTACGAGGATACGTTCGAGGTGTTTGTTGGCGTCTCTCAATACCTGCTCTTCTTCTAAGGTGAGGGCTTGTTTGTTTCTGACGACGAACCTGCCGTTTATCATTACGTCGCGTACGTCTTCGCCTGATGCGGCGTAGACCAGCAGCGATAGTGGGTTTGAGACGGGTGTTACCGAGGGTCTTTTGAGGCTGACGACGACGATGTCGGCTTTTTTGCCAGGTTCGAGGCTGCCGAGCTGGTTTAGCCTGCCGATGGCCCGTGCGCCGTTCCTCGTCGCCATCTCCAGCACGTCCCATGCAGATATTGCGTTTGGGTTAAGTGTTCGAGCCTTCTGCAGCAGGGCTGCGGTCTTCATCTCTCTTATCATGTCGTAGGTGTCGTTGCTTGGGCCTCCATCACATCCGAGTGTTACGTTAACGCCGTGACGGAGCATCTCGGAGACGGGGGCTATGCCTGAGCCGAGCTTCATGTTCGAGGAGGGGCAATGGGATACCGTTGTGCCTGTGTCAGCAAACTTTCGGATGTCCTCTTCGTCGAGCCAGACACAGTGGGCGTAGATATGTCTTTCGCCAAGCATGTTAAACCTTTCCAGGAACCCTGCTACGCCTGTTCCGAAAGCTTTTCTATAATATTCGATGTCTTCCCTTACTTCTGCTATATGGTTTGTTATTCCTGTGTCGTATTCTTGTGCGAGGGCTGCTGTTTCGTGGTAGAGTCGGTCGGAGACGGCTCCCGCGCTCCGCAACCCGAGCCAGACCTGTATTCTTCCGTCGGCTTTTCCGTGCCAGCGCCTGTGCATTTCCTTGAACTCTCGGATGCATGCTTCGCGGTCTTCAACCATTCCGGGGTGCAGGATGTTTTCCGAGGTGGCGTAGCCTTGCATGTCCATCACCGACTTTGCTAAAACGCCTCTTATGCCGGATTTTTCGACGAGCTCGGCTATGCCGTTGAAGCCGTATCGTGTGTGGAGGTGGATTTCGACGAAGGCTGTGGTTCCTGTCTTGAGCATTTCCAGGATGCATAATGCTGCGCTTGCTTTGGCGTCTTCGCTGTCGTAAGCACCCTGCAGCCGCCACACCCAGTCTCGGAGCCAGGGTATTAGAGTCAGGTTGTCTGGGACCACACCGCGGAGAAGCGCTTGAGCAAGATGAACGTGCGTGTCCACAAGCCCCGGAATAATCACACAACCATGTGCGTCGACAACCTCAGCGCCAGCCATATACGGTCTCAACTGCTCCCACGAACCAACCATCTCAACCCTATCATCAGCCACCAGCACACAGCCATCCCTAATAATCCGCCTCCGCCCATCCACAGGAATTACAAAACCTCCTTTAATGAGATAGCGGGACAAGCCGCCTGCTTTTGGGCATTTGCAGGTTATTAGCCTTTCAGGGAAAAGCGAGGGCCGTAAGATGCGTACTCCTGTTTTCTTTATTCATGTCCGACGGTCGTTTTGACAGAATGAAGGTCCACGTAGAATTTGTTTTTCATACGAGGTTTGAGAGACGCTAACAATCCGTCAACGTTTTCTACCGCCATGTTCGTTTAAACCATGATGGCTGAGGCTGAGGTTGTTGTGGTCGGCAGCATTCACGCCGACCTCGTCGTCAAACTAAACCGATTGCCCAGACGGGGCGAGACAGTCATAGGAGGTTTTTTCCAGATATTTGCTGGCGGGAAAGGCGCTAACCAAGCCGTCGCAGCATCAAGGCTAGGCGTCAACACATCGATGGTAGGCCGTGTGGGCGACGACGTGTTCGGCTCGATGCTTATCAAAAGGCTTGAGAAGGAGCGTGTTTCAACAACGCATGTGGTCAAGGACAGCGAGGCTCATACGGGTGTTGCGTTGATAATGGTGGACAGGCAGGGCACTAACCTGATAGCTGTTGCGTCGGGAGCCGACGAACGCCTCAGCCAAGCCGACGTAGAAAACGCAAAACACGAAATAACCTCCGCCAAAATTCTTATGCTACAGCTTGAGACACCAATCCAAACAGTCGAGCACGCCGTCAACATCGCCAGTCAAGCAGGCGTCAAAGTCTTGCTGAACCCCGCGCCCGCAAAACCCCTGCCAAGAAACCTGCTCGAAAAAGTCGACATCCTAGTCCCCAACATGCTGGAAGCCTCATACCTCACGGGCGTTGAAGTAAACGACGTGAGCACAGCGGTCGCCGCAGGCAGGAAACTTCTGAGAAAAGGCGTCAAAAACATCCTAATAACCTTGGCCAGCAGAGGCGTCGTGCTCGTAACCGAGAGGGAGACACTTCATCTCAAAGGAGTGAAGGTAAGGGCTGTTGACACGACAGGTGCAGGCGACGCCTTCTGCGGAGCACTCGCCTACGCCCTCTCAAAAAACATGAAACTACACGAAGCCGCCGAACTGGCCAACATTGCCGCAGCACTCGCGACCACAAAGCTCGGAGCACAGGAAGCCATGCCAACCTACAACGAAGTTTACGAATTCATCAACACAAACAGAAAAGCCAGAAACCTCGGCAGCATGGTCAGAAAAGCTTAACGCTTCATCTCATCCACCAGCCCTTCTGAAACGAGCCATTTAAACAACTGCCGAACGCCTTCCGATGACGCACCGAGAGAGTATCAAAACTACTGCGTGGGGTGCCTCCCTCCGTTCGATGGGGGAAACTAAAAAGTTATAGGCTGTCTTAAACCCGTTTTTCAACGTTATGAAGCCATACACAGCGGTTGGGATATCCTCGACGGTCTGGGGTGTGAGGAAGAGGAGAGAAATCCTGAAAAACATAGATCACATACAGGAGGTTGTAGCGGCCGCGTCGTGGCTGAGCAGCCTAGACCTGCCGGTTAAGCTGATAGCGCTGCCGGAAGGCGGTTTACAAGGCTTCACAGACGAAGTCTTCGACATGGACCACATCGAATATGCTCTAAACATCGCCATCGAAATTCCGGGGGAGGAAACAGACAGGCTTGGAGAAATCGCCAAACAATACAGAGCATACCTGATAGCGCAGGCCAAGGCAATGGATGAAAGGTTCCCCAACAGGTTCTTCAACAACGCCTTTATCATAGACCCTCAAGGCCGTATAATCCTCCGCCATTACAAGAACTCCCCTCTATATCCCGTTGAACATTCGGTATGTCCCCACGACATCTACGACGAGTGGATTAGGTTACATGGCCGAAACCTCAATGCCTTCTTCCCAGTGGTTGAGACGGAGATAGGCGTGCTGGGCTGCGCCCTCGCTAACGAAGGCTCCTACCCCGAGTACATCAGAGGGCTTGCGATGAACGGTGCTGAAGTTGTTTACAGGCCCAGCTACCCACATCCACACACCCAGAACGAGTTTTGGGAGATACAGAACAGGGCAAGAGCCTTGGACAACAACATCTACATAGTCGCGCCGAACACCGGAACATACTACCTAACCACAGACTCACCCGTGCCAATAGATACATTCGGCGGAAAATCCATGATAGTAGACTACAAAGGCCGCATCGTCGGTAAGCATGAATACGGAGCCGGCTCATCTTACTGCGCAGGCGTCATCGACATAGAGGCGTTAAGAGACTTCCGCTCTCGTTCGCTGTGGGCAAACTGGATGAAAGACCTCAGAACAGAAATCATCCAAATAATATACGAGAGGGATCTTTATCCGAAAAACCTTTGGCCGAACAGAATGCCAATGAAACACAGGGAATACGAAGAGAAGGTCATCCGCAGCAACATAGAACGCATGTTCCAACTCGGCATCTGGAGGAGACCAGAGAAATAAAACATGACCGGCCAATACGCGGTCGAAGTGGAAGATGTGTCATTATCGTTTAACGGAGTCAAAGCCCTTAACAAATGCTCTCTCAGAGTCAAAGAAGGAGAATCTCTCGGAATACTTGGACCAAACGGCTCCGGCAAAACCACGCTCCTCAACTTGGTCAACGGCTATTACAAACCCGAGGAAGGATATGTGAAAATATTTGGAAAAAGAGTTGACGGCTTACCGCCCCACCGTATCTCACAGATGGGGGTGGCCAGAGTCTTCCAAGTCACGAATGTCTTCACCAACATGACCGTCCTCGAAAACATCATGGTTCAAAGTGTCTGGATGAAGAATGTCAAAAAAATCAGGGAGAGGGCTTCGGAGATAATGGAAATGGTTGGGCTGCCCGCCCATCTTAAGCACGAGTTGGCGGGAAACGTCTCTGGAGGCCAGCAAAAGCTGGTAGACATCGCAAGAGCTTTGCTACCCGACCCGAAAATTCTAATGCTAGACGAGCCGGTTGCAGGCATTCATCCAACAATTAAGCAAAAAATAATCCAGATCGTGGACACGTTACGTAAGCAGGGTAAAACCCTCATCATCGTAAGCCACGACGTTCCATCGATTCTCAAAATGGTTGATAGGCTGGCGTTCATGAACGCGGGCTCCGTGCTTTTGGTCGGAGACCCGGAAGAAGTAAGACAGTCAAGCAAGGTTGTCGAAGCCTACATGGGGCTGTGAACATTGTCGCTAAAAATAAGAAACCTCACCGTAGAGTATCAGCGTGACATAGAAATCCTGAAAGACATCTTTCTCGACGTTGACGCGGGATGTGTAACAGCGCTCATAGGACCTAACGGCGCAGGCAAGTCAACGCTGTTGAAAACGGTTGCAGGGCTTCTGAAACCTAAAAAAGGTGAAATCATTTTGGACGGCGTCAGAATCGACCCGATGACTCCAGACGAGAGAGTAAAGCATGGGCTGGCGGTCGTGCTTCAGAGAAGAAGCGTCTTCCCCCAACTGACCGTCAGAGAAAACCTGCTGATGGGCGGCTGGAAAATTAGAAGAGACCCCCATCTCATCACCAGGATGCTTGACAGAGTCCTAGAAATATTCCCAGACCTTTCCTCAAAACTCGATGAAAAATCCAGCACCCTGAGCGGCGGTCAGCAAAGAATGCTCGAGATAGCTAGAGCCTTGATGACGGAACCAAAGGTTCTGCTTTTAGACGAACCTTCAGCGGGCCTGTCACCCATCATGGTGAAGCAAATATACCGCCACATAGAAACCCTTAAAAAACTTTCAATCACCATACTTCTGGTGGACCAAAACATACAACAGTGTCTTTCGGTTGCAGACTATGTTTACGTTCTTGAGCTGGGAAGGGTAAGGGGCGGCGGCAGAAAAGACGCGCTCGAATCATCTCTCTCAGACATCATAAGGGATTGGCTTTACCTTGAAAGAGGTGGAGAGGTGAGGGGATAAAGTTGTTTTCCTTCGAGGTTCTCTTCGGACAGCTTCTCGTGGGAGCCATACTGTTAGGAGGCCTCTATGCTCTCGTCACCATCGGCCTAGCCCTCATATTCGGCGTGATGAGAATACTGAACATAGCGCATGGAGAGTTTATAATATTCGGCGCATACGCCACCTACTGGATTTCACATCTGCTGAGGTTTGACCCGTTTCTGTCGATTGTTTTGGCGGTTCCCGTTTCCGGGCTGCTCGGGTTCTTGGTGAACACTTTGGTGATAAAAGGTTTGACGAAAAGCTTTGACGCACCCATAGTCTCCAGCTTCGGGCTTTTGCTTGTTCTTCAAGCAAGCATGCTTATCGCATGGTCGGGAGACCCAAGAAGCATAGTTACACCCTTCACCGCTGAAAGCATCAGGCTAGGCTTGGTGTTGGTTCCCATAGTCAGGCTCATCGCTTTCGTCATATCTCTTTCCATCCTGATGTTGTTGTATCTCTTTCTTACACGAACTTTCGCAGGCAGAGCTGTCAGAGCCATAGCTCAGGACAGCGAGGCAGCCGCCACGCTGGGCATACCAGTTCAACGGCTTCAAACATTCACCTTTGTTTTAAGCACGTGTTTGGCTGGTTTATCCGGAGGGCTTGTGGCGATGATTGTAAGCTTTCAACCCACCTTGGGGCCTGAGTTTCTCCTCAAGTCGTTCGTGATTCTAGCGCTTGCGGGCGTTGGAAACATACAAGGCATCATGGCGGGCGGGCTTATACTCAGCATCGCCGAGTCCTACGGCTCGTTCTTCCTAGGGTCCGGGCTAAGAAACGTCGTCGCATACTTGCTGCTCATAGTTCTTCTCCTCACGCGGCCCAGAGGGTTGTTCGGCGAAAAACAAGTGAGAGAGGTATGAAGACGGGAGTAGTGTTGGCAACAATAGCTGGCGCGGCTCTCTTCGCCATACCTGTTGTTGCGGGTGGAAACAACTTCATCATAGCTCTGTCGTTCATATTCGCCACCTACACGACGCTTGCTCTATCATGGAACATCGTCGGAGGCTTCGCCGGCCAGTTAAACCTAGGCCACGCCGCTTTTTTCGGAGTCGCCGCCTACACGTTAGCTCTTTCGACAAACGCCGGCATGCATCCCTACGTCGGCGTGCTGGCCGGCGGTATTGCAGCCATAGGCATGGCCTTGCTGATGTCCCCTCTGCTGAAGTTAAGGGGCGATTACTTTGCTATCGGCACGTTAAGCTTGACTGAAGCAATCAAGGTTGCCATCCTCAACGTGCACGCTTACGGCATAAGATTAACTCCGTATCAAGGGCTTAGCCGAGTCCAAAACTACTATTTTCTTGCAACACTTCTGATTACAGTCTGTGTGGCGACTTTCCTGATAGAAAGGTCGAGAATTAAGCTTGCATTCGTATCGATAAGAGAGAATGAGGCGCTGGCCTCCGGCAGCGGCGTCAACCTCGTCAAATACAAGGTCCTCGCCTTGGTTCTGAGCGGGTTTTTCACAGGCCTCGTCGGAGGCATCTACGGATACAACCTACTCTACGTTCCAGCCGAACATGTCTTCTCGATCGAATGGACCATAATCCCGCTTTTCATGGTGTTGATAGGTGGGAGAGGAACCTTGACAGGCCCGTTGATTGGCGCGGTTATCTACCTCGGCATATACTATGTTCTCCAGTTCACCGTAACAGAAATCAGTCTGGTTGTGTTCGGCTTGGTGGTCGTTTTGATTATAAAATTCATGCCTCAGGGGCTGATTGAAACGTTGGTGGTAAAAAAATTGGGTGTGAATAGGACAAGCATCGTCTAGGACTGTTTTTAGGGTTTAGCGTGATTCCCATGACGAGAACGGGTAGACCGGCTCGGCTGTAGCTCTGTCCCTAGGCCATATTATCTCCAGCTTACCTCTACGCCACTGCATCAGCAGTATCAGCTTCTCGGTGTTATTCATCTTACCGCCTGGGCCAAAGCTAATCCTCCCCATCACAGTGTCAAACTGCATGTTTGCCAAAGCATCCCTGATTCTCTCCCTGTCAAGAATACCAGCCCATTCTACGGCCTTCAACGCTATCTGAGCCGTGGAATAATGTATGCCTAGTAGCGTTGGAGGCCTGTTTGTCTCCTGCCTGTATTTCTGCACTAGTTCAGAGGCTCCTGGGAGTGATTCATGCCATACGAACGAGGCTGTTACGTTCTCCGCGTCAGCTGCAAGCGTTGTTCCGAAGGTGCCGGTCGCTGTTCCTCTGGTGAAAGCCCAGATCTTCGGAGAGAAGCGAAGCTCTTTGCTAATCTTCATCATGTTTATGGCGTCTGGAGGTGATGGGATGGCTCCAACAACGTCTGGGTTGAGAGACTTTGTCTTCGTAATCAACGCTGTCAAGTCAAAGCCTGGTGTGTATTTCTCGCGGAGAACAATCTGATAGCCGAATTGACGGGCGTAGTTTTCGAACCATGTAGCGTTGTCAGCTCCAAGGTCTGAAGCCTCCTCCCAGATGGCTATGGTCTTAGGCCTCTTGTCTGCTGGAAGATTGTTCATGTAGTCGAAGTATATCCATACCTCGTCGCGTGCCAGGTGGAAGTTGGAGAACAGATAGTTGTATCTCGGCGGTATGAATATCTTTTCCGTTGTGGCTAGGACGCCGACGATGGGGACTTTCGCCTGCTCAACCACGGGTGCTATGGCGAGGCCTATGTGGCTGCCTGTCTCTCCTATCAGCAGGTCTACCTTGTCTACGTTTATCAGCTTTTCAAGGTTCGCCAAGATTGTCGGTATGTCGCTTTTAGAGTCGTAGACGATAAGCTCGACGGGAAGACGGCGGTCGTAGCCCAGTAGATACACTCCTCCAGCTTGGTTAGCTCTTTTGACAGCTTCGTCTAAAGCCCATTTCTCCTCTGTGCCGAAGCCCGCCAGCCCGCCCGTAAGGCTTATCGACGCGCCTATCAGTATCTTGTCTCGCGGCGGCGTTCTCCCGCCAGGAGCAGTCTGAGTCACTGTTCGTGTCTGTACAGCGGTGACGGTCTGTCCGCCCACGGTCACAGTTTGTCCGCCCACTGTCACGGTTTCCCTTTTCGTGACGGTTTCCACCCTGCCTCCTGACGATGTTCCCGCGAAATAGCCGCCAACCCCAGCCACTACGCCTACTCCGATAACTGCGCCCGCAGCGAGGGTGTTGCTTATTGCTTGACGACGAGTGTATTTCCTCGGCTCATTTTTTTCCGCGTTCATGTTGTTTAACTCCACACCCAAAACTAATAAGCTTTATCCAGAGTCATTTTTTTACAACACAATCAAGAGATTTATGCGACTGCTGTGTTGTCCGCACCCATGGTAAAGATTGTTTTGGACATGGACCCTGGAATAGACGATGCCCTCGCCATAATGGTGGCTGTAAACTCACACGAGCTTGAGGTTCTCGGCATAACAACCGTGAGCGGCAACGTCCACGTTGACAAAACCTCAGTCAACACCTTGAGGGTTTTGGATGTGCTGGGCGTTAAAGACATCCCTGTTTACAGGGGTGCTGCGAAGCCCTTGGTCAAAAATCTGGAGACGGCTGAATGGGTTCACGGCGAGGACGGCCTCGGCGACGCAGGCCTTCCACCACCCAAACGGCAACCCATCCCCGGCGCGGTCAGATTCTTGGTCGAGACCTTGATGGGTGAACATGGGGTTACGCTGGTCGCCACAGGGCCTTTAACGAACGTCGCCCTCGCTTTTCTGCTCGAGCCAGAGCCTCCAAAGAGGTTGGAGAAGATGATAATCATGGGCGGGGCTTTCTCGCTGACGCCTTATGGCCATGGCAACGCCACACCGGTTTCCGAGTTCAACGTCTACGTAGACCCAGAAGCTGCCGACATCGTCTTCCAGTCGGACGTAAACCCGTTGTGCGTGGGGCTTGACGTCACGACAGACCCTGCAACCACTTTGAAGCCGCAAGACCTTGAAGGACTACGCTCATCGTCCTCACCAGCAGCCAAGACCGCCGCTGAAATCATGAAGAAATTCGTCGACAGGTTTGGTTTCATGCAGCTCCACGATCCGATGGCGGTCGCAGCAGCCATAGACCACACACTTTTCAAAACAACCAGCGGACATGTATACGTGGTATGCGACGAAGGGATAACGAGGGGTCAGACGATCATCGAGAGAAGATCATGGGTTAAACAGGAACCAAACGCCCAGATATGCTACTGGGTGGATTCCCAACGATTCCTTAAATTATTCTTCGAGAGGCTCCAATCTGTCTAACGCCGGCAAGTCTCCTACGTTAGGTATAAGCTGGTTATCGTCCAAATTAAATATGCGTACGGTCGGGTGAGAGTCTATGAGAGGCCGGGCGTTTATCCAAGGATTGCGTGAGGAGCTTCGTGAGCTTAACAGACGTGTCGAGGAGCATCCCTTCCTCACCAAGGCAGAGAAAGGCATACTGCCTAAGGAGAAGCTGAAACTCTTCGTCGAAAACCAGTACTACGTTGTTTACCATGATTTGAGGAGTTTAGCCCTGATGGTTAGCAGAGCCTCAAACCCCGACGAAGCAGAGTACTTCTCAAAGCTCCAGCAGGGGGATTTGATGGCTTTCCAGCAGCTCGTCAAGCTTGGAGACGAGCTGGAAGTGTCCTTCAAAGGTCTCAGCGGGTTGAGAATATTGCCGGCGGCTGTCTCCTCCACGCATTATCTGGCCTGGCTCGGGCTGTATGCTGGGGCCGCTGAGCAGGTAACCGCGTTGACCGTGAACCTTCCAGTCTGGGGCCGAGCGTGTGGAAGGCTTGCGTCCGGCATGGTCAAAAACTACAACATAAAATTTACGGGCTTAGATGCTTTCACCCATCCACCTGCTTGGGTAGAGGAGGAAGGGGTTAGAATTATCGGGAGATATTTACCCGATGCGGAGGAGCGGGCGCGTTTGGCTGCTAGAATGATTGAGAGCTACGAGCTCAGCTTCTGGGACGCCGTATACTCTGGGTGAGAGAAGCATGACTGCCTTCAGGGACAAATTATGGCAGGGAGTAGCCGACATCTACAGCTCGATACTGGCACATCCCTTCATAACCGGGCTGACGGATGGAAGCCTCGACATGAAGGTTTTCAGGGGGTACGTCATTCAGGACGCGCTCTACCTGAGTAGGTTCTCGAGGGCACTCGCTGTTTTGGGTGCAAAAGCCCCTGACGACGAGGCCTCCCTTACGCTGGTCTCCGCATCCCATGGTGCTCTGGCGGTTGAGCGCGCATCCCTCCACGAGTTCCTATTCAGAGAGTGGGGGATAAGCGTATCAGAGATTAAGGAGTATCAGATATCACCCATCACCAGGGCCTACACAGACTTTCTCACAGCCTGCGTGTACGATAAGCCGTTTCTAACAAGCCTCTCGGCGGTGCTGCCATGCTTCTGGATATACTCGGAGGTAGGGAAGGAGCTGCTGAAGAAGGGTTCGCCAGTTGAACTTTATAGACGCTGGATAAACACCTATTCCTCACCAGAGTATGAGCGGATGGTGAACGCCGTACTAGATCTCACCGACACTGTGGCTGTTGACGTAGCTGAACATCATTTGGAGGAGGCGAAACTATACTTCAGGCTTTCAACAATCTATGAATATCTGTTCTGGGACTATGCCTACCGTGGGGTGGGCTGGCCTTTTAAGCCCACGCCATAAGCACAGCAAGCAACATGACTGTCTTTAGCTGGTGACGTCTCCAGCCATAAACCAGATACTCTTAGCACCGCCGAAACCGGCTGAAGAAGGGGTAGACAATCGTGGAGAGTAGGCCACGTGATAAGACATTACCTTAGGCGGAGACATGTTTTACGAAAGGGTCTGAGTTTTTAACAAACGCTCGAGCAGGTGTTTGTCAGGTTTCGCCGCCCACGGCCAAGTATTTTCTAATCTGGTCAATCTCTTGACCCAGCCTGTCGGATGTTGTTTCCAAAACGATTTTTCCGTTAACCATAACTAGGAACCTTTCCGCTATCTGGCTCAAAATTTTATATCTTATTCCCTGCTCGACCAGCAAAACGCTGAGCCCGCTTTCCTTCATTCTGGTGATGATGCTGTAGATTCTGCTTGCGATTATCGGGCTGACCCCCTCTGTAGGCTCGTCAACCAAGAGGACTGAAGGATTCATCAAAAAAGTGCGGAGGAGACCAACAATCTTTCTCTCTCCACCGCTTAATGAATCAGCCCGTCTGTCGAGAAGGCTCTTCACCTCAGGATATACTTGATAGGCAAAATCGAGGTCTACGCTCTTTTTTCCAAAAGCAAGCCTGAAGTTATCAAGCACTGAAACACCGGGTATCAAGCCTGCGTAATCTGGCATGTATGCTATGCCCTTAGAAGCTATTGCATGCGTTGGAAGACTGGTTATGTCATGCCCGTTTAAGAAAACCTTCCCCCTCTTTGAAACACTTATGTTCATTATCGCTTTCAACAACGTGGTCTTGCCGACGCCGTTTCTTCCGATTAACGAGACAATCTCACCCTTTTTGACGCTGAAGTTTAAGCCGAATAAAATCTGAGCCTTTCCATAAAATGCGTCAAGGTTTACGACGTTCAAAACATCATTCATCCAAGATACACCTCCCTAACTTTCTCGTCTGCAGCTATTTTTTCAGGAGGGCCGTCGGCTATCACCTCCCCTTTATGCATGACAACCACACGTCGTGAAAACGTGAAAACGACATCCATGTCATGCTCCACAATAAGAACAGACATATTGGCTGGAAGTCTTTGCAAAAGCGAGACTATTCGTTCTTTCTCTCCGACGTTCAGGCCAGCGGTAGGCTCGTCCAACAGCAGGATAGTGGGTTTAGACAAAATTGCCATCCCGAGCTCTAGGATTTTCATCAAACCATATGGAAGCTGGCCTGCTTTTACGTTCATGTACGGAGAAAGACCTAGCTCATCGACTATCTCGCGAAAATCTTGAGAGCCTTGCTTACTTCTGGATGAGGCAACAGTCAAATTCTCTTTAACGGTTAACGACCTGAACACGCTTGGGATTTGGAAGGTTCTGTTCAACCCCATTTTAACTCGTTCATGGGCGGGAGCTTTCGTTATGTCTCTTCCGTTTAGAAATACGCTGCCGCCGTCCGCAGCCAGTTGTCCTGAGACGACGTTTATGTAAGTTGATTTTCCTGCACCGTTTGGACCTATCATGGCCGTTCTCTCTCCTTCCTCAAAGACTAAGGAAACTTTATTGACGGCGACGAACTCGCCGAACTTTTTCACAAGCCCTGATGTCTTCAGAACTTCCTTCCCCATAGCCTCTCCACCAAATCTAAGACACCGCCTCGAGCGCCAAGCAGCAAGGCTACTAGAACAACTCCCATGAACAGCTGCCAGTACTCCGCAACCCTAGCGGTTAAAGTGGTTATTATTACAAAGATGAAGGCCCCTACGGACGGTCCGAGAAAATACTGAGCTCCGCCCAACAAGGTCATTATTAAGGGCTCTGCGGCAGTTGTCCAGTATGCGATGTCAGGTGTGACCGCTCGCAAGAGAAGCGCATAAAGCGAGCCCGCTAGACCGCTGAAAAAGCCTGAAACCATAAAACCTGAAAGCTTGTATCTGTAGACGCTCAAACCAGTGAACTTGAATCTGTCTTCGTTGTCCCCCAACGCTTTCAGCAACAACCCGAACCTTGATACATCGACCCAGTTTAGCAAAATCATGCTAGCCAAGAAGAAGACGAAAAGCAGTGGATAATAGTTTTCGATGCTGGATAGCGTGAATAAAAACGATGACCTAGGTATGCCTGAGATTCCATCGCTTCCTCCCGTAAAGTTACGCCATTTCAGTAAAAGCGAGTAGAAGAGCATCGCGAAGGCAAGGGTGAGCATGGCGAAATATATGCTGCTGTGACGCAAGGTTAAAGCGCCGACAGCAACGGCGAGAAGCGTTGCCAAAGCTATGCCGGACAAAATTCCTAACATCATGTCTGGAACTAGCTTTGTAGTCAGCAGCGCGACACCGTATGCGCCAGCCGCGTAGAAAAGAGAATGTCCGAAAGACACGTGTTTGAGATAGCCGAAAACTATGTTGTATGAGGTGGCGAAAACGGAGAAAATCATGAAAAGCGATGCGAGATAGATTATAAACCTGTCACCCGTGAAGCCCACGATGCCCGTCACTGCTAAAATAAACAAGAGCGGGATATGTCTCCCTAACGTTCCCCGAATATCCCCCATGGTCTCACCAGCAGCACAGCAGTCATGATAACGAATATCAAAAGGATGTCGACTTCGGGGATGTACAGCACGAGCAGGCTCTCCAACATACCTATCATCAACGAGCTTACAAACGCTCCAAACAAGTTTCCTAGGCCTGCGATGACCACTATTATGAATGCCGTTATTATCAGAGAGTCTCCAAGTCCCGGTGCCACGGGTGTGAAGGCCACCATGGTAGCACCTCCGAAACCAGCCAGCAGGCTTCCGATGAAAAACGTTGCGGTAAAGATTCTGCGAGTATTTATTCTAAGTGATTCGGCGACAAAGATATCCCGCCACGTGGCCCTAACCTTCAACCCCCAAAAAGTCTTCTCAATTAGATAATAGAGAAGGAAAAGCGAGGCTATCGACAGACCTATCACGAGGAAGTAAAACAATGGAAAAGGTCTTGTACCCACAGATACTATAGTTGACAACTCTTTCGGTAGAGGTATGGATCGCGATTCAGCGCCCCAGATAAACTTGCTCAAATCATTGATTATGAGCGTAAGCGCGAAAGTCATGAGAAGCTGGTAAATGCTCTCAATACGATATAAGGGCCTGAGCAGCGAAGTCTCGCTCAACACAGCCACGAGACTCACTACTAACGCCGAGATAAGAACAGTGGCTATGAAATTATTTGTAAGCTCATAAACCGTTAACGCCACGTATCCGCCTAAGACGAAAAAAGTAGCGTGAGCGAAGTTAACGACACGTGTCACACCAAATATGAGGGTCAAGCCTGATGCGATTAACCAGTAGTATGATGCTCTAAATACACCTGTAAACAACTGGTAGAGTATTGTTTCTAACATTTGTAAAAAAAGGAGGTTTAGGTGAAGGGTGGGTGTCTGAAGTATTCCCAGGCAGACCTTGTCACGAGGTTCGTTAGCTGCGGAATCTCGCCGCCGACATGCGTCACCTTGCCATACGGCACGTCATACAAGGCTTGATGGTCTTCAGGCCTTATCCATCTGACGCCAGCAGGCGACATGATAACACGGTCTTCGATCTGTTTAACCAAAGTGTCCAAGTCAAAGGTTCCTGCAGACTCCAAAGCTGCTTTTATGAGATAGATGGCTGTGTAAGTGGTTTCAGACGAATATGGCGGATATTTGCCCCACCTTTTCCTGAACGCCTCCACAAACCTTCGGTTAATCTCTGTGGCTGGGTAGAACCATACATATCTTCCTGAAACCCATGTTCCATACTTCGCCGTTGGGTATTCTGCGCCAAGCTCGTATGCGACATCCATTGAGTAACCCATTGGGTTGATGACGGCCAGCAGCCTGTCATAGGCTCCCAAGCTCCTCAGCTGTTTATGCATTGTTGCGGCTTCTAGGGCCCAGTTTGCTGAGAAAACGCCTTCGGCGCCTGCAGCTAAAACGGCGGATATGAATGGGCTGAAATCGGTTGTTCCAGGACTTTTGTTAAACTGTTCTGATACAAACTCGACATCAGGCTTGAGCGATGAAAGCGTTTTCTTGAAAAAGTCCCATGAAACCCTGCCGTATTCATAGTCTGGGTTTATTCCAGCCCATTTCTTGATGGGAAGGTCTTTGGCAACATATGCGGCCAGTATTCCGTCATGATAGACCGGGACAGAAACTCTGAATATGCTTTTGATTTTCTGCCGGTAGACAAGTTCCTCAGTAAGCCTGTGTGTGGCCGCATGCGTTACTATCAGTATTTTGTTCAGCTCCTGCATTATGGGTCCTACCCGCATGGCGTTGCCGCTCGAGTCCACGCCTATAAGGAAATCGACTTTCTCAGCTTCCACAAGTTCTCTAGCTTGCTTGACAACGTCAGCAGCCTCATCCCTTATTGAGAGCTCGATTTTACTGCCTAAAATTCCGCCTGCGGCGTTAATCTCTTCGGCGGCCAGCCTCGCGCCCTGTTCGATAAACGTTCCATATGTCGCCCATGGCCCGCTCCTTATCCCTAGAACACCTATCTTAACAACGTCGCTGGGAAGCTTTCTGACGGGAGTCACCTCTTTGGTGACCTCCCTGGTAACCGTTAACGTTGTCTCTCTGCCAGGCCCTGTGACGGTAACGGTTCTCTCGTCACCAGGAGCAGTAACCGTCTGCACCCTTTCTCTGACCTCAGGAGCTTTCAGAGACCAGCCGACACCAGCGCCGACAGCAAGGCCGACAACCCCAGCGGCAATAGCTGACAGAACGCCCCGTCTAGACGGCTTGCTTTCCGTCATGTTTATAGGCGTTCGACGCCGCTATTTATTTCTATTACCGCCAGTTCCGGTACAGCAATCTAGTCTCGTTGGCGAACGCTCATAAGTTGTTGATCTTGATTGTTTGAAGCTTTAGTGCATGAAATGTTTTTTGAACTGCTTTGTCCATGCTCAGCCGGCTTGGAAAGAAGATTAGATGCGTTGTGCAGTGGCAGTCGCTTGAACCTATCTTCGACAGCGGTTTTCCCTCGGCGGCAAGCTTTGACGAGAGAATGCATTCAACACCAACTTTGTTTGTTACCGCGACTTGGATAGGTTTAGTCTCAGTCAGCGAGGTGATGTAGTCTATGTGCCAGCGTATCGGCTTATGCTTCTTGAGATGCCGTTCAACCCTCCGGATTAGATTTCTTCGCCCCGACCCGACGTAAACATAATATCCCTTCTCCAGATCCCTGTATCCAAGGGCTCCGATCTTCAGCCTCCTAGAGACTGGCAGATGGATTGCCAGCACGTATGTTCCACGACTTACAGCTAATGACAACTCCTTATGTTTTGAGGGCTTTCTTGAGTTTTTCCTTGACCGACGGGTCATAGTAAGAGCATCCACACTTAACTGTCTTAGGCTTGATTTTCAACTCCTCCAACGCTTTCCTGATTTTTGCTGGCGTGGTTTTGAGCTGTTTGGCGAGCTGGGATGCGGTTACAAGCTCACTCTTAGGCATGGCTTTACTTCTTCACGGCAGGCTATAAGCGATTCTATCTACTGTCCTTCAACTACGTTTGTCCTCGCCTGCTCCCTTAGGAACGTTAGCAGGTAGTGGGGGCCGCCGACACCTTTACCTGTTGCGCCGCTTGCCTTCCATCCGACAAACGTCTGGGCTCCCGGCCACGCGCCTGTGGTAGCTCCACCCCTCCTGTTTGCGTAAGTTACTCCGAACTGTATGTTGTTGAAAAAGTATTCAAGCTCTTTCCCGTCTTCGGAGAATATTCCAGCCGTCAGGCCGTATTCCGTGTTGTTGGCTTCCCTAACAGCCTCCTCAAGGGTTTCAAACTCTGAGACGACGAGAATTGGTAGGAACAGCTCTTGCTTGAAGAGGATGTGGTCGCGTGGAAGCCCGTCGATTATCGTAGGCTGAACGTAGTAGCCTTTGTCGTATTCGCCACCGCTCAGCACCTCGCCTCCGTAAAGTATTTCGCCACCGTCTTTCTTAGCCGTTTCAACATATCTTTTGAAGTTCTCGACCGCTCTCTTGTTTATTACGGGGCCCATGAAAACCTCCCGCCGCCGCGGGTCGCCTATCTTCAAGGCGCTCGTCTCTTTGACAAGCTCTTCTAGAAACCTGTTCTTTACCCCTTTCTGGACGTATAGCCTTGAGGTTGCTGAACATTTCTGCCCGTCGTATCCGAAGGCTGCCCTAATAACCCCCAGCACAGCTTTCTTAACATCGGCCTTATCCGTAACTATCGTCGGGTTTTTGCTCCCCATCTCTAGAACTATCGGCTTTGGATATGGTTGCGAAGAGGTGAACCTCCGGTAAAGACGCATTCCAACATCTTTGGAACCTGTGAAAGCGATGCCAGCTATGTCAGCGTTTGTGGTTATCTCTTCTTCAAAGACGTCGCCAGGCCCTGTCACATAGTTGACAACCCCCGCTGGAACCCCTGCGTCTCTGAAGATTTTGTAGAGGAGAAGGCCTGAGAGAGGTGCTTCGCTGGTTGGTTTGAAGACGACGGTGTTGCCTGTTATCAAGGCTCCCAGCATCATTCCGTTGGCGAGCATGAAAGGAAAGTTGAAAGGGGATATGACAGCCCAAACGCCGTAAGGCCTGGCCACCATCTTGCAGCTTTCGCCAGGCCCGCCTGGCCCCATCTCCTTTTCATAGCCGTTGTTCTCCTCCATTATTCGAGCATAGTATTTGAGGGCGTCGATGGCCTCCCAGCACTCAGCCAACGCCTCAAGCCTGTTCTTGCCAGCCTCGTAGGTTATAACGGCAGCTATCTCAAACTTCCTCTCATCAATCAGCTCAGCCGCGCTCCTCACAATCCTCACCCGTTCACGCCAGTCTGTGCTCGCCCATTCCCCGAACTTGTTCTTCGCCGTTTCGATGGCTTGACGCAGATGTTTCGCGTTCCCCCTCTGGAAGTATCCAACGACTATAGATGTGTCTATCGGGCTTCTCTTCTCAAACTCCCCGTCCTCGGACAGTATTTCCCTGTCCCCAACGTGCATGGGATAACGTTTTCCAAGATACTTTTTTTCCACTGTTTCTAACGCTTTCTCGTATGCTGGATGCAGGGTTTCGTCAGCGAAAAGAGATACGTAGGTTATCTTCTGCCCCGGTTTAGCTGACATTCTCTCTCACAACGTTTTCCAACCCCCTCTAAATATGTTTTTCCAGCCGTCATGTGCGGACGGCAGACGCTATGTTTTTACGCTTGCACACAAACGCTAAAACGTGTTCACGGATTCGGAGCTTAGGTTCATAGAGAGGAATGAGCTTTGCAGGCTGGCCACAGCGGATACAAACAAGCAACCTCACGTCGTCCCAGTAGCATACCTGTTCAAAGACATGAAATTCTACATCGCAACAGACTACGGAACCAAAAAGCTCGCCAACATCAGGAAAAACAAAAACGTCGCACTAGTTGTCGACGTCTACAAACCGAATAAGGCAGTCATGGTGGTGGGCGAAGCCTCCATCCTCGAGAGAGGACCAGAATACAGGGAGGTTTACCAGCTTTTCTACAAGAAGTTTGCATGGGTCAGGGCGTCTCCATGGAAAGAAGGCGAGGCACCGTTCATCGTGGTCAAGCCTGTCAAGAAGGTCTCGTGGGGCCTGTGACCCGTCTAAAAATCCCTCTCTGGCGCAGCCTACCGATGTTTGAACATGTTGTCGGGCTTGTTTAGCCCAGCATGGTTACCTGGTGTTATGACTATAACTTGGTTGACGGTTTTTGTAAGCGATGTGAACAGTACAGCAGACTCTCAGGCTAAAAACATGATATGAAATACGTTTCCTATTTCCATGGTTTGGTGACGCCGGCATGTGTTGGACGCTGGCCAGATTGGTGAAAGTTTATCTTCATCGAAGAATGTCTCAAGCCATGCTGTCCGCAGAGCTTCTGATACAATCTGTGATGTTCGGTTTCCTTCAGGGAGGTCTTTACGCACTGGCGAGTTTAGGCCTGATGATTACATGGGGTGTTTTGAGGCTTGTCAACGTTGCTCATGGAGAGTTTCTCATGGTGGGCGCCTATGCCTCGTACTGGGCCCTCACTCTTATGAAGGGTGTCGCGATAACCACGCAGGTTGCTGCCGCTCTGTTGACGTCGGCCTTGCTAGGGCTGGGGCTTGCGTTGCTTCTATACTTCTCGGTCATAAAACAACTTGCTAAGGTTGAGGTTTTGGCGAGCTTGCTGGGTCTTTTCGGACTTTCCCTCATTATGATAAACATAATCATTCTCATCTGGACCGTTGACGTGCGAGGTGTTGTGCTGGACTTTGGGTATGTAACTATCGGGCCAGTGACGTTGATTGGCAGCCGTCTGGTCGCCTTTATGATAGCCATCGTGCTGGTGGGTTTCTTGTTCCTCTTCCTTTACAAAAGCTACTGGGGTTCCGCTTTGCGGGCCGTTATGCAGAACAGACGAGCCGCCGCGCTGGTTGGGATAAACATGGACGCAATCTACATGCTGGGCTTCACCATCGGCATAGTTTTAGCCTCCATTGCAGGAGGTTTAGTCTCATGGAGCATAGCGCATGTTGAACCCTTCATGGGCGGGGCTTATACGTTGAAATCCTTCGCCATAGTGCTCATCGGCGGCGTCACAAACCCTGTCGGTATCCTCATCTCCGCAATCACCTTCGCGGCGATAGAATCTGTTTTCGCGGTTCTGACAGACCCAGTATATTCCATGGCTTTGGCGCTGGCTGTCATAGTGTCCGCCATAGTCGTTAGAGGTGAAAAACTTTTTGGCTAAGCACATAAGGCTTGTATCGCCTATAAGGCCGTTGGAGCTCACGCCTATCACGGCTTTGACGGCAGTCTTAATAGCTGTGCCTTTTGTTCTAACCACTTACCAAACATCCATCACCTTTGAGATCCTGAGATATGCCATCCTGGGGATGGCTCTCAACCTCTTCTACGGCCTGCTGGGTTATGTGAACTTTGGTCAGGTTGCTTTCTATGGGCTGGGGGCCTACGCCACAGCTGTCTCCGTCATCGTGGGGGTTCCGCTGTTTTTGGCGCCTTTTGTCGGAGGGCTGATTGTCGCAGGCCTCGCATATCTTCTATCGCTTCCGCTGCTGAGGACGAGGGGAATATACTTTGCTATCGCAACCTTGGGACTGGCTGAAACCATTCGGCTCTCTTTCTTGAAGATTACATTCCTGGGTGGTTCATACGGTTTAGTCCTTCACACAAGCTATCAGCTCGTCGAAGCCTACTACACCCTTCTCGCCATATTCGCCAGCCTGCTAGCCGTAACCTACCTGATACTCAAGTCAAGCATCGGAGTCGAGCTGAGGGCGATAAGGGAGGATGAGGAGGCTGCGGAGTCGATGGGCGTAAACACGGTAAAATACAAAAGGCTTGTGTTCACGCTGAGCGGTTTCTACACGGCTTTAGCCGGCGGGGTGTTTGCATGGCTTTCAACATACGTAAACCCTGAAACCGTTTTCCAGACACTCACCACCATCGAGATGTACATCGTTGTGTTGATAGGTGGGGCTGGAACGATGCTCGGCCCCGTCGTCGGCGGAATCATCTTCTACATATCCAAGATCAACCTGCTGGTCAATTATCCTGAACTCCACTTCCTGATGTTCGGCGCCTTGCTAACCATCACTGTTAGGCTTGCTCCAAGAGGCATCGTCGGCGGTCTGGAGCAGTATGTACGGATGCGTCGGATTGCCAAGCTGAGGGGTAGAAGGGCTTGACCAGGGTTAGCGTGCTGAAGGCCACGGGCATGTCGAAAAAGTTCGGCGGAGTCACGGCTGTTGACAACGTTGACATAGAGGTCGGACGCTCCGAGGCGGTGGGGTTGATAGGCCCTAACGGAGCTGGAAAAACAACGCTCCTCAACATGCTTTCCGGGCTCATTAAACCCGACCGAGGGCATGTGGAGCTTGAAGGAAAAAGTGTCGACGGTCTTCGCCCACATCAGCTTATGAGAAAAGGTCTGGCCAGAACCTTTCAAATCCCCAAGCTCTTCAAACAGATGACGGTTTTGGAAAACGTTCTCGTGCCGTTGGCTTCAACAGACATGGATGGCGCTGCGATGCATAGTAAGGCGGCGAAGCTGCTGAAGCTCGTCGGCTTGGCTGGCATGGAAAACATGCTGGGCTCAGAGCTGTCTGGCGGGCAGCAGAAGCTGCTTGAAATAGCCAGAGCGTTAACCACCGAGCCGAAAATCGTCTTGATGGACGAGCCTCTGGCCGGCGTTCATCCCCAGATAAAGGAGACGATACTTTCAACAATCAGCGACATGAAGAAAGGCGGTGTATCGTTTCTGATAGTGAGTCACGATGTAAAAACCATTACATCCATCTCCGACAGGTTGGTGGCGATGAGTAGCGGGAAAAAGATTGCCGACGGCGTTCCGACTGAGGTGATGCTGTCAGCGGAGGTTGTTGAATCATACTTGGGTGTTTGACATGCTGAAGGTAAGCGAGCTCATCGCAAGCTACATGAAAGGCGTGGTCGTTCTCGAGAGGGTGAGCATGGAGGCTAGACGTGGCGAGATAACAGTTGTGATAGGCCCTAACGGAGCTGGAAAATCCACGCTGTTGAAGGCAATATACGGGTTCATCAAGCCAACCTCTGGAACCATATTCTTCGACGGCAGAGAAATAACCGGCGGAAAACCCCACAAGCTTCTGCGGATGGGAATGGCGTATCTTACGCAGGAGAGGGAGGTTTTTCCCGAGATGAGTGTGGAGGAGAACTTGAAGCTCGGAGCATGGTTGTTCAAGAACGATAGAAAAAGAGTTGCAGCGGCTCTCGAGTCGGTCTACCAGCATTATCCATTCCTGTTGAAGAGAAGAAGCCAGAAAGCAGGAAGCTTGAGCGGAGGCGAGCAGCGAATGCTCGAGCTCGGAAGGCTTTTGATGGTTGAGCCGAAGCTGATATTGTTGGACGAGCCTACAGCAGGCTTAGCTCCAAAGGTGGCTAGGGAAATATACTCGGAGATTTCGAGGCTTAAGGAGAGAGGGTTGACAATCTTGCTCGTGGACCAGAACATAAAAGCCGCCGTGCAGCTGGCCGACTATATCTACGTGCTGGAGATGGGGAGGGTGGCAACGTCGGGGAGCAAGGAAGAGTTGAGCGTTAAAGTTCCTGAGCTGGTGAAAAGCTGGCTAACTCAGACATCGGGCTAGCCCTGCCTCAGGAACCCTTCCGGGTCAACCCTTTCCCTCAAAACCTGCAATTCCTCGCCCGTTGGCTGCTGAAGCTCCTCCACATTCGAGTAGTCGAAGACGAACCCCGTCTGGCTTACAACCTGTTCCAGACTGACGCCGGACATCAAATACCTCAGCCTTGCTTCACGAGATGGTGTGTCAAACGAAAACACAGCCAACGGTGTTATGATGTATTCAGGTCCGCCTCCAAGCCCTAGCTCATCTCTATGCAAACCGTCTCTACACCATCCCATGGCGCTGACAAGGTCGCATCTGTCAACCAAGGTTCTCCTGTCATGTCTTTCAAGGTAAATGATGAACCTGCGAGAGTTCGCTGTCAACGAAGCCACACCTATCGGCCCAGGACCCTTAAGCCTGTATCCTCCTTTCTCACCCCTTATCCCAAACAGGTTGACGTTGCCGAACTTATCCACCTGTAAGCCGCTTACAAAGAAGACGTCGAAAAGACCAGCCCTACCCATTATCTCATCGATACCGATGGTTGCCTCTGCGTAAGCCGAGTATCTCCAGTCTGCGAAAAACTCGAAGGAGATTATGTTTTTGAACGGTAGGAGATTGCATGCATATGGGCCTAGTACGATTGTCGTGTTAGGTGCATGTGTGAAATGTGCGAGTAGGACTCCAGCCCTCGGCACGGGCAGAGCTGTGCCGACTGCGACGACGGTGTTGTCGTGAATCTGACGTGATATGAACGATGCTAAAACCTCCCTCCAATGAGGTTTATCCTGACTCAACTTGAACACTTCCCAGAGAAAGAAGTTTTCTAAAGCCGATGGTCTGTAAATACTCCCAATGGTCTTTCGGCTCGTATACATACTTGTTTAGATACTCTTGTAATGGTTGTCTGTCTCCCTTCAGCCATGCGTTGGCGGCGGGGACGTATTCCTGAGAAAGATGTTTGATGTCAGCGGTGTAGAACCCTGGGCTTGATGTGGGATGTGCTCCGTATGGTGTGTGTACAACTGCTTCAACCATGTAGTTCGGTATCGTGGTTCGCCAATAGTTAGCCCTGATGTGTTCGTTGCTAACTACTTTTTCAACCTCCACTATAACTTTCTTGCTTGCGGAGGCTATCAGCCTGTCGAGCAGCAGATGGCTTACGTGCTGTATGTTTCCATACTCGTCCGCCAGCGACGCATGTATAAGAGCTACGTCGGCTGAAAGGGCTGGAACTGCAAGTAGCGTTGATCCCGTGATAGGCTCTGTTAGAGTCTTCACGTGTGGGTTTACTTCCGTTATCGAGGTTCCTATGCCGCCGCGCCATAGAGCACAGGGTAGGCCCTCGCTCGCAGCCCTTAAAGCAGCTATTAACATGCCTGTGTCCAGCTCGCTTACCTCAACCTCGTTTTGCTCTACAGCGCTTCGGAAGACGGGCCCAATTCCAACTATAGTCTCACCGCCCACGTAGGACGTAACTATCTTGCTGACGGCGCCCGCTGCAATAAGCATGTCTACGTCCAGCCCGCATGGCGGAGAGATTACAGTGAGATTTTTGACGTGATTTTTCATCACCGTCCTCAGAAGTGTCATCGGTCTCGATGCTAGCTGGAACCCTCCAATCGCGATGCGACATCCGTCTTTGACAAGTTTGAGGGCTTCTTCTAAAGTGGTGAGCTTAGTCTTTCTCATGTCGGGGCTCCAAGTGAATCGAGGTATGAGATTATGTCGTTTAACATCGTCCCTACGGGGAAAACTTTGTCGACGCCGATTAGATATAGTTCCTCTATGTCTTTTCGTGGAATAACGCCACCGACAACTATCTTGAACCTTTCCTCGCCGCCTTCTTTTTTGAGCAACTGCATCAGCTTCTCTACGTAGGGCAGATGGCTGCCTGAGAGGAAGCTCAGCCCTATGACGTCCACATCCTCTTCTATGGCTGTGTTGACCACGGTTTCCGCGGGAACCCTCATCCCCAGATAAACAACCTCGAACCCAGCGTCCCTTAAAGCAATGGCGAGAACTCTCAGTCCCCTGTCATGTCCGTCTAAACCTCCTTTCGCAAGCAGTATTTTCGGCTTCCTTCTATATCGGCGGAGGCTCTCTATATTCTCCGTATACATCCCGTAATACCTCGCAGATCTCGCCTACTGTTGCGTAAACCTTAACGGCATCTAAGATGTATGGCATTATGTTTTCACCGGATTCAGCAGCTTCCCTCAACGCTTTCAATGAAGCCTTAACCCTCGCCGAATCCCTGTTCTGCTTTGTTTTCATCAAGCGGTCGACCGCCTTCTCATACGTCTCTTTTCTAAACCTATAGTATTCGATCTCCTGCTCATCGCCGCCGTCTTCTTTAAAGATGTTGTGTGCGACTATAGGTGTCTCTCCTTTCTCCACCTCTTTCTGGAAGTTGTAGGCCTCCGTGGAGACCATCTGGTGGTAAAGCCCGCCTATGATGGCTTCGACAGCACCTCCCGCCTGCTCTATTCTATCCATTACTTCTGTGATTCTTCTCTCCATCTCGTCTGTCAGCCACTCCATGTAGTATGAGCCGCCCAACGGGTCCACAACATCCGCCGCACCGCTCTCATAGGCTATTATTTGCTGAGTCCTGACCGAAACCTTTAGCGACTGTGGTGTCGGGATGGCGTATGCTTCGTCGAAGCATGCGATGTTCATAGACTGCACTCCGCCGAGAACAGCTGCTAATGCGCCGATTGTCCCTCTGACGATGTTTATCAACGGTTCTTCAACCGTGTAAACGCTGCCTCCTACGGCTGTTCCTATCTTAAGCGCCATTGACGCTGGGTCTCTGGCTCCAAATCTTTTTCTCAACAGCTTGGCCCAAATTCTTCTCATGGCACGAAACTTTGCAACTTCCTCGAACAAGTCAACGTGTGAATATGTGTAAAACGCTATCTTGGGCGCTACGCTGTCTATGCCCAAACCTCTTTCCAGCGTGGACTCGAGGTATGCTATGGCGTTAGAAAAAGCGAGTCCGGCGGCGGTGGCTGCGCTGGCCCCAGCCTCTCGGTAATGAGCTTCGCAGACGTTTATAGGAACGAACTTCGGCATGTTTTTTACGCAGAACTCTATGACGTCAACGCTCGTCTTGAGGGATGGCCTAGGCGGGAAGATGAAAGCGTTCCTTGCAGTAAGCTCTTTGAGGTTGTCGTTCTGAACCGTTCCAGCCAAAGATGATATGGGTACTCCACGTTTTTCAGCCGCGGCTATGAACATGGCAAGTATTATAGGTGCGGTGGCGTTGATGGTGAACGAAACCGAAACTTTGTCGAGGGGAATCTCTTGAAAAATTAACTCCATCTCCCTGAGCGTGGGTGTGGAGACGCCCACTCTGCCTACTTCTCCGTAGGCGAGAGGGTCGTCTGGGTCGTATCCCAGCTGGGTAGGCAGGTCGAAAGCCACGCTCAAGCCTGTTTGACCCCAGGACAAAAGGCTCTTGAAGATGTTGTTGGTTTCCTCGGGGTCGCCGTAGCCGGCATACTGTCTTATCGTCCATATTCTTCCTCTATAGCCGGTTGGGTAAACTCCCCGGGTAAACGGGAGGGAGCCTGGATAGCCCAGCTTCTCCTCATAGTTCCATGAATCGCCCAAATCCTGGGGCGTGTAAACATCTTTTATCGGTATTTTCGAGGTTCTGGTGTAAAACTGTTTTTTCCTCAACCCGTGTTTCTGCTTGTAAGGTTCTAAAACCTCCAACAGCCATTTTTGGAGACTCACAGTTTGTTGGATGCTTACGGTAATAAAAACATTGTTCTTCGGACTATCGGCTGCGATGACGTGTTTTATCTATGGATGGCGAATGTTTTGCCCTGGATTCGCCAGCGCGGCAGATAATCCCGTTTGTATAGAAGAAGCTCTCTGTCAACCTGCATGACCTGTGTCGCATAGTTATTCTTGTATGTTTTGTGCCGTGCCACGACTATGCCAACGTCCTTGCGTTCTGGATGTTCTTTTGTCTCCAATATCTCTGTAACAACGTGCAGCGTGTCGCCGTCGAACACGGGGGCAAGCATTCTCACGTTCTTAATCTCCACATCCCTCGCGATATTCTTGAAGTCTTCAGACGCCACACCGAAGCTTATTCCAAGAACCATAGTCATCACCAGAAGAGGCTGCTTGAACTCCGTAAACTGCATGTATTCTTTGTCGAAATGAAGGCACGCTGTGTTCAGCAGGCTGTGCGAGAAGAACAGGTTGTCTTGGAAGGTCACGGTTCTGCCGAGCCTGTGAACTATGACTTGCCTAGGCTTAACGTCTTCGAAGAACAGCCCTGGATAGCCTGAAAACACGCTCAACTACACCTTCACTCTCTTGAGATATTCACGCCATGGTGAGCTGGACCTTTTGTACACCAGGTTCGTCCTCTTTATCTCGCCTATCAGCTCGTTGTTCTGGTTGTAGCCACGGTGTATCCAAGTCACTATGCCTGCGTTGGGGCGGGACCTTGATTCGCGAACCTCAACGACCTCCGTCTCAACATACAGCGTGTCGCCGGGATACATTGGTTTGTATAGTTTCATGTAGTCTGCTTGCAAGAACGCCATCGTGTTCATGCTGCTGTCCTTGACGCTCATGGCCAGAAGCGCGTTTAACACAATCAAAGGATGTATGACGATTCCACCAAACTCCGCAACCTTTGCATACTCTTTGTCGATGTACAGCGGGTGTGCAGTCTCCGGTGAAAGATAGCCAGCTGTAGTTGTCGTATTCTGTGAAAGTTCGGCCAGGCCACGACACGACCTTCATGCCGACCTTGAAGTCTTCGAAGTAGGGGCCTTCGCCATCCCACGGCGGCGATTGCAGCTCTTCATCAGCCATTTTTCTACGCCTCTCCGTAGGACCTTGGCATGCCCAGCACGTTTGTGGCGACGAAGTTCAACACCATGTGAGGAGATATCTGTGCGAAGACCAGGAACTCGCTTCCACGCCACAGCCTCTCCACATCCATGTCAACCGAGTAACCGTACCCTCCGAGCGTCAGCACAGCAGCCCGACAAGCAAGCGCGCATGCTTCGGCTGCAACATACTTCGCGGCGTTTGAATAATAGCCAATCTGCTTGGGTTCGCCGTTGTTGTCTATCATCTCTAAGGCTTTCCACTTTAGAGCATCGGCGGCTTCAAGCCTTATCCATGCATCGGCTAACGGAAACTGGATGCCTTGGTATTTGGCTATCGGTTCAGGGGGGAACACAACCCTTTGCCCCGCATATTCCACAGCCCTTTTAACGGCATACCTGCCCATGGAGATACACTGTCCAGCTATGAGTGTCCGTTCGACGTTAGCTCCTTCAAGCAGGTAGTAGAAGCCTTTCAATTCATCGCCAAGCAAATGCTCCTTCGGAATGGACAGCTCGCTGATATACATCATGTTCGTGTCTATGGGGCGTCTGATGTTGTTGGGTATTTCCTCTATCTTTATCTCTTTTCCCAGATGATCCCTAAGGTCTACGAGGAACAGGGCTATGCCCTCGGTTTTCTTCTTCGCTTTGTCGTAGGGGATTACTCTGGCGGCGATAATTCTTAAGTCTGAATGGCGTACTCTTGAGATGAATGCCTTCTGTCCATTGATTACGTAATAGTCTCCGTCGCGTCTGGCTTCAGTCTTCATACGCAGCGTGTTAAAACCTGTATGGGGTTCTGTGACGGCGAAGACTTGAAACCTTAGCCGGCCTTTCGCCAGCTCGCGAAGATATTTTTGCTTCACCTCAACCCCTCCATACTTTACAAGCAGATGGTTGTTGAAAAAACCGCCGTGGACAGCGTTCGAAGCCACGACACCGCCCGGAGATGCAGCTATCTCCTCCAGAATCAAGTCGACTTCCGTGACACCATGGCCTGAGCCGCCATATTCTTCAGGTATGTTGACACCCATCAACCCATGTTTCTCAACATCCTGTATAAACTCCAGCGGAAACTTTCGTTCCTCATCTTTTTTAGCCCAGTACCTGGAGTCGTAGTTCTTTATGATTGACCTGACCGTGTTTCTGGCCAGCTCTATGAACTCCTTTCTCTCCTTAGTCAGCCACCACATGGCGGACTGGCCGATACGTCGCTATTATAGTTTTACGACAGAGGTGATGAATAAAAAATCGGGTTAGTTTTCTGGCCTGTCCTACCTCTTCGAATCCCACGTTGGTATCGGATAGATGGCTTTGGCTGTGGCTCCCTCAGGAGGCCATATGATAGCTTTCTTACCTCCCTGCCACTGCACTAACACCATCTTGTGCGCCAACTGCTTACCTGTGGCTGGGTCTATCTTAAAGTCGCCGTACACCGTTGAGAGCGTCATCGTGTTGAACACCTTTCTTATCTCGTCGTTGTCGAGCGTTCCAGCCTTCTCAATCGCGTATCCTAAGTACAGTGCGCCAGCGAACCCGGCTGTAGTGTGGTATGTTGGCTCGATTCCGGTCTTGGCCGTGTATGTTGCTATCAGCTCGCTGGCGTTGGGACCATAATCGATGTTTTTGACGTTGTATCCTACCTCCCATTGAGAAGGACCTGCCAGCCCTTCTACGGCTTTGTAGCCGCCGACACCTTCGACGAACGCGGGCTCGGTTATAGCCACCGTTACGCTTACGAACTTCAGGTTTATGTTCAGCTCTTTAAGCTGTCGGACTGCGAGCGTGCCGTCTGCTATGTGGGATCCTATCAGAAGAGCGTCTGGGTTTGAGGCTTTAACCTCCAAAAGCACCGAGGAGAGGTCTGAAATCTTGTCGGGATAGGACTTTACATACACCACGTTTAACCCCTGCTGCCTTGCGTAGTTGACCGCACTTTCTCCGGCAACCTTCGTGAATGCCACATCCCTGTATATCACGGCCACCTTGTTTGCCGACGGGTCCGTTGCCTTCAGGAAATCTATGCTGCTGTAGAGGTATTGGCTTGCTGGAGTGAGAGGCTGGACCAAATACTTGTAGCCCTTCTCAAAGATGTAGTCGTCTGAACCCAAGCTGGTGATCATAACTTTCTTATGCTTTTCAGCTATTGGTGCCACAGCTGCGGTCAACGGGCTGCCGTATGGCCCTAACAGAGCATGAACTTTGTCTTCTGTCACCAGCTTCTCGTATAGGACGATGGCTCTCTCCGTGTTGGATTCATCGTCATAGTATATCACCCTGACAGGTATCTTCTTGTTGTATTCGGCGACGAAGAGACCGCCCTGTCTGTTTACCCAGTCAGCCCACATCAACACCCCGTCGTGCTGTCTCTTGGCGACGGCTGCGTACTGTCCAGTGAGAGAAATCGAGTATCCGATGCGGATGGCTTCAGGAGCTTGCGGAAACTGTTTCTCAACCGTCAACGTCTTCTCAACGGTTCTTGTCAATTCTGCGGTGCGGGTTACAGTAACCCCCGGCTGCGTTACCGTTTCACGCTGTTGTGCTGTTACGGTGACTGTTCTCTCTGCCGCTGGTCCTGTTCTTATGAGGGTGGCTCCCGCTCCGCCGATGATTAAACCAACAACGCCTGCGCCAACCGTCGACAAAAGCTGTCTCCTAGATGTTTGTCCTGCGCTGCTCATGCTTGCATCTCGTCAACACAACATATATAAGTCTTTTCCATACTATATGTACAGACGAACAGAATGAGCCTAGGCATCTTTCGACACGGCTCCGCGGAGTGCTAATGTTTTACATTTTGAAGAAATGTCTCGTACGCCTGAAGGCTCACCGGTGCATGCGCATCAAGCTTCGCCACCGTATTCATGTATTTGCTGAGCTCGTCTACAAAGTCGGGATGGGAGCATCTTTCGATGATGAGCCTTGCCCTGCTCTTCGGCGACAGGCCGCGTAAGTCCGCCCATCCCTGCTCGGTTACAACAACGTCTACGTCATGTTCGGTCACGTCGGTGTGGAGGGTGATGGGCACAATCCTCGAAAACTTTCCTGCAGACGCGGTTGAAGGAAGCGCTACAATCGTGATATATGATGCTCGAGTAAAGTCCCCTGAGCCACCCACACCGTTGTGTATCTTTCCGTCGATATGTGATACGTTTGCGTTGCCGTACAAATCTACTTCAATGGCTTGTTGAACACAGATGACTTGAAGCCGAGATATAACCTCCAGCGAGTTGGTTATCTCATACGGTCTGATTACTATGTTGTTGGAAAGCTGATTGAACCGTGTATAAAATTCATCCCTGAATTTTTCCTCACCCTTCAAAGTGTAGAGGCATGCTGTGCTCATGTTTTCAATTTTTTCAGTTGCCAGCGCCCATTTGACGGGAGCCACTTCGGTCCATACCGAGACGTGTTTCTGCGGCAGCTGGTCGATAAGCTGGCTTGCAAGAGGTCCAACTCCTGCTTGGAGCACTATGTTCTCCCCCGCCTCTCCCGATTGTTCCAGAAACTCAATAATGTTTTGTGCAATTTTCTCCTCGAGTTTTGTCGGAGGCTGGTATGCGGCGGCATGTTCTTCCTCCGAATCGCTAATAACTATCGAGGCTATCTTTGACTTGGGAATCCTAAGGTATGGTGCGCCAACGCGTTCGCCGGCATCGCGTATGGGAATTGGCGTCCGTGGCTGCGGAGCATACACGTCGTGAACCCCGTTGAGAATCGGTTTCCGAATGTTAACCTCAACTATGACTTTCTTCGCGGCTTGCACCATCGCTGGGACACAGTCGAGGGAAAGCGATGGGGTGATGTTGCCTTTCTCGTCGATATACGTGGCTTCTATGACCGCTATGTCCAGGCCACCGCGCGGAATCACGCCTCGTCTGACGAGCTGGCTGTATTCGGAGAGCCAGTAGTCGACGAACTCTATCACGCCGTGGTTAACTCTCTCCCTCATTTCGCCGCCTCCCGCTATGAGGTATCTTGATTTGACATGGGCGGTGGACATGCATTGTTCGAAGCTGTTGGTGGTTGTTCCAGCTACGAGAAGCGCTCGTATGTCAAGCCCTTCACCTCTCTCCTTGGATATCTCAGCTATGGCTTTCGGTATTTCCTTCGGCACAGCCGTTCCCGCCATTCCAGAGAAGGCCACGCTCACGCCGTCGCCGAAGAAATCCCTGACAGTCGTTAACGCATCTTTTACTTTTTCTCTCAAGCTGCTGTCTTTAACTCTGTCGAATTCCATTTAACATGGCGGAGTTGTTTCGCCTGACTTTATAGTTATCACAAACGTTTGTTGAATAAGGAAAAGCTTATGTGAATGTGAGCTGCTGCGGGTTTCGAGACTGAGTCCGGTGAAACGGCGCTGACAGGGGTCATGACGGTCAAGCAGAGATGCCTGCTTTCCTCCTACATCTACCAGCACACATGTTCGTTTGCAGCTCTTTCGATACCGCCTTTGCTGCCCTTAATCAGCTCGGAGCTGTCGCTCACCGCCGCTAATGCAGGCTTGCTGATGTTCATGGTCTATCTGTCCACCGCGTTAACCGCGCCCGCTTCAGGTTATTTTACCGACAGGGTTGCGATGAAGTTTTTGGTTGTTTTCTCAGTAGGCTTGCTTTCTCTGGGTCTGGTTTTGTTGTCAGCGGCTAGGGATTTTCTGACCTTGCTTGCAATAGCGTTGATGATGGGTGTAGGCTACTCCGTTTCAGGGCCGCTCAGCACGAAGATGGTGGCGAGCGTGTTCGAGCAGGAGATGAGGGCGACGGCTTTGGGGATTAAGCAGACCGGAACATCCAGCGGAAGCGCTTTAGCTTCCTTAATCCTCCCATCGATAGCCGTCGTCGCCCACCGTCACTCAGCATTCATAGCAGCCGCCGGCATAGCTGCAGCAGCCATACCGATAATCATACTGACATACGTAAACACAATAAACCCCGAAAAAGCCCAAAGTGAACGCTACATGCTTGGAGCGATGTCCAGAGGCGATACGATTCTTTTCCAGCTGGGGTCTTTTGGCCTGGGATTCTGCATGTTCGCGATGATTGCGCATCTGCCTCTCTTTCTTACGGCTGACGTAGGCTTCAGCATCGTTGAAGCAGGGTTCATGCTTGCGCTGACGCAGTTCTTCAGCGTTTTGGGGAGAGTAGGTCTCGGCGTTCTAGCAGATAGGTTTTTCAGCAGAAAACGCACTGCGGTGCTTTCACTCGCTAGTATAATCGCCGCGGTCTCCTCGACTGTTTTCATACTATCCGTGAGGTCTCAAACATTTATCGCCGCCGTTTCACTGGCCTTCATAGGCTTCTTTCTCTTTGGAAGCATAGGTGTAGTGTTCACGATTGGATCAGAGCTTTTTAACTCGGAGCGTGTCGGCACAACAAGCGGAATGACATACTTTTTCCTCGCTCTCGGAAACTCCTTCGGCCCGCTTGTGTTTGGACAGCTCATAGACGCGCTAGGCTATTCAACCGCATGGCAGTTGTACGTCTTAGCCGTGTGTCTCTGCGCCTTCGCGTTCATCTTCCCGTTGATTTCGCATGTAAAACCGGGCAGGTTGTTCTCTCCCCAGCTATAGTTGGGGATGGTGGATCGCGGGACAGCGTTCTGTATAATGAGTTCGAGAGGTCTGCAGCAACTGTTTGATGATGGGGAAGTTTGACGTCAGACGGTTGATAGCCTACGGCCTGAAACCCCACACGGGCAGCATGTTTGGAAGGTTTTTCTCAAACTCTTCCCGTGTTCCGGAAAATTTGTTCTGCCCCAGCTCGAGCATGTAGACGTAGTCTGATAACGAGAGTGCGGCTGATATATTTTGCTCAACAAGGAGTATGGTCCTGCCTTCGTTCTTCAGCAACTTTATGATCGTCTTTATTTGTTCGAGTGTTTTTGGGGAGAGGCCTGAGGAAGGCTCGTCCATCAGTATCAGGCTTGGGTTTGATAACAGCGCCTTAGCTATCTGGAGCAGCTTCTGCTGGCCTCCGCTGAGGTTTCCTGCTTTTTGTCTCTTCTTCTGCTCCAACGCTGGGAAACGAGAGTACACCTGCTCGAGCCGTTCCAAAACCAGCTTCTTGTCTCTTCTCAGAAGCCACAGCCCGGACTTGAGGTTTTCCTCAACCGTCATGCGGGGGAAGATGCCGCTGTCTTGGAAGATGTATGCGATACCTCTGCGCAGAACGTCGTGCGGCTTTAACCCTGCTATGTCCACGCCTTCGTGGATTATCTGCCCTTGGAAGGGTTTGAGGAACCCGTATATGGTGTTGAGGAGCGTCGATTTTCCGCTGCCGTTGGGCCCAAGCACACATGTAACAGAGCCTCTGTAAACAGTCATGGAAACGTCTCTCAACACGTTGACGTCCCGGAGATAGCCTGAGTACAGGTTTCTGACTTCAAGAACTATGTTAGAATCCGAGGTAAAGCCTAGCCACCTCCCTATCAGCCATTATCTCCTCAGGCATTCCTTCGGCGATTTTCTTCCCCTCGCTCATGACGACAATCTTGTCGCTGATGCTTGTTATCGTGTTAATGTCGTGGCTGACTATCAGGAACGTCTTCCCCTCGCTCTTCATTCTCGCGATGATTTCGAGAAGTTTTGAGACCACAGTTGGATGAACTCCTGCGAAAGGCTCGTCCATCAGCATCGTCGTAGGCTCCAGTATCAAGGCCCTCGCGAACTCGAGAAGCTTCTGCTGTCCGCCCGACAGCGTCCCCGCTTTTTCACGAGCTTTGTGCGCGAGCCCCGTGAGCTCCAGCAGGTCGGCCGCTTTCTTGTACAGGTTTGTTTGGCTGGAGTTGTTTTTGTTGACGGTGGCGAGCATGTTCTCCATCACGGTAAGCTCCCTGAATATTTTGGCTATTTGAAAAGTTCTCCCAACCCCCATCGCCGCTATCTGATGAGGTTTTAGAGTGTGGATGGGTTTGTCGCCGAGCAGTATCTTTCCCGAGTCGGGTTTGATTAGGCCGTTTATCAGGTTAAGGAGTGTTGTTTTGCCGGACCCGTTTGGACCTATTATCCCCACTATCTCATTCCTCCCAGCCTCTAGGCAAAGGCGGTCGACCGCTGTTATGCCGCCGAACCTTTTCGAAACCATGTCAACCTGAAGCCGCGACATTTCTCATCCCCCAGCGGAGAACACACGTCTTGGCTGCAAAAGTTTCACTAACGTTCCGTAGATGCCTGATGGCATAAACCTTATGAAAACCATCAAAACAACACCCAGGAGAATCAGCCTGTATTCTTCTATGAAACGCAGGTATTCGGCGAGGAGTGTTACGACGTAGGCGCCGACGACAGGTCCTATGATGGTGCCTCCGCCCCCTATGCCCCACATAAGTATCAGCCTGAGAAGGTAGTCGAGGAAGAATATGCTGGCCCCGACGCTTGTCATGTACGTTGTGAAAAATCCTCCCGCAAGGCCTGCGAACGTGGAGCCGACCACGTTAGCCAGAACCTTGTACTTTACGGCGTCGATTCCCACCGTCTCGGCAGCTGCTTCATCTTCTTTGACGGCTTTCATGTACAACCCCACCCGCGACCTGCCTAACAGAAACAAAAGCATAACCGAAACAAGCATGAAACCGAACGTTATGTAGAAGTTTGCCACCGCGCTCTTGGAGATGGGAAGTATTCCATGGAGGCCCAGCTCCCCGCCCGTTATTTCATGAAACTGTCTCGCCAGAGCGTAGGAGAGGACGAGGAGGGCGAAAGTGACGAGGGTGAGCAGAAGATATTTGAACCTGAGGCATAGGATGCCGACGCCGAATCCCAACAGGGCGCCGACCAACCCGCCTGCCAAAACAGCTGCTTCCGGCGGTGTGTTAAACCAGAGGATGAGCCATGCTGTTGCGAAGGCCCCCCATCCGAAGACCGCTGTATGGCCTGCGGTCAGCTGCCCCGTGTATCCCACTATGATGTCTAGGCTGGCTGCAAGGACTGCGAAGATGTGAACGATTATGAGGATTCTGAGGAGGTAGCTGTCGCCTGTGAAGAGTGGGTGTGCTGCGTAAAGTGCTGCAGCTAAGACGACTGGGATGAGCTGTTTCATACCACTCTCTCCTTCACGCCGAAGATCCCCTGCGGCCTTAGCAGCAGGACGATGATTATGGCCACTGCCAGGTTTACGAACCTGAACCATCCCCCCACGTATGTTGCGCCGAAGACGTCTGAGAGGGCGAGTATGAAGGCGGATGGCAGGATGCCCCAGAGGCTTCCGAGGCCTGCTAGGATTGAGACAGCTATGGCCACCATGTTCATCTGGCTCATCAGGATTGGTGAGAGGAAGAGGGTTGAGGCTATGCTAACTCCTGTTAAGGCTGTGACAACCGATGAGAGAAACACGCCCAGCATCATCATCAGCTCGGGATTGATTCCGGAGGAGGCTGCTGCAGCCATGTTGTCTATCGTCGCCCTGACTCCAAGACCCGTCCAAGTCTTGTTCATCACAACCCAGAGCAGGCCTATGGCTGAAAGCGTCATCACGCTCACGCCTATCTTCTGGATGCTTATCGGAATCCCGCCGGCCTCAATCGTCCCCGGCAGAAAAGTCGGGAAAGGCAGACCCCAAGGCCCGTAAATCACTGACGCCAGCCTTTCCAGAACAAGCAGGAGAGCCAGCGTCAATATCGTGCTAGGGATGTGATGATGCCTTATCGGGTGGAGGAGGCATCTGTAGAAAAGTGTGTTGCCGACGCCTAGCACGACTACGCTGACTAGGACGGCCAGAGGTAGTGGGAGGCCCAGCTGCGTAAAGGCCGAGTAGGTTAGGTATCCGCCCAGCATAATCAGCGCGCCGTGGGAGAAGTTGAATATCCCAGTAGCTGAATAGTAAAGCGAGAGGCTTATGCCGGCGGCGGCGAAGATGGAGCCGAGCAAAAGACTGTCGACAAGCTCTGGAAGAACCATGTCCCTCGACAAAAAATTGAGATATTATTTATGTTTGTCATCCACCTGTTCTCGGAACCTTCACCCATGGCGCCGGCTTCCAGTTGTCAGGGTTACCGCTAGGCTGCGGCCAGACAACCACCACTTGAGGCTTTCCGTCGACAACCTGCCACTGCCCCACAGGCCCTCCAAGAGGAGACTCTATCTTATACGGCGGCCCAAGCCAAGACATGTGCTGATGGTATTTTGTAAACTTCACCTTTCCCCTCAAGGTCTGAAACTCGTTTTCCTCCATCGTTTTGACGAGCTTGTCGGGGTCTGTTGAACCAGCTATCTTGATCGCTTGGAATATGACTTGAAGAGCTTCGTAGGTGTCTGCGGCTTGGTTGAGTGCTTCAGTTCCGTATTTTGCGATGTATTTCTCTGTCCACGGAACGAGCTCGGTCGTAACGGCCAGCTTTATGACGGGTGCTGCGAAGGCTGTTGTCTCGTACTGGGTTCTGCCCTCGGTCTTAGCCCAAGCCTCAGGGCTTGCGATTGGGTTGTTCACGCCGATAAGAAAGGCGTTTATCTTCTGGTCGGCGTAAAGCTTCGTAACCAAGTAGCCGTTGTCTGACGAGAAGACTGGGAAAATGACGTCTGCGCCCCAGCTTTCTATGGCCTTCAACTCCGGTATGTCTGTCACACCCAAGGGGACAACCCATGTCTTGACTATGAAGCCCTTTGCCTCCAGCCGAGGCGTCTCAGCCGCCACCAACCCTCTGGCCCAAAGGACATCCTCCTGAAGGAATGCAACCTTCTTCACACCGTATTTCGGAGCTAAGTAATGCATTATGAAGTCTGTGAGAACGTTTCCCAGCGATGTCGCGTTGGTGGTAGACCTGAAGACGTACTTGTATCTTTGATAGTTGTCTATGACGAGTTTTGTCAACGCAGGTGTTTGGGCTGTTCCGACGACGAGCGGGACTTTATGGTCGGCGGCGATCTCGGCGGCAACCATGGCAACCTCGCTCCTGAAAATCCCAGCCAGAGCCACGACCTTGTCCTGCAGAACCGCCCTCTCAGCAACCAGCTTACCTGTGTCAGGCTTGTCCTCATAATCGTATACTATGATGTCGACTTTCCTCCCCAGCAAGCCTCCTGCGGCGTTTATGTCGGCTTCCGCAAGCTCGGCGGCGTTCGCCATCGCCTTCCCAGCTCTAGCTGGAGGACCTGTCAAAGGCGCTAAAACCCCTATTTTGATAGGCTCTGCGGGCTGTGTCAAAAATCCGCCGAGAACAACGAAGAGGCCTGCGCCGACGGCGAGCACGACGACCGCAACCGCGATGACCAAGGTTTTAGACAAGGCCGACACGTTTTTCACAAGTTTCACACATCCACTGAAAGCATATAAACTTTTTAACCAAAACCTGCGTCCCATAAAGCCACGGGCATCAACATGACGGGAACTACTGAGGCTATGATGAAAACATGGTTGGGGTAGGAGTCGATTTTCGGAAGCTGAATTTTCGAGAAACAGTCTTCAAGATTCGAGGCGTTGAAGGGAAACTGACGCACCAGCTAGTCAATGACTTTGTGACTAGGCTTATCAACGTAAACCCAAACAACGTCACCGTGTCCCAAGAAGCTCCAAACCCCAGCCTTCTGCACAAACATAATCGGCACAACACACTTTATCAAGCTTCAGACAGACGCTGTGGCGGGAGGCCGCCGGGGATGTTTGCTTTAAGACAGTGACGGTAAAGGCTTATTTTCCGATGATGGCGACCATCATAAGCCATCATCGGAAAAGACCTCCCTGTCCTCGACGTACATAGGATAATGTTTTCCAAGATATGTTCTTTCGACGTTTGCCAACGCTTTCTCATATGCTGGATGCAGGCTTTCGTCCGCGAAGAGAGAGACATAAGTTATCTTTTGCCCGGGTTTACCTGACATTCCCCTTCACAACCTTTTCCTCCATCCTCTCAAATATGTTTTTCCAAGGATTTCGTGCTGACTATGGACGTTATGTTTTTACGTTTGCACACAGTAGGTTGAACGTGTCCACCGATTCTGAGCTTAGGTTCATACAGAAGAATGAGCTTTGCAGGCTAGCCACAGCCGATGAAAACAACCAAGCTCATGTAGTCCCAGTAGCATACCTGTTTAAAGACACGAAGTTCTACATCGCAACAGACTACGGAACCAAGAAGCTCGCCAACATCCAGAAAAACAAACGCGTTGCATTGGTTGTCGACGTTTACAAGCCCAACAAAGCCGTGATGGTGTTGGGGGAAGCCTTTATACTCGAGAAAGGCCCTGAATACCAGGAGGTTTACCAGCTTTTCTACAAGAATTTTGCATGGGTTAGGGCCTCTCCATGGAAGGAAGGCGAAGCACCCTTCATAGTGATCAGACCAGACAAAAAAGTTTCATGGGGTCTATGAGACAATTAACCATGGCTCATTTTTATTGGCTAGACTGTTTCATGAGATTCTGTCAATCCCGCATAACGTTGGCTACAGCCTCACGTCCATCCGTGAATGTTTCAGCAAACCCGTCTCAAAACCAATGCTGGAAAATAGTGTCAGCCGCCGTCGTATTCAGCCTTAGGTTCAAAAACTCCGTGCGCATTGTCTAGATTACCGCTATTCTTCCGCAGTCATAGCATGCAGTATTACAAGCATGACTAACATAACGGAAAGTATCAACTGACTGTGCAACAGCTTGTTAAATATTCTTACGTCCCTGGCTGAGGTGTATCGTAAAAGAAAACCGCTGGCCATCAACACGTTCATTACAAACACCAGTGAGATTGATATCGGTTCAAGATGTCTGACATACAGTAGCCCATGGGTCATGCCTGCAAAATATCCGAGCATGTTTAACATTATGTGAGCGTTCAAAAGAGGCTTATACATCAGCTGCAGCTGTTTTACAATTTCGCCGTGGAATAAGTTCTTCGAAAACATTCTCAGCCTGTTGTACAACATGAACCCGATGTTTGCTATTAACCCCACTGCGACTGCTGATGACCCAAGCGCATTTATTGCGTGGCCTTCGCCAGCAAAGGGGGCTATGATGCTTATGAGAAGAAAAAGGAATAGCATCATCTTATCGAACAATTCTATCCGCTCTTAGTTCTCCTTCTCAACACTTGCCAAACAATATAACCTATCACCGCTACCACTCCAGCAATTGTTGCGTACAAAATCATGCTAGCTATGCCTCCACCTAAGCCTGCGCTTTTAGCTGCTTCATTTTCCTTTTCTTCATGTTCAGCCTCGTTATTCTCATGTTCATCTTCATCAGCGTATGCTGGAGCTGTCGCGAGCATGAGCAGCCCTAGCAGAAGAAAAACCACAAATAAGTTAACAGGCGAAACCTTAGACATCTGTGTGGTCGGATGGCGCGGGCGAGCTTATATACATTTCGCCTGTGGCTAAGGGTACTGTCAGCTAGGTATTACGCCTCCTTCTCTTGTTTGGGTTCTGAGGAGTAGGTTATGTATTGGGGCTATTGCTGCAGCTATCTCCTCTATACTCTTTACTGTCTTTGAGTTTATGTTGTTGTGGAGTCTTCTGGTCCTGTCTTGTTCCTATTCCCAAAGGTCTCGTGGAAGTACTCTATGCCCATGGATGCCATGGACCCCTATCCACGACTATGCCCTCACATGCATCCTCAGCAACACCAGGGCATTAAGAATGGACCTGCCCTTAGAGGCGTATACGGCTACCGCTGACCATAGATAGACCCTTTCGCCAAGCCTCTTCCCGACAGCCTCATCCACTGCGACCAGCCTCCCAGGCTTACGTATAGGGTTGAAGGCTCTCCTCAGCCTACGAACCCACTCCCTAACACTCTCCCTAGAAGCATCTGTGAAGCCATACCTCTCAGACACATCCCTAAGCCAAAGGCCAGCCAA
>JAWBJZ010000006.1:0-43749 GCA_038832005.1 Candidatus Caldarchaeum sp.
CTCAGCATACGTATTTTCTCAGCAACGTCTTTAGGTCCTACAAGCAGCTCAACCCGTTCTTCCATCCTGTCGGCGAAAACCGTCTCAACGTAGGGGAGGGGGCTGTTTGTCCTTCTTCGAAACTCCGACGCGACACGGTAGACTCTCTCAACTTCATGGAGCAGCTCGTCACGGTATTGGGCAAGATTGCCTTCCAACACTTGAGCCGAGGTCATGGGTTGGATTTATCTTTCTGCGTGCACGTCTACTGGTGTGTTGAGTTTTTTGATGAATTCGTCGTAGGGCTCGTGGATTATGATGCCGCGTTCAGGCTCTATCGTGAAAACGTACATGGTTGAATCCATGGCCGACCACCTCATTTTTCTCACGTAAATTGTTCTCACAAGCCTTCCGCCCACCTGCCTAACCCCCAGCACTATGACACCTGAAGCGAGAAACTCTTCAAGCATGAACCTGCTCATCCTCTTCGACCCTGTGGGTATGTCTGTCGTCATCAAAGTCGTCACCCTGAACCTTTCCTCAATCATCGTGATTATTTCTCGAAGGTATTCTCGGACGTAGAACTCTTCTTTAGCTCCTTGCGCCAGGGCTGAGACAGGGTCGAGCACCAAGCGGGAGAAACGTCTTCCCCTCGTTGCGTTGAATATCGCGTCCACGAAGGCTCTGCTCTCCTTCCCGTATTTCCTGGCCTCGGCTGCGTAAAGCCTCAGCTCCAGCGGGATAAACCTTCCCGACTCCATGAAGGCCCAGAAGTTCCAGCCGAGGGATTCAGCGCCTCTCAAAACCCCTTCAATCCTCTCGTCTATCGTAACGTAGACGCATGTTTCGTTGCGTGTCAACCCGTTGAGAAGGAATTGAAGGGCCAGAATAGTTTTTCCAACTCCTGTCTCACCCGTCACGAGGTATGTTCTGCCTTTGATGAAGCCGCCGCCGAGCATTCTGTCGAGCATAGGGTTACCTGTTGAAAGCCTCTCGTCAGCCGTCGCATCCATGTACACAGCATGCGACAACACCCTATTAAGAATAATGTCATCGACCTTTCTTCGAAGAAGGCCAAACAAAGGAGACAGCCTTATCAATTGGGCTGGAGCTGTTTACATGGATGAGTTCTTCGACTGAGCTGGATGAGCTTGACAAGATAGCGGAGGAGGTTAGGAGATGCACGCTCTGCCCGCTGTGGCGGAGCAGGACCAACACTGTTCCAGGCGAGGGCAACCACAGAGCTGAGGTAATGCTCATAGGTGAAGGTCCTGGCGAGGATGAGGACCTTCAGGGCAGGCCTTTTGTCGGAAGGTCTGGGAAGCTTTTGACGGAGGCGTTGAAGGAAGCGGGCTGGAGCCGTGAGGATGTTTTCATAACGAACGTTGTGAAATGCCGTCCGCCTGACAACAGGGAGCCAACACCCGAGGAACGGAGCATATGCTCCGACAGGTATCTCCGCAAACAGATTGAGGCTATTAACCCGAGGCTTATCATTTTGTTGGGAGCCGTTGCTGTCCAAACCCTTCTCGGCATAGGGTCTGTTACGGCTGTGAGGGGGAAAGCTTTTGAAAAACACGGCCGCAAATACTTCTGCACCTACCATCCCGCCGCAGCCCTCTACAACCCAGCCAACAAAACAACCTTCTTCAAAGACATACAGAGGGCGAAGGAGTTGGCCGACAGCCTGAAGCCTTTCTACAAACAGAGAACGCTTGACGAAGGTTGAAGGAAGTTGAGGCTGGGCTTGAGCTTCTACGACCGTGACACGGTCGAGCTTGCCAAAAGGCTTCTGGGCAAAATCTTTGTCGTGAACAAGGATGTGAGTAAGCGGGTTAGGATTGTGGAGGTTGAGGCTTACGTCAGGAACGATAGGGCCAACCATGCTTTCAGAGGGATGACGCCGCGGAACAAGAGCATGTTCGGGCCTCCGGGAACCTTGTACGTTTACATGGTTCACACACATAACTGCATGAACGTCGTAAAAGGCGGCGGTGAGGCTGTGTTGCTGAGGGCGGCTCAGCCCGTCGAGAACGTTGAAGGAAGGCTTGACGGGCCTGGAAGGCTTTGCAAAACCTTGGGCGTCGACAGGTCCATGGACGGCTTAGACCTCTGCAGCTCCGATGTAGCCTGGCTCGAGGATGATGGATATGTGTTTGAGAAAATCGCCGTCACAAGACGGATAGGTGTGACGGCTGATGTTAACCGTCTTCTACGGTTTTACATCCATGGATGTCGCTGGGTTTCGAGGAAGAACAGCCCGCCTGTTCGGAGGCTGGAGAACCCGCCTCCGCCTCTACCGTGAGTCCGACCATCTTCCCGCCGCTGCTGCGTGTGTTGGCAGGCCTTCCGCTCTCGCCAGCAGGGCTGCATGCTTTCCAAGCCTTTTAGCCGCACCCTTTAGAACCCTCACCTCAGCGACTATCTTGACGTAGTCGAGCACGCTCAACCCGCCTCTCAAGCGGGCCTGGCCCATCGTGGGGAGAACGTGGTTGACTCCGACGACGTAGTCGCAAAGCGCTGGAGAGGTGAAACGACCCACTGATATCACGCCTGCGTTTGAAACATGGGGGACGATTTTCTCAGGCTTCGACGTCACGTAAAGATGTTCGGGGGCGATTGTCTGAATGAGCTCGACGGCTGTCTTGAAGCTGTCGCAAAGAGCGACGTAGCCGTTTTTCTCAAGCGATTCTTCCACAATCTTACCCCGCTCAAGCCTTGGAGCGATGAGCTTGACGTATTTCATGACCTCGGAAGCAAGCTCGTCAGATGTGGTGACCAAGCCTACCAGGGTGTCGGGGCTGTGCTCAGCCTGCGCGCAAAGCTCCAACGCAACATCCTCAGCATCCCTCACGTCGTCGGCGAAAACCATCAGCTCCGTAGCCCCCGCCAGCATGTCTACGGGAACATCGCTGCTGACAAGCTTCTTAGCCGCAGTAACATACGGGCCTCCAGGGCCGACAATCTTGGCGACGGGCATGATTTTTTCGACGCCGTAGGCCATGGCTGCGACGGCATGCGGCCCCCCCATGGCATAGACCTCGTCGGCTCCCGCCAGGTAGAGAGCTGCCATGACCACGTCGTTTAACATGCCGTCTTGGCTTGGCGGGGTGCAGACGACGACCCTTGGAACTCCCGCTGTTTTGGCTGGGACGACGGTCATCAAGGCTGTGCTGGGGTAGCTGGCCGCGCCTCCCGGCACGTAGCAGCCGACAGACGGCAGCGGAGCGGTTCTGTAAACGACCTTCACGCCTTCCTCAACCCTTCTGACAAAGTTGAGCCTCGTCAGCTGGGAGCGGCTGGTCTTCTCAACGTTCTCAGCGACTTTCTTCAAAGCGTTCTTGGTTTTTTCATCAACTCTTCCGTAGGCTTCAGCCAGTTTTGCACGCGGAACAAACAACGTGTCAGCCGTCACCTTCGGAGAGTCAAACCGGTTGACATACTGCATCAACGCCGTCAAACCGCCGACCCTTACGTCTTCTACAATTTTCCTGACGGTTTCGACGTAGAAGTCTAGAGGCTTCCTGGCTGAAGCTATCTCGGCAGCAACGGCTGCAACATCATTCGAGCTGACCTGGAAGAACCTCAAACCATCTGAAAACCCACAGCCCCAGATTAAAAAGCTGTTGCGGTGATAGTGGGTTTACACGTAGAGAACGTTGTGCAGTGCTTTTGTAACTCCGATAGTTATTTTAGCCAGCTTCACGGTTGACGGTTGGTTGTGAATCTGTCTAAAAAGATGCTTCTGACGGTGTCTGTTTCTTTAGCTGTTTTAGCCAGTGTCACCCTGCTGGTGAAGTACGGCGAAGAAGGCAGGCGTGATGTCATCGTGGTTGAGATACCTCGGAACGCGTATATTCCTGATACTGCTCAATCGCTTATAGTCGTGGCGGACGGTGTTCCAAGGGTTGATGGATGGTTTGTCGTCTCATTGAGGGAAAGGCCTGCCGTCAAAATAATCCACAACAACCAATCTTTCTTTGCAGCGATACGCATTACTAAAGTAATTCGCTTTGAGAACGGAACATCTTGGGGCGAGATAGTCTTCGAGACTCCCGTCCCGGCGGGGCAGCCGGTTGTTTTTGAGTTTGACAAGCCTGGCGACTACGTGGTTTTCACGATACCATGGCCGTGGTTGGAAGGCGTTCGCGTAAGAGTTGTTCCTTAAACATTCCCATATCGGCGGTAGGTGTCAAGCCTTTGTGACCAAAAGGTCGTAGGCTTTGATGACCGCTTTTGGTGAGGTTTCTTTTACAACTCTTTCTCCGACCACGGATATGTTTTCGGAGATTTCTGCTATTGTTTGGCGTGTTGTTGATGGTTTGTTTCTTTCTTCGACGACGTAAAGATGGATTGTGGCGTTTGGAGCTGCTTTCTCCAAAGCTGTGGGCAGGTATTTGATTGACTGGTGTGGGAGGTTCATGATTATGCGGTTGAAGCAGGTGTCGTGGGTTGGAACTATCTCTGCTGCGTCCCCGAGAAAGGGTTTCACACGTTCTTCAACCTTGTTCAACTTGATGTTTGTGAGGAGGTATTGGTGTGCGGCAGGGTTTTTCTCCACAGCGTAGACAGTTGTGGAGGGTTTTTTGCGGGCTATGATTATGGAGAAGGGGCCGACGCCTGCGAACATGTCAAGCACAGCCTCGTTTTCTCCGGCCTGTGAGGCGACGCGTAGCCTCTCGCCTGAAAGCCTTGGGTTGAAGAAGGCTTTGGCTAAGTCAACTTTGAACACGCAGCCTGACTCGCGGTGTACTGTCTCGGTGACGGGCTCGCCGTGGAGAACATGGTAGGCTGCGACACGCTCTTCGCCTGCAACCATGCCTGTCTTCTGGAGCACGGTTTTCACTCTTGGATGGTGGCGGACAATCTCAACCGCTAATGCTTCAGCCTTGTCCCGCGGCATGTCCATGTCGTTGATTACGGCGATGCTGCCGACGATGTCGAAAGAAGCCTTCAACACTGTTTCGACGAGGGGTTTTCTGGAAGGAAGCTCCGCCTCAACAACCTCAAACGCATCCAGAGGACGTGCCAGCACAGGGATGAGGACATAGTTTTCCGTTTTGACGATGCAACGCGAACGGTCGAAAAGGTTTTGTTTAATCAGCTGCCGCCTAACAGTCTCAGCCATCTCCCTCGCCACCTTCACGGCGAGCCTGATTCCACCGTCCGCCATCACCACTAAAACAATCAGCCACCTTATTGATTTAGCAGTTGTTTGACTAGCGTATCTATTTCTGTGATTTCGTTTTTGAGTTGTTTTTTGATTTGTTGTCTGATTTTTCCTATGCTTTTGTACCGCTGGGCGAGGACTGGTAGGATTTGGGCTACCTTCTTGTGGCATGTCTTGCTTAGCTCGGCTAGCTTTCTGTGGGCTGAGTCGTCGGGGTTATAGAGGGGGATAGGAAACTCCAAAGGCTTTTTGACGATGTGTCTTTCACCAAAAGCTCCTTTAGCCTGCATGGGTTTTATCGCTTCATCTATATGTGGAGAATTAAGAATAGCTGAGATGTAGTGAGCCTCGTTTTCGTCATCGGCTTCATACCAAAATGTTGTCCAGTCGGCTATGAGACCGCTTAACCGTATTCTGGCACCATTAATCCTGATGGTTCTCGGCATGTTTTCAGCTACGCATGAGACTAAGTACGTACCGGAGGTATTGTAAAGTACCTTAAACTTCTTCGAAGGACTCTGGGCTGTGAGATTTCCTTGGTAGTCTAACCGCTGATAGATATCAAGTTTATCAGCCTTCTCGCCTCTCTTAGCTTTCCATACCTCTTCCACTTTCTTCAACCACTTTTCCAGACTAGTGAACCCTCTACCCCTAGCTTCGCTCCTCTGCACCAGCCTGTATCCTCCCGTCTTATTATCTGGCTCTATAGGAAGCGCCGCGATAAGAGGTTCAAGGTGGCCGAACGGCACAAGCTCCGAGCCTGAGAGAACACCGTAGAGAAAATCGGCCTCTACGTTCCCCCTTAAATTAACATCCTTGTACGCTTCTTTTGCTCTCTCCGCTGCCCTGCTTGACGTTATTACGTAAGGCATCTTAGGATTTAAGCCAAGTTTAGGATGAGGTTTGACGTCAATGAACCAGGCCGGCCTCGGGACTATGGTTGCACCTTGCCTGAAATTCTTATAATAGGGGCTCCGCCCTGAGATGATCGGCGTCGGCTCGGCACCTACTTGGGCCAGAAAGCTCCGCTCCCCAACTTGCCTCAGCTCAAACCAAGCCCTCACGTTCTTCTCCATTAAACTCATCGCACTATGATAGCCAACATTCTTCTTCGGAAGGCGACCGCTTAGAACACGCCCCTCAATCGGATAGGAAACCTTTGCCCCAAGCTTGCAAAAGATCACACAAGCTGGCACATTAAACAAAGGGCTAACCTCCCCCAGATCCACCAGCTTGGTCATAGCAAGACTCAAGTTAAGCAAGCCAGCTCTAAGGTTATGGTGCTGGTCAGCTGCAAAGACGCTTCTAGGCATGACGTAGCATATGATGCCGCCTTTCTTCAAGTAGAGGTCGGCGCACCTAACTAGGAAGAGCGTCGCAAGCTCCATGTGAGTCATTAGCTCAACCTTCTCCGAACGCAGAAGAGCATATTTATCAACGATTAACTCTTTTAGGAACTTTTGATAGTCTATGCTACGAACATACCTGTAAGACAGCCAAGGCGGGTTTCCAACGATCACGTCAAACTTTCTCTTGCTTAGGAAAATGGGCTTGTAGTAGTTCTTCAGGATGAAGCCCCACACTGTATCTCTCTTTCTGTTAGTTAGATTAACCAAGTTGTTAGCCGTGTAGTAGAGAGACTGAATGATTCCGAAGTCCAATGCTTTTAACTTTGGAACTCTACTCATGATGTAAGAGCGGAAATAAGCTAAGTCGCTCTTGACGCCCGACACAACATCCTTAGCATAATCTCGAACAGCATCCACGACGGAATCAGCCAGCAAAGGATACTCGGCAAGGTCTGCGGGAATAACGAGCTCCAGTCCATCGGCTGAGACGGAGTAAACCTTTACACCGCCTTGAACTGTTGTGGCTTCTGTCGGCAGGTTAATCGAGTCGGACAGATAAACGGGAACAACCAAGTCACCAACCCTGTACTCCAACAGTTCCCTACCAAGTGTCGTAAGATAGGTCGCCCTGGAGATAATTACGGCCAGTGGATGAACATCTAGGCCAACCACGTTCCCAAGAATATGGTTCAGCAGCTCAGCTGGCTTCAAATCCTTGATGCGCTGCTTTTTCAGAGAGATGGCGGCTGCCAGAAAGGTTCCAGACCCGCATGCAGGGTCAAGCACGCTCTGATAAGGATTATCGCCCACAACATCGCCGACAATCATCTCAGCCAGCCAGTCAGGCGTATAGTACTCGCCCAAATCATGCCTAGCCTCAGGGTCAACCAACCCCTGATAAATCTCCTTAAACACATCAAGCGTAACAGTAGTCAAATCGTACGACGAGAGCCCGGAAGCTATGAACTGCGCCGCCTCAACACCCTCGTCAACCCTATGAACCCAAGAAAACAAGTCCTCCTCTATAAAGTTCACGATACGCCACTCGCGGAAAATGGAGCCGTCGAGAATCTTCACCAGCTCTTCTCGGGACACCGGTAACGCACCACCAGAATAGGCAGAATAGACCACAAGCTTAGCAAGAGTCGCGAGATAGGTGTGGCGAAGATAAAGCTCCTCGCTACCAACCGCTGAGCCATACACAATCCTAAGATGAGAATCCCACTGCTCATAAAGCGCTATAGAATCAGCCTTAGCCTTACCCCAGCCAGCCTCCAGCTTCTTGATAGTCTCTCTGAAAACTCTCGAACCAACGCCGAACTCACGCGCAAACTCATCAGGGTCGACAGGACGAAGTTCCCCAGCAGCTGTGATGATGTAACGCTTCAACCACACATAAGCATCCTCAGCCTTCAGCGACGAAATGTCCACACGGTCAACCTCCTCTAAAATAACCTGCTCCAACGCCACAGGACCACGTGACACAAGAGAACGAGGACTGTAAACCACGAAGACAACACCATCCGTAGCCACGGCAGTCAGCCTACCCCTAGGCTGACCCAAATCAGCCTGAGCAGACCAGATCGCCACAACATACTTCGAGAGCTGCTCCCTAGCCTTATCCTCATGAGCCTTGTCAAGCACAGACTCAAACTCCACCACCAAACTTCCGAAAAGAGCGTCAGCCCTACCCCTCACAACCTGACCGACACCAACCGTCTTCAGATACCTCTCTAACCCTGGATAGAAACCCCTAATGCCGCCAACCTCAACATCCGGAAACACTTTCCGCACAAAATCCCTAAAACGGTCAGCCCGCTCAGCCTCGCTCCTCACAAGCCGAATTGCATCCAAATACTCTCTCAGAAGCTTGTCGAAACCCGTCAAACCCAGCTAACTTTACACCTAACAACATTTACTTATTCTTTATCCAACGGCTATTGCTTGAAACCAGCTGATTACATCGTATTAAACCTGCTGTCCATTGCCTCACGGCCAAAAGCCCCCGCAAACCATGTAGAGGGTTTATTGTTAAAGTATTTTATCTTCTGATGTTTTTTGGGGCCGGATGGCCAAAGACCCTGTCTGCGGCATGTATGTAGAGGAGTCTCCAGAAGCTCTGCGTGCAACCGTCAGAGGCAGGGTGTATTATTTCTGCTGCGAAACATGTTTACAAACCTTCATGGCGCCTGAGGCTGAGTTCAGGAGGCTTAAGCAGTTGACTGTGCTCAGCTTCGCCCTCGGTGTACCGACCCTCATCCTGACATGGTTTGTGACCCTGCCCCACAACATCCACGACCTTGTTCTCTTCATACTGGCCACGCCTGTCCAGCTGGTTGCAGGCTCACGCTTCTACAAAGGTGCGGCCCATGCATTCAAAGCAAGGGCGGCTAACATGGATACGTTGATAGCAATAGGGACGACGGCTGCGTGGGGATACAGCACGCTGGTAACCTTCTTCCCACAGTATTTCCAGCCAGGAACATACTTCGAAGTCTCAGCGCTCATAATAGCTTTCATACTGTTGGGAAAGGTTTTAGAGCATTTTGTGAGGGTCAGGGCCTCAGACGCCGTAAGAAGGCTTTTGGAGCTCAAGCCTACCATGGCACGGGTTTTGAGGGACGGCGTCGAGGTTGAGATACCTGTGGAGCAGGTGAGGGTTGGCGAGATAATGGTCGTCCGGCCAGGTGAAAAAATCCCAACAGACGGCGTCATCGTGGAAGGCCATGCCTCGCTCGACGAGAAGATGGTGACTGGAGAAAGTACGCCTGTCGACAAATCGGTGGGGGATATGGTGATAGGAGGTACTATAAACAAGACTGGCTTCATCAAAGTTAGGGCTGAGCGCGTGGGCTCCGACACGGTGTTGGCGCAGATCATCGAGCTCGTTGAGCAGGCTCAGGCTGGACGTGCGCCTGTAGAGAAGCTGGCGGACAGAGTTGCCTCGTTCTTCGTCCCAGCCGTCGTAACCACAGCCATCCTGTCGCTCGCCGCATGGACGCTTGTCAAAGCTTCTGTCTTCCCCACGGGCTTCGTAGCCTTCGTCGCCGTCCTCATCGTCGCATGCCCCTGCGCCCTCGGCCTCGCTACGCCAGCCGCGTTAGTCGTTGGAGTTGGAAGAGGGGCTGAAAACGGCGTGCTGATTAAAGGCGGCGAATACGTCGAAAAAGCCAGCAAAGTAGACGCAGTCGTCTTCGACAAAACAGGAACGCTGACTGTTGGAGAGCCTTCAGTAACAGAAGTAATTCCGTTGAACGGCTTGAGCGAAAACCAGCTACTCAGGCTTGCTGCAGCCGCTGAGAAAGGCTCGGAACACCCCATCGGAAAAGCTGTTGTCAAACACGCGTCGGACAAAGGCATCGACATGACTGCGCCGTCGGACTTTGTTTACATTCCGGGGATGGGTGTGAAAGCCGTTGTCGAAGGCCACTCCGTCGTTGTGGGCAGCTTGAGGATGCTGGAGATGGTTGCAGGCGATACAGCGGCTGTGGACGCGCTTGTCCAAAGGATGCAAGATGAGGGAAAGACAGTCATGGTCGTGGTTGTGGACGGGGTTTTAGCGGGAATGATGGGTTTGGCTGACACGCTCAAGCCGCACGCTAGGGAAGCCGTCGAAGCCCTCAGGTCCATGGGCATCCGAGTCATGATGCTGACGGGGGACAACGCGAGAACCGCCAAGGCCGTAGCCAAACAAGCCGGCATCGACGAAGTGTTGGCCGAGGTTCTGCCAGCCCAGAAATCGGAAGCCGTCAAAAACCTGATGAGCCAAGGATACAGGGTTGCGATGGTTGGCGACGGAGTCAACGACGCGCCAGCCCTCGCCACAGCAGACGTCGGAATAGCCATAGGCAGCGGGACAGATGTGGCAGTGGAGTCGGCGGGAATTGTGCTGCTGAGCGAGGACCTGAGGAAGGTTGTGACAGCGCTGAAGCTCAGCAGACAAACGATGCGGAAGGTGAAGCAGAACCTTTTCTGGGCTTTCATATATAACACCGTGCTAATTCCGGTTGCCGCTGCCGGCTTCCTCAACCCCGTCCTAGCAGCCATAGCCATGGCCCTAAGCTCAGTCTCGGTGTTAACAAACTCCCTAAGCCTGAAAAAAGTCAAGCTCTAGCAATCTTCTATCTCGAAGACCATACAGGCTGAGCTCCCTGCCTCAACTACCAACCGCTGTCCTTATTTAAACGATCGCAGTCCAAGCACCGACGTCAAGTAATACCCGTGAGAAAAAGTAAATAGTAGTAAGGCTGTTTCTAAAGCATGAAGCCGTACAGCGTCGCCATACTGGGAGCAACGGGGATGGTTGGACAGCATTACATAAGAATGCTCCAGAGCCATCCATGGTTTAGGATTAGATGTTTGACGGGTAAGGAGTCGGTTGGCCGTAAGTATGTGGAGGCAGTGAGAGGTGAGGCGCCCATGCCGCCTAAAGAGATAGCTGAGATGGAGGTTTTGCCCACCGACCCTAAAAAAGTTGACGCAGACTTTGTCTTCTCATGCCTTCCGACCGAGGCTGCGAGAGAGGCTGAGCCGAAGTTTGCGGAAGCAGGCTTCCCGGTTTACAGCGATGCAGCCGCCTTCAGGATGGAGAAGGATGTACCTCTCATAGTTCCCGAAATAAACCCCGACCACCTCAACCTCATTAAAACACAGAGGAAAAACCGTGGATGGGATGGTTACATAGTCACCACACCAAACTGCACAACAGTAGGGTTGGTCTTGCCCCTCCATCCGATTCAAAAGTCGCTGGGCATAAAGCGTGTGATAGTCACCACCATGCAGGCTGTTTCGGGGGCAGGATATCCCGGCGTCCCCTCCCTCTCAATCCTCGGAAACATAATTCCCTACATTTCGGGCGAGGAGGGCAAGGTTGAGGCTGAAGCTGTCAAGATACTGGGCCGTCCCGTAGATGACAGAGTGGTCTCAGACGACATGCAGGTGTTTGCCACATGCACGCGTGTCCCAACTTTGGACGGCCACATGGAGTCGGTATTCGTGGAGACTGAAAACAACACCGACGTCGAAACTGTCTCACATCTTCTGGAGGAGTATGTTTCGCTTCCGCAGGAGCTTAACCTTCCCACAGCACCCCGCCGGCCCATAATAGTTCACAGGGAGAACGACAGGCCTCAGACACGGATAGACGTTGACGCCGGCTCTGTTCCGGGGATGAGCGTGTCGGTTGGCAGGCTGAGAGTATACAACAACACGGTCAGGTTCATATCGCTGAGCCATAACCTCATAAGGGGGGCCGCTGGCGGAACGATACTGACGGCTGAGCTCGCCCATCACTTCGGTTTATTGGAGAGCTGAGATGCATGGTTTTCGGGAAACAGGTTAGGCTGAGCAGGCTTCTCGAAAACGGGAGAATGCTCTGCGTACCGCTCGACCACGGAACATCAATAGGGCCCGTCCAAGGGCTTGAGCAGATAGAAAACCTCGTCTATCTTTTGGAGAACGCGGGGGTTACAGCCGTCCTAGCCCACAAAGGTGTTTTTAGGGGTTTGAAGAGGCCGCTGAAAATAGGGTCGATCATGCACATGTCCGCCAGCACCCAGCTGAGCAGCAGGTACAACAGGAAGGTTCTTGTCTCCTCTGTCGAGGAGGCTGTCCGGCTGGGCGTCGACGCTGTCTCCGTCCACATAAACATAGGCGGCGCTGACGATGACGTGATGCTCGAGCAGCTGGGTGAAACAGCTGACGCATGCGACGAATGGCAGATGCCTCTCATAGCCATGATGTATCCCCGTGGTGAGAACATTAAGGATGCAAGCGACCCATTCACCATAAGCCATGTGGCGCGTGTTGGAGCGGAGCTTGGAGCCGACATAGTCAAGACACCCATGCCTTCCGCCAACATCATGGATGTTGAACGGGTTGTGAAAACATGCCCCGTCCCCGTCGTCGCCGCGGGAGGGCCGAAGATGGAGAGAGACGAAGATGTTCTGAGGCTTGCCTACGCCTCGGTGGCTGGGGGATGTTTGGGCATAACGTTTGGAAGAAACGTCTTCCAGCACAGCTCTCCAGTGCACATGGTGAAGGCTTTGAGACGGATAGTCATTGAGGGCCGCACGGTTGAAGAGGCTCTGACGGTATTGACGGCATGAAAAAAGTTGTCGTCGATATCTCGGGGAACGAGCAGCTTTTCCGCAAAGCTTTGCAGCTGGGTTTCAGCTCTTTCATAGCCGAAACACCGCCCAAGCATTCAGCAGAGTTCGACATCTACGTTCCAAGCAAGAACGGCTTCAACAGGCTTGGAAAAAAGCCAGCCGAAATCCCCCGCATCACTGTCAAAGCACCCCAAGACCTTGAGAAAATTGTCCAGCACGCTCGACAGGGCTGCGACGAGGTTGTCATCGCCACCAGCGACTGGAAGATAATTCCTGTGGAGAACCTGATAGCCATGATGTCGGGGACGGGCTGCAGTGTTTTGGCTGAGGTCGGCGGCGTGACTGAAGCGGAGCTCTTTATCAACATACTTGAGAAAGGTGTTGACGGGGTTGTTGTCAAGCCTAGGGACGAGCAGGAGCTTAAAATGCTGTATGAACTAGTGAAAAAGCCTGAGAGCATCCCGTTGGTTGAAGCGGTTGTTGAAGAGGTGCGAGACGTGGGCGTTGGAGACAGGGCCTGCGTCGACACCGTCAGCATGCTTGATATGGGCGAGGGGATGCTGGTGGGCAGCAGGGCCTACATGTTCTTCATGATACACAACGAGTCGGTAGGGTCAAGCTTCACGTCGCCGAGGCCTTTCAGAGTCAACGCCGGAGCAGTCCACAGCTACGTTCTGATGCCCGACGGCTCGACCCGCTATCTTTCGGAGCTTGAAGCAGGGGACAGAGTCCTCGTAGTCTCAGCCAGCGGAAGAACAAGAATAACTTCGGTTGGAAGGGTGAAGATAGAGAGAAGGCCGTTAAGGCTTGTGAAAGCTTCGGCGGAAGGGTTAACAGGAGCCGTCACCGTGCAGAACGCCGAGACGATAAGGTTTGTGACAGCAAGCGGCCAGCTCATACCCGTCACAGAGCTTAAGAAAGGCGACAAAATCCTCTGCCACGTCTCCCAAGCTAAAGGCCGGCATTTCGGAATGGCCGTGGAAGAAACAGTCGTGGAGAAATGAGAAAAACTCTGGTCTGCGTCTCGGTTTACGGAAGGGATGAGGAGGAGTTGGGAAGACGTGTTTCAGCTGCTTTACAGCAGGGAGCAGACCTGGCCGAAGCAAGGCTCGACCTCACAAACATAACCAACTGGGACAAGGTTTACGCCATTCTCAAGCCGTATGCCGACAGGCTGATACTGACGCTCAGGCCCGTCGGCGAAGGCGGGAAGTCAACATTGTCCGACGGGGAGAGAATCGAACTTCTCGAGAAGCTCGCGGGAATGGGCGCAGCATACGTTGACGTAGAGCTTAAAGCGGTCGGCGAAAACGTGGAGGAACGTTTAAAAAAGCTGGGCTGCAGGCTTATCGTCTCGTGGCACAGTTTCGAGACAACCCCCGAGACATCCACCCTCGTCAACATGGCTGAACAAGCCCTGAAACACGGCGACATCGCCAAAATAGTCACGTTCTCCACAAGCGTTGAACACAACTTTCGGATAATCAGCCTTTACACATACCTGCCGTGCGATAAGCTTGTCGCCTTCTGCATGGGTGAGAAAGGCATGATAACACGGCTTCTTTCGATGGCCGCAGGCGCTCCGATAGCCTACGCTTCGTTGGACGATGCCGAGACGGCTCCAGGCCAGCTTCCGCTGAGCAAAATGCTTGAAACACGCAAGAGAATTCTCGAAGGCCGTTAGAGAACGAGTTCTGAGCAGCGCAGCAGACCCTGAACAGCTAAACTTGCTCAACGGCCGAGGTTGATGTCTGCGTGGGTGAGAAGCAGGTTTGACCGTTCGGCAGCGGCTTGCTATTTTGCGAGAATCTTCGCCTCCCGAACCCTTGCCTCCCTAATCACCCGGTCTATGATGTCGTAGGCCTCTATTATCCTCGGGTCAGTAATTCTGTAGTAGACGGAGCGGCCTGAGCGCTCCCCCTTCACCGCGTTTACGTTCCGTAGAATTGCGAGATGCTGTGAAATGATGGTTTGCCTCACACCCAGTTGTTCCTGAAGCTCTTTGACGCTCATCCTGCCATGCCTCAGAAGGTCTAGGATGCGCAGTCTCGTGGGGTGGCAGAAAGCCTTACAGAAGTCGGCGTGAAGCTGGAAGACCTTCGTCCGCCCCTCTTTGAACATCTCAATCAATCTTATCCTTACGTTATCACGATATATATCTATTATGTTTGTAACAAATCCCTGACAGCAGCTCTCCACCCAGAAAACCTACGAACATTCCCTTATAATGCAGCGTCTATACGGTCAACCAACCTTGATAGAAGCTCGTCCGCCTCGGCGCTGAGCTCAAGCTCATGGAAAACCTTGACCTCCACAACGCATCCTATGTCAGATTCGTAGGCGTAAACCCACAACTGCATCGGGCTCCGCTGCCTGAACGATGCCACAAAATCTAACGTGCATCTGTTTCCATCGTTTTCAACCGAGTATTCGTAGTCCATGTTTAGGCTTTTGAGTATGTTGTGTAGGGTTTCCGCCAGCCTGAGAACCGTGATTCCTTCTAAGCTTTTGACGATGCCGACATGGGGTTTGTGGAAAAACTTCTTCGCCGCCTTCCTATGCAGGCTCATCTACGTCTCTCTGCTCTCACCCCTTGAGAGCAACCCGCTGTAAATCACCCATGAAGGCCTCCAGAGCGCGTGAATAAACTTGGTCCAAGGAGCTGTGGGTATGAGAGCGGCGACGAAAAACATGTGTGCGATATAGGTGACTGCGGTTCCAAACGCGTTGCCAGTGTCGGCGAACCACTGAACCATAAATCCTGTTGCGCCGGTGCCATACATCACAGCTAGAAAAGACCAGTCGGAGAACATGCTGTTAGCCCTGACACTGCCGTCAACCAGCCTCCTCGTTATCGAAAGAGTTAAGCCTGTCATGAAAACGATGCCGGAGATGTTGCCGAGGATTCTGACTGGATGTAGGATGGGGAGCGGGTTGGCGCCAGGGTTTACGATGGCGTCGATGGAAGTTGTTATGAACAGACCTATGAAGCCCCACATGGTAAGCAGATGGCTCAACCACTGCTTGAAGTCCTCGCACTTCCCCATCTTCCCCAACACCAACACCTCGTAAACCCCTATCCTCAGCATCTCCTTCAGAGCTGCCGTGTCGAAGGCTGCGGGTTTTCCGCCGTTAGCAGGCATGTTTTTCACCGGCCTCAGCATGGAAAGTATCTCCTGCAGAAGGATGGCCACGCTTTTCCGCCTGATTTTTATCAGAACCGCGATGATGATGAGGGCGAGTGATGACAGCCCGGCGGCGTCAACTATGTCCTTGCTCAGGACGGTGTTTCGGTCTATCTGCACGCCGTGGCCTGCGTTGAGGATGATGAGGCTGAGCCAGAGGACGATGAGCGTTAAAGCTGTAATGGTTGTGGCAGTCCATGCGACTGCGTCTCCCATTCCGCTACGTTTCATAATGCATGCCTCCTCAACACTGTTCCAATCGCCTCCATCACACCGCTGGGGTCAACACCCTTGGGACATGCCTCGCTACATCTTCCGCAGCTTGAGCAGAAATAGACGTATTTTCCGAACTTCTGCAGCTCAAGCCTGTATCCCAGTCGGGTTATGTGTATGAGGTATCGTGGGTTGAAGAGCGGGTTTTCCTCAGCGACGGGGCATGCTGCTGTGCAGTTACCGCACTGCCAGCATTTGTGAATGTTCTTGCCGCGGGGATGTTGTTTAACCTCTTCGTAGAGCGTGTGGTCAAAGTCTTCGATCGTTCTGGGTAGGATGAGAACTCCCCAGCGGCCTGACATGTCAACGCCGCCCAGCTCAAGCTTCTCAGGCTCGATTATACGCTGGTCGTCAACGTAGCTCCGTTCGACGATGAACTCTCCCTTCTTCTTGGACGGCATCAGCCTCCACCGCTTTTAGCCAGCACCGGTGACAGCCTGTTGAGCAGCTTGACAGCCTGCATGGCGGCGGCCGAGCCTTCCGCTATCGCTTCCTCGACAGACATAGGGGCCACGCAGGCGCCGGCTAGGAAAATACCTTCGCGTCCCGAGTCATAGTGTATGTTGGGGTGTTTGGGCTTCAGGAAGCCGAACTCGTTGACCCGGAGGTTTAACGCTTTGGCGATTTGTTTCGTCCCCTCGCCCGGCTCCATGCCCACCGCCAGCACAACCATGTCAAACAGAACCTCGAAAGGCCCTCTGACGAGCGTGTCCTCGCCCTTGACCAGAAGCTTGCCGTCCAAGTAGTATATCTCTCCAACACGTCCCCTGACGTAGTTGATTCCATACTCCTCCATGCTCGTCCAGTAAAGCTTCTCCCAGAGCCCGAAGGTTCTTATGTCCATATAAATCACGTATATTTCAGCGTCTTTCAGGAGTTCCTTGACTTCGATGGCTTGCTTTATGCTTACGCCGCAGCAGACCGTGCAGCACCATGGGTTCGTCGCCCTGTCCCTCGAGCCCACGCAGAAAATGAACGCTATCCGCTTGGGAGGTGTGCCGTCGTGTTTGACGATTCTCCCCTCCTTAATCATGCCTTCAAGCTCATGAATACCTATGACGTTGGGGTTTCTTCCATAACCATACCGTGGGTCAAAGCGGGCGTCGAAGTGTTCAAACCCTGTTGCCACTATTATGGCTGAGGCTTTTATCTTCTCTGAAGAGCCGTTGCTCAAATTCTTGACAGTTACCGCGAAGTCGCCTGCGCCGCCTTCGCATCTCTCAACCACCGAGTTCTTATACACCTTCACACGGCCGTTCTTCTCAGCATACTCTATCAACGGCATCATCACCTCTTCAGTCGGCCTCAGCTCAGGCGCGAGCGTCTTATACTTCCATCTCACAGGCGCTCCTCCAAGCTCCCCCCTTTTCTCCACCAAAACAACGCTGTAACCCAGGTCAGCCAAGTCAGCTGCAGCCCTCAGGCCAGCTGGTCCGCCGCCGATGACCAAAACAGGAGGTAAACCGTTCATGGCCCGTCGAACCCTTGTTTTACTTCAACTTGGCTTTCTTGGCGTAAGCCTGCGTGCAGGAGATTTTATGAACGAGGGCCTGCGAGCACCTTTCTTTATCTCGTCGATGTAGCGTTTGTAGTCGTCCATGTATTTCTCCCATTCAATCCCCATTTTAGCCATGAGGTTTTTGCTCTCCGCGATGTGCCAGTGCAGCTGGCAGACGATGAACGGGTGGGCGCCCATGGCTAGGGCGGCGAACTGCGAATCAGACATCACGGGGATGGTTTCCTTATAGCCGTGGACGAGCGGGACGACCTGGCTTTTGTCAAGCGTTGTCACGCATCCAGTGTCATGGGTTAGAAGAACGTCTGCCCTGGTGTCGCGCACTATGGGCTGAATCTTTCGGAAGTAGGCGAACGACCTGCTCATCTCCCTCTCCGTCAGTATGTGTCTGAAGCCGAAGCCACAGCAGTCATACCAGTTGCGGTAGTCGGCAACCTTCGCACCGAGTGCAAGGGCTACGCTGGTTGTCGGAGCAGGCCTTACACCGTCTAGAATGTCGTCTTGATACGTGTAGTCTTCCGGCATCAGCTTGTATGTGTGGCATGCAGCGTGAACCGCGACAGTAACGTTGGAAACATCATATTTCCTCTTCTCAGCGACTCTGTTTCTCATCACATGAAGCCATTCGCTGTAGTGGACAAGCTCCTCGGGAACAACTATGTCTCTGTCGATCTTCTTCAGGATGGCTTTAACACGTTCCCTCAGCTCCCTGTTCATTATGACAAGGAAGCGAACCTCCTTGTAGTCGCCGTAGCTTGTGCCGCAGTGTATGAGCGGGTAGGCGTTCTTCTCCCAAGCGACGTGCATGTTTCTCAGGAAAACCGCTGTGAGGGCTACGGGGTTAGAGGTACCCGAGCCGTAGTAATTCCATGCGGTGCATGAGGTTTGGTTTGTGTCGTCGACAAAGGGTACGTCAAGCTCCTTCATAATCCAGTAGAGCGATGTGACGTATCCGGGGATGTGGCCGCACTGTCCGCAGGATTTGTGCTGCCACAGCTCCACAGTCGGTATCTTCTTCTGCCGTCCGCTCAGAGTCCGGACTGTTACAGGCTGGAATTCGTCGGCGACGTGGAAAACGTCTATCTCGCCCTGTTTCTCCAGCTCCCTCATCTTCTCCAGCATCTTGAGATATTCTTCAACCGTTCCGTATGACAGATGTGCTTTTGCGGCGAATAGATGTCTCTCGAAAAGCTTCGCCTCCTCCCGCTTCAGCTCGACGCTTTCACCGCTGCCTACGACTATTTCCTCAGTCATGCACCAACACCATATTCTCTCTCGGCTTCCTCAACAAACTCGCCCACGTCCTTCAACGTGTTTTTGACTGTGTCTATCACCCCGGCCTCTCTCTCGATTATCAACAGCTCCCTGATGGTTTCAGGGTCAACCTTCCATCCCTTGTCCAATACGCCGGCTAGGCTTTCGACGGGTACGCCGGCTCTCTCAGCCCTAAGGTTTTTAGCGAGCTCGGCTTTGTGCGGACCCCAATCCCTGAAAGGAGCTATCGAGCTGTGCATGTCGGGGGTTATCTGCGTCCCCGTGGTCATCAGCTTGTAGAGAACACGGCTGTAGGGTTCGAGAGTCTTCTTCGCCGACTGAAGACCATGCTTGACAGCCAACTCTTTCAGCATAGCTATCAACCCGCCTGGGTTGTTCTGCGCCGGACAGACATCCCAGCATGAATAGCATTGAAAGCACGCCCAGATGTATTGGTCAATCATCTGGTAAAGTAGCAGCGGCTCGCTCCTCCCATGCATCACTTTCTGCACAACCACTCTCGGTGAAAAGTCTGCGAACCTGAAAGCTGGACACCTCGACGTGCAGTTCCCACAGTTTATGCACGCGTGGAAAAACTCGTGAAGCCGGAAATCTTGGTAAAACTCGGCGGCAATCTTTTTGACAACCTCGCCGTCAGCCTTTAGCGCGTTCTGCACCTCCCATTGAAGGCCGGGAAGCCCGCCGTAAAACCATCCGTCCCCGTTAAGCCTCTCAACACGTTTTCGAAGCTTCTGGGAGACCGTTGCATACATTACAACTTTCGAATATTTCGATAAAACGTTATATATAACCATTATTTTACTACCCACCATGGCTTTGGAAGCCAACAGCCAAGATTCCTCAGCTAAAAAACGTTTCCTGTTCGTTGTCAGCACAGGCATGAACGAGCCGAAAAAAGCGTTCACCCCGTTTTACTACGCTTCGGCGGCGGCTGCCATGGGCTACGAGACGTTTTTGTTCTTCATAGCTGAAGGCCCTTCGCTTCTGAAGAAGGACGTGGCTCAGAGCCTGAAGACAACCGACGACGGAGAACCTCTTCAGAAGGTTGTGGACCTCGCGTTGAAGAGCGGCGTCAAATTCCTTGTCTGCAGCGTGGCGGCCAAAGTCATCTGGAAGATGGACCAGAAAGACCTTCCAGAGGGCGCGCAGTTCGCTGGAGCGGCCACGCTCATAGAGATGGCCTCAGACCCAGACACAGCCGTGGTCTACTTCTAAAAAAGGTGCATAGAACATGTATAAGGGATGCAACATACCCGAAGACCTTTACTACGATTTAGAGTATCATGTTTGGGTCAAAGTTGACGGCGACGCCGTGCTCGTCGGAGCAACAGACCCCGCCCAAGCCTACGCCGGAGAGATAATCTACGTCAAGGTAAAGGGGAAAGGGACTAAAGTTCCTCGCGGCGGAATCCTCGCAACAATAGAGAGCGCAAAATACATGGGGCCCATGCGGTCGCCTTTGACAGGCGTCGTGGTGGAAACGAACGGCGAAGTTGTCTCCAACCCCTCTCTAATAAACAGCGACCCTTACGGCAGCTGGGTTGTGCAGATAAAGCCGGAAGCGTTGGAGAAAGAACTTCAACTCCTCACGAAAGGGAAGGAGGCCGCTGAAAAATATAGGAAGATTATCGACGAATGGGGCGTAGAATGTAGGAGTGAGTGATCCGATATTATTGACCGAGAAACGTATCCTGATACTTCTTACAACAAGCACTCTTCCAGAATTCAACCTGGCGCTAGAGGACATACTACTTCAGGGTGTGGAGGAGAAATCGCTGCCCGGAATGCTGGTGAGGTTTTGGAAAAACACCGACTGTCTTGTCACAGGCCAGACACGGCACATCAGCTATGGATGGTACCGTGAGGATGAGGCTAGCAGGCTGGGTGTGAGGGTTTTGAAGAGGTCCACAGGCGGGGGCGTGGTTTTCCATGACTTGGGCAACCTGAACTGGAGCTTTTACATACGGAAAGAAAGCGGTGGATTTATCCCGCCCATCCGCCTGTTCGCCTACGCCGCAGGCATCATCTGCGGAACTCTTCGCGAGTTTGGCTTAGAGGCCTTTTTCACACCGCCCAATAGAATTGACCTGATGGGGTTCAAGATTTCCGGAATGGCTGCGAGGGCGAAGCTCAACTCCGTTCTCATCCACGGAACTCTCCTGATATCGACAGACCTGGAGAAACTCAACAGGCTTTGCATCCATCCACCCGGCTGCCCACCGGTCACAAACCTCAGCCAGCTTAACCCTGAGATAACGGCGACAAGCTTCGTCAAAGCCTTCCTCAAACACCTAACGAAAAAAGGATGCGACTATGAAGTTTTTGAGACCGAGGATTTTGTGAAGAATCATGTCCGCTTGCCGAAGATGCTTGAGGAGCGCGGGGCAAAGCATTGTATACGTGATTCCGATTATATGCAGCATCAGACCCTGCTTAACGCTGTGAAGAACAGCATGCGAGGTAATATGCAGACTTGTAAGTAAAAAAAGTTTTTATACCTGGAAAGACTGTGTTATGCAAATATGTCATCCATCAAACCCGCACTTGTTTTAGACGCTCGGGGCGACATGTGTCCCATGCCTGTCATCAAAACAAACAAAGCCATCCAGAGCATAGCGGTGGGCGAGGTTTTGGAGGTTTTGGCCACTGACCCGGCTTCGAAGCCAGACCTTGAAGCATGGTCTCGGACGTCAGGCAACAAAATAATCTCATACAGCGAGGAAGGGGAATCGCCTAAGGTTTACAGGTTCTTGATCCAGAGGATGAGGTGATGTATGTTGTCTGAAGAGAAGACTCGGTTGGTTATTGTTGCGAGCCGCGGCACAGCCGACGGCCTCTATCCAGCCCTCATCCTCGCAACCACAGCAGTAGCCCAGGGAAAAGAAGCCCACATATACTTCACGTTCGGCGGAATGAAGCTTCTAACCAAGCAGATGGCTGAAACCATAGCCCCCTCCGTTGACCTGGGGATGAGCAGGGAAATGCTCGACCAGCTTTTGGCTAAAGGTGGCATGCCTAAGCTCGTGGACATGCTCAAGATGGCTAAGCAGAGCGGTGTCAAGATACACGCTTGCTCGCCTACGATGAACCTTTTCGGCTTGAAGCAGGAAGACCTTGTGGATGTCTGCGACGACGTGATAGGTGCTTCGACATTCCTCGAGATGGCTTCAGACCCGAAAACTCTCGCAATCTTCATCTAACCATTTAATTTTTCCTCTTTCGAAACAAGGCCCCTCAACGCGAGTTAGACAACTCCGCCGTGTCGCCTTCTCCAATCACATGAACAGAACCGGTTTGTAATGATTTAGATGCTACGCTTGTCAACGATGAACATAATGTGTGGGATGTGAATCTGTCAAGTGAACCCTGTCATCGTTGAAATTATCATCCAAAACCCTATTGAGGTAAAGGCTGTTATCACCACTGTTTTGAGCTGGCGGCTGCTCGCCTTGATGCTGAAGGCTGCTCCCAACGCACCCCCCGTTAAGCCTCCTAACGCGGATGCTGTGCTCAAAAAAACGTCGAAGTGGCCTTGCAGCCCAAATGCAAAAAGACTGAACAGCGAGCTGAACATCGTGAAAAACTGACTCGAATACACCGCCTTCCTAATATTCATGCCAGCGACCGTTGCGAAGCTCGGCACCATCAGCAAACCTCCGCCTACTCCGAAAAGGCTTGACACCAACCCCGAAATACCTACTATAACCATTGTTGTCAACAGCTTTTCTCCATCACCTTTTCCGGAAGTGTTTCTCTCGACGACGGCCATGAACGTTGATATCGTTATCAGGAAGATGCCGAAAGCCAACTTAAACATCGGCGCGCTGAAACCCGATACGGTTATGCTTCCTGTTATCACTCCAGGTATGAGTAGAAGGCTCAAAGGCAAGAGTTTGTTGAAGCTGAACGAGCCTTTTGAAAACCTTATCCAAGTAGCGGCGAGGGAGTTGGTGAAAACAAGCGAGAGGCTTGCAGGTATTATTGTGCGAGGTGGAAGGTCGAGCAGCATCGTGGTTATGGGAACGAATATGAAGCCGCCGCCTGCCCCTATAACCGCTCCCACAACCGCTGAAGCAATCCCTATCACAAAGGCTGCAAGCAGGACGGGGACATACTCCATTTTGAACCGCTGTGCTTGAAGCACGTTCAGGAAGTTAAAAAGTCTACGGCGATGGTTGACCAGGTGTTCTGACTGTATGCTAGCTTAGAGGCGCCACCTGCCCAGCCTTAACCCACACAGTTTCATAGATGAACAAGCCTGCCAACGCTGTCAGAGACGCCAGGAATCCGAGGATAGAATCGGTTCTCAAAACGTAGGTGACAGCCGCTATCGTTGAGATGATGAAAGCTGTGATGCTTGTCCAGAAAAGCGGGGCCCCGCCACCCCTACTCAGGTAATACGCAGCAACCTCACCCTCAGCCGTAGCATGGTGCATGAACACATCCGCCAATAGAACGAGGGTTAAGACGATGTTTGACAAGGCCAGCGAAACACCCAGCAGGCTGATTCCCAGAACTCCCAGCTGTCCAGCAAATGCTATCAGTATTGTTGCGGCCGAGCCGGCTTGGATGGCTGAGAAGACAAAATGCAGCAGCGAAGACGGCGACTGCCAGAAGTCCCTTCCCTCACACTGGTTGAAAAGGAAACTGCTGTAGCCAGCGGCCAAGGCCGCGAGCGGAATTGTGAGGATTGAGAGAACAATATTTTGCGAAAACATCCATATGACTGTTACTAGGCCGAAAACCCCCAGAACGAAAGCCCCTTTCGCAAGCCATGAAGAGAAGTTTGGCTTGAGAAAGATGTAATGGAACCGCGTTGGTTTTTTGAGGTCTGCGACGAGGAGGAAGCCCGTCACAGCTTGGAACAGAAGGCTGACGGACGGTATGACGTTTGTGAAAAGGTTCGGTGGCGTTGATAGGAACAGGCTGAGAATTGCCAGCATCATCATCAGGCCTGCCGCCACAGCTTTCGTGAAAACGTAGGTTGATATTTTTAGCTTCCAAGGCTTTGGATGCTCCACATCGTACACCACGCGCGACCCGCCGCTAGAGGGAGACGAGCTGTCTCCGCCGTCAGCGCTTCTGTCAGACCACATGTAGAAGGAATGTTTCGTCAGCGAGGTCGGCGTTAAGGCATGCTGGTCTGCTCCGATGTAGTAGAGTTTGGGCTTGGTCTTCTGCTCCGGCTTCCTGACCATAACCGGGTTGTCTCTCATAGCCCGCGATACCTTGCTCAGCGGGTCCTCCAAATCACCCCATAAAATTGCTCCAGTTGGACAAACAATCACGCAGGCAGGCTCCAAACCCTGCTCGATTCTGTGGGCGCAGAAATGGCATTTGGCGGCGGTGTTCTCCTCAGGGTCTATGTAGAGAGCGTCGTACGGGCATGCTTGCATACATGCCTTGCATCCTATGCATCTGCTGTCGTCAAAGTCAACTATACCATCTCGCCGTTTGAAAAGCGCAGATGTTGGGCAGATTTTCACGCATGGAGCGTCGTCGCAATGGTTGCATCGTAAAACCGTGTAGAACCTTCTGGCGTTTGGAAAAGCTCCCCGCTCGATGTACTTGACCCATGTTCTGAAAACGCCCAAAGCCACATGGTTCTCCATCTTGCATGCGACGGTGCAAGCATGACAACCAATACACCGTGTCTGGTCGATCACAAAACCATAGCTAGGCATTACTTTGTCCACGATGAAGAAAATAGATAAGCTTTCCGTAATAACTAAATATTTAAATAAATCTCGGACATCCGTAGCTGAGCATGCAAAAATTTCTCAGCCATCCACCGCCCGACAAATGGGATGACTGGGAAGAATATGATGCTGCTGCATGGCCCAACCGCGTCAAGAAAAAGTACATGATTGTTCCCACGGTGTGTTTCAACTGCGAGGCTGGCTGCGGGCTTCTCGCATACGTCGACAAACAAGACCTTAGGATTGTAAAGCTGGAGGGCAATCCTTTCCACCCAACCAGCAGGGGCAGGAACTGTGCTAAAGGTCCAGCATCGCTCAACCAGTTCTACGACCCTGAAAGGATTCCGCACCCTATGAAGAGGGCTGACGGCAGCAAAAGAGGCGAGGGCAGATGGGTTAGGATAAGCTGGGACGAAGCCCTCGACATGCTTGCTGAGAGAATCCGGAGATGCCTCAAACAAGGGAGAATGAACGAGGTGATGTACCATGTTGGGAGGCCGGGTGAGGACGGGTTTATGGAGTGGATACTCCAGTCTTGGGGCGTTGACGGGAGGAACAGCCACACCAACGTCTGCTCCGCCTCAGCAAGAGCTGGCTACTCGTTCATCATGGGGGCTGACAGGCCTTGCTCCGACTTCGAGAACGCTAGGTTCATCCTGCTGATATCGGACCATCTTGAGAGCGGGCATTACTTCAACCCCCACGCCCAGAGGATAATCGAGGGGAAGAAGAGAGGTGCCAAGCTGGCCGTCATCGACGTCAGGCTTTCCAACACAGCCGCGATGGCTGACTACTGGGTTTGCTGCTGGCCTGGAACAGAGGCCGCGCTACTCTTGGGCATCGCCAACATAATTCTCCAAGAAGACCTGTATGACCGGGAGTTTCTCCGCAAATGGGTCAACTGGCGGGAATACATGGTTGAGGAGCACAAGGACAAACAACCAACTTTCGAGAACTTCGTCAAGGTTTTGAAGGAGGTTTACTCGGTTTACTCGCCTGAGTTTGTTGAGAGGGAGTGCCGTGTTCCGGCCGAGGTTGTGAGAACTCTGGCGAGGGAGATTGCGAGGGCTGGACATGCGTTCTCCAGCCACACATGGCGGTCTGCATGCGCGGGGAACCTTGGCGGCTGGCAGGTGGCGCGAGCGCTTGTCTTCCTCCACGCGTTGACGGGGAGCATAGGGACGAAAGGCGGCATGGACCTCAACGTCTACCACAAGTTTGTGCCGCGTCTGCCCCATCATCCAGCTCCGCAGAAGGTGTGGAACGAGCTGTTGTTTCCGAAGGAGTTTCCACTCGCACATTATGAGATGAGCTTCCTGCTCCCGCACCTGCTCGAAGAAGGCAGGGGGAAGATTTCGGTCTACATGCCCAGAGCCTTCAACCCAGTTGTGACCTATCCAGACGGCTTCATGTGGGCTAAGGTTTTACGAAATGAAAGCAAAATAGAGTTCATAGCCGCTCTCACACCCTTCTGGAACGAGACTGCGTGGTATGCAGACCTTGTCCTGCCTGTTGGAACGGCGCTTGAGAGACATGACATCCACAGCTACGAGTCTTATGCGGGCGTTTGGATTGGTTTCAGACAGCCTGTAGCGAGGGTTGTTGAGGAGAAGCTGGGGAGAAAGCTTGAACAGCCTGCCGAATGCATGGACGAAGCCGCTTTCTGGATTGAGCTTTCTTGGAGGATAGACCCCGACGGAAGCCTTGGAATCAGAAAACAGTTCGAGTCGCCTTCCAAGCCAGGTGAGAAGATTACCGTCGACGAATTCTACGGCTGGATTTTCTCCAACTCTGTTCCGGGCTTGAAGGAGAAGGCTGCGGAGATGGGGCTTGACCCGCTCACCTACATGAGGAAGTTTGGAGCATACGAGCTGAAGCCGGAAAGCTACAACAACCACGAGACACCTGTAGAGATTGGCGACGGATACGTCGATGAAGAAACGGATGTGATTTACTCTCGGAGCCCGCCTAAAAGGGTTAACATGGTTCCCATGCCTGCGACGGAGCTGACCGAGAAAGGTTACAGGATAGGTGTGATGGTTGACGGCAGAGCGGTCGTCGGCTTTCCAACCCCGTCGCGAAAGATAGAGTTCTACTCCAGGACTTTGAAGGAGTGGGGATGGCCAGAATACTCCGTACCGTCATACACACCCAGCCATGTGCACCCCAGCAACGTTGACAGGGAGAAGAACGAGTTTGTCCTAGTTTCGACGATGCGTGTTCCCACTCAAATCCACACCCGTTCAAACAACGCTAAATGGCTTACGGAGATCTCGCACACCAACCCGTTGTGGATGAACCCTCGTGAAGCCGAGCGGCTGGGAGTCAAAACCGGCGACCTAGTCAGGGTGGTTACGGAAACGGGCTACTTTGTGAGCAAGGCCTGGGTTACGGAGGGAATCCTTCCCGGCGTCGTGGGATGCACGGAGCATTTTGGAAGGTTCAGGCTTTTCAACGACGTAGGCGCGTCGAGAATCGCCTCAGCCTTGGTGGAAATCGTCGAGGAGGGAGATGTTTTCAGGATGAGAAGGGTTGTCGACATCCGTCCGTTCAAGACGAAAGACCCTGACACCTCGAGGATTTGGTGGACCGATTCAGGCGTGACCGTGAACCTGACGTTTCCAGTCCAGCCAGACCCGGTGAGCGGCCAGCATGCATGGCATCAGAAGGTCAGGGTTGAGAAAGCCCGCCCGGGAGACAGGTATGGAGACGTATACGTTGATTTGCAGAAGAGCATGGAGGTTTACAGACGCTGGCTTGGGTTGACGAGGCCGCCGTCGGGAGACCTGAGACGGCCGCTGTGGCTTCTGAGACCCTTCAAACCTACGCCGCAAGCCTTCAAGCTGTCAGCTTAAGCTTGCATAACGTTTCTCCGGCCATGTCGGCAGGCGTGTTCACAGATACATCTTGGTTAGGATTTTCATGCCTGTTCTGGCGCCGAGGAACATGCCGAGCGCGTACAGCCAGCCCTCCGGCCGGAGTGTTGCGACCGAAGCCCAGAAACCTGAAACGTTGCATCCGACCGCTATCCAGACAACTATCCCCATGAATACGCCGGCCAGGAAGCCTGTGACCATGTCTTTCCGCCTTCCCCCCATGTAGCAGCTGAAGTTGCCGGAGGAGGTTGAGCCCAGCATCGCGCCGACAACCAACCCGATGACCAGCAGCTGGAGAGGGTCGTTGAAAGTCTCTCGAACACCCCACCTAACCGCCCAAGCAACCTGCTCCACGTCTATCAAAGACGACGCCGACCAGAGCGTAAACCGTGCTATGGGGAGCTGGATTGACAGCGATGAGTAGAGGGCGAACTGGACGATGAACACGAGGGCTATGACAAGCCCTCCAAGCCATGCAGGCCACCAGCCAGAGTTGAACGCCTGCTTCATGTTAGAGATAACCGACTTGATGCTAAAGTTCTGGGACAGACCTCTCCACGGCCTCCAGATAATCATCAGCAGCACGTATATCAGACATAGGTTGAGCGCCAAGCCGCCCAAGGGCCCGAGGATTTGGAAAAAGCTGAAACCCCTGCCGATGTCTATGAACGGCTCCACAACCCCCCAGACGAAGTAAGAGCCTAGGAAGTTTCCGACGAGAATTCCAGTTATGGATGCGAGCGCTTTCGCATGTCCGGCTCCAAACCTGAACATCACGCCTGTTATGCAGCCGCCTGTGAAGGGCATGACCAGCCCGAAAAGGAAGGAGCCGATAAGAATGTGGGGGCCGACGGGCAGAGCGGGAGGCACGTTCAACCCGTTCATCACTATAAATGTTGAGCCTAAGCTGGCTACAGCTAGGCTTATCAGTATGGCTGTCATGACGTTGGGGTCTCCGTAGAAGGCTGTCGCAAAACAGATCCTCGCCTTGTAGATTGCGTAGCCGTAAAGGACGCCGAAGACTATGAACAGAGCATGCTGTATGAAGCCTCCAGCCATGTAGACAGCGACAGAAGCTATCACGATTACCATGGTGATTAGGGAGACTGTTTGCATGGTTTTCACTGCTTCCCACCTGCCTCGACGACCACGGTTCCACGCATCCACGGATGGGGTGAGCATCGGTATCTATATGTTCCTACCTTGTCGAAAGTAAAGGTGAAGCTCTCATTTTTGTCCAACAGCTTTGACCTAAACTTTTCGATGCAGCCCGGCTCGTTATATGCGCAGGGCTCATGGGTCACATCATGTAGTACGATGTCTTCGTTAACCCAGACAACAGTGTTGTTCACTTTCAACACCACCTTTATGTGTGCAGGCTCGTAGGCTAGGGATGGGTCTCCCTTATATGCGCCGTGGCGGATGACCACCGTCACCGTTGTTGTCGTCGGCAGCTGGCTAGGCTTGTTGCCGTAGACGAGCCCAGAGAAGAAAAAGTAGACAACCAGCGCTGAGACCGCAAGCATAGCGGCTGCGGTCAGGCATTTCCTCATGAACAGGTCCCGACATAGAAGAGCATTTTCTCCGTTGCGATTACCTGCATGGACAGCTTCGTTGGAGAACGGCTGTCCTCGGCCACGAGATAAAGGTCGACAAAGTCTTCGGAGTCGAGGCTGAGGCTTCCAGAGCCTTTCAGACAGTTCGATGTTTTGCACAGGTCTGAGAGCTGTTTCCTTCCCTTGCTGTAGGCGTAAAACCCGTCCATGTCAAGCAACGCCACCATAGCATCGCCTTCGACGTTCAGATGCAGCTTCGTTCCGGGGATGAACTGGTACACTGGTAGCGTGAGGCGAGCATCCTTAGGCAAAACTGATTCGAACGAGTTTCTGAGAACCTCCTTGCCTGACCTGAGTTTTCGGGTTGCGTCGTCGATCAACCCCGGCTCGATGCGCAGCGTAACCTCTCCGGCTTCACGCTGTTTGACCAAGATGAGGTAGGTTCCGCCGGTCTGCGACGGAAGCGCGTAGGTGAGTGTTTTCAGGAAGTGGAAGCCGGTTGCAGTCGAGGGAACGCTTCCGTCTTTTTTGAAAGTTTCAGCATCTCTGCCACCCAGCACGTACAGGTCGCTCAACCCCGTGGTCTCCAAGCCGATGATGTATCTGTCGCCTGGCTTCAGCGATAACTCAACTATCTTCATCTCGTCCTGTGCCAGAGTGAATTTGGAGACTGTGAAGTTTGACTTAGACGCCGGCGCTAGGATGACTTGCATGAAAGCAAGCGCTAGGAGCGCTGATGAAAAAAGGATAGGGATGTAGTTGAGACGTGTCATGGCTTTAGCCGTAGATGCCCAGCAGGAGAGACCGCTCCCAAGCCTGTCTTCTTCCGAAGTTCTCTTCAGTTGGGTCTCCGACCTTCGGATAGCCTGACACGACAGCACCTTTGGCATCCCACTCGACCTCTATCACCGACAGCTGTTTCTTGTTGACATAGCTCCAGCATGTGTTGAAGACCGATACCTTCTCGGGAGGTGTGACGCCCAGCTTCTCAGCGGTCAGCTCAGCCAGCCTCCTCCCAGACCTCTGCGCAACATAAGCCGACTTCGTGTAAGGCGATGCAACCGCATCACCCAAACCGTATATGTCGTCGTAGCTCTTGCTCTTGAACGTGGCAGGGTCGATGTCCATGAACCTGGCGCCTAAACCAGCTCTTCTTACGAAGCCGGGCGCAACGTTGGGCGGCAGTAAGGATAGGAAGTCGAACTTTACACGCTCGCCCTTGTCGGAAACAACCTCCGACTTGTCGGCGTCAACCTCTACGACCTTGAAGTTGGGCCTGTAGTCGATTCCGAGTTTGGTCATATGTTCCGAGAAGATCTTGGCTTTGGGTGGAGGCTGGGGGTTGGCGTTGGCGTCCAGAACGATGACGTTGACCTTCTTGCCCAGCTCTCTGAGGTATTCGTGGCTGAGAAACGCGACCTCGTAGGGTGCTGGCGGGCATTTGTAGGGTGCTGGTGGAACGCTGAAGACAACGTTTCCCCCGTCGAGCTTCCGAAGCTCTTCCCTGAGACGCACGGCTAGGCCGGGGTCCCATGCGTGGAGGTTCTTCACCCTCTCAAGGCCCGGAACTTCCCATGTTGCCAGCTCGATGCCAGGCGCCAGAACAAGCAGGTCATACTTTGTATATCCGTAGTTGGTTTCGACACGTCTTTCAGCAGGGTCTATCGCGACCACGTTGGCGTTGACCAGCCTCACTCTGTCCCCGACAAGCTTGTCAAAATAGACGACAGCGTCCTTCAGCTCCTTAATCCCGCCGACAAAGTCCACGTGGCTTGGACCCGACACCCAGAAACTGTTCCTGTCTATGATTGTCACGTTGACGTTTTTAACGAGCTCGACTATCCTTTTGGTGAACTGGGCGCCTGCAGGTCCTGCGCCGACGACGACGATGTTCGTCGACCCTGAAACCTTCCACGTGAAGTCTCCAGCCGGAATTCGTGGCGGCTGCTTGACCACTGTCTCGGTTCTCGTCTCTGCTCTCGTCTCCGTTCTCGTCACCGCCTGCGTTTGCACGACGGTTTTTTCAGCGGTTACTGTTCTGGGAAAGGCTTGCGAGCCCGCGGCAATTCCGACGAGAAGCCCAGCCGCAGCAGCTATGCCCGACGTAAGAACAGACCTTCTCGACGCTGGTTTCGACTCAGCCATATTCCGTTCATTTTTGAAGCGGTTGTCCGACATATAAAAATTGCGCAGCGACAAAAATACTTTAAATATTCAAAATATCAAAATATCACAATCGTTTAACATTCGTTCACCCACGGGCGTATGGAAGCATGCTAACCTTATTCCGGTCTTGGGAAGATGGCTCCGAAGCCTCTTTTCCCCTACGTTTAACAGTCTGTATCTATTTGATATGGCCCGGCTGTATCAGTAGGCCTTTCTTGTGGGTTTCTTGATGTTGTTCTGCTGGTTGCCTCCAGCCAACTCTCCCCTTGTTTTTTCCTTCCAGAAGATTAAATACTGCACTCGCAGATACAGGCTGGTTGGGGAGGGCTTAGGAGGGTGGTGGCTGGCTGAGGTCTGGCTTGCTCGGCGTCATCGGCTATCCTATTGGTCACACTGCTTCTCCAGCGATGGTTAACGCGGCGTTGCGTCACGCTGGTGTTGAGGGAATTCTCTACATCCCTGTTGAGGTGAGGCCGCGGGACCTGAAGGCTTTCTGCAGCTCAGCGCCTTTGATGAATTTTCTCGGCTTCAACGTAACCATCCCTCACAAAATCACCATCATAAAGCATCTCAGCGAGCTGAAGACCTCGGCCAAAGAGGTTGAGGCGGTGAACGTCGTGAAGATAAGGGGTGGAAAGCTTGTGGGTTATAACACAGATGTCGCAGGCGTTATGGCTGTCATCCCATCCCAGCAGGAGGTTGACGGAAACGTTGTTGTGCTGGGCGTGGGCGGAGCCGCCAGAGCCGCAGCCATAGCTTTGAAGAAACGCGGGTTCAGAGATGTGGTTTTCGTCGGAAGAAGAGCGAGCACCCTGAAAGTGTTCAAGAAGTTTGCGGAGAGAAAAAAGGTGGGATGCAGGTTTGTCAAATTCGGCTCGATGGAGCTGGCGGACATCATGAGAGAAACAGAGCTGTTGATAAACGCCACGCCAGTCGGCATGTATCCAAACACCAACTCAACACCCATACCGGGCAAGCTGCTTCACAGCGACATGACCGTGTTCGACATGGTCTACAACCCTGTCGAGACAAAGCTCCTCAAAACAGCCAAGGCCAGGGGTGCGAAGACGATTAACGGGGTCAGGATGCTTGTGGCGCAGGGGGCTGAGGCTTTGAAGATATGGCTTGGCATAGAAGCCGACCAAAGGGTGATGGAGAAAGCTGTGATAGAAGCGCTCGAAGGGTTCGGAAAATGAGAGGCGTTGGAAAAGCATACGGAGCAATATCCATCGTCAACGCAATCTCAACAGGCTGCGGTGCCGCGTTAGGGATAAACCTTCAAACAGAAGCACACGTCGAGCTGACGTTTGACGACTCGGTTGTGCTGGAGATAAACGGCGTGAGGTCGGAGCCGCAGCTGGCTGAGGCAGTTGTCAAAGTCTTCGCACAACGCTTAGGGCTGCCTGTCCGCGGATGCAAGGTTGCTACAAAGTCGGATATACCTGTGGCGGTAGGGCTGAAGAGCTCGAGCTCCGCAGCAGTCGCCATAGCCAAGGCTTTCCTCAACGCCGTAGGCAAAAAACTGCCCGATGATGAATTTCTGAGGCTTGTCGCAGAGGCATCCATAATGTCGGGAACGTCTATAACAGGCGCCTTAGACGATGCAGCAGCATGCATGCTGGGCGGAGTAGTTGTAACAAACAACCATGAGAGAAGGATATTGAAAAGGGGAAGCGTGGAAAGCGGGTTGACAGCGGTCATCATTGTTCCACCCGGCAAAACCTACACGAAGGAATTTAGAAGAGAGCTGCTCGAGCCTGTCAGAGAGCTTGCTTTCGTGGCCTTCAACCTCGCCTACGAAGGCCATTACTGGAGAGCCATGACTTTAAACGGGTTGATACATTCAGCCGCTCTCGGGCTGCCGACTCAGCCTGCTTTGCAGGCTTTGCGTGCTGGCGCGCTGGCTGCAGGACTATCTGGAACCGGGCCAGCGGTAGCGGCCGTCTGCAGGCGGGAAAACGTGGAGAAAGTTTCTAAAGCCTTCCAAGCCTTTGAAGGCAGGGTTATCAAATGCCCCGTCCTCCACAGCCCTGTAGAAGAAGAGACATGATAGTCGATGTCAAGCCTTCCAGAGTTGAAGGTGTTGTCGAGGCGCCGCCAAGCAAAAGCTACACACATAGAGCGGTTGCTCTCGCAAGCCTGTCTGAGGGAAAATCAATCGTAAGAAAACCTCTCATCTCACGTGACACGCAAGCAACCATCAACGCGTCAACGATGCTGGGCGTCGAAATCAAACACCAGCATTGTTTTCTCGAGATAAAAGGTGTCAGCAGGTTTCGATGTCCAGACAACGTGGTAGACGTGATGAACTCGGGGACGACGCTCAGGATTTACACAGGCCTCTCAGCGCACGTGGAAGAAGGCTACACGGTGCTGACGGGGGATGAAAGCATCAGAAGAAGGCCTGTCGGCCCGCTGCTCAACTCGCTCAGAGACCTTGGAGTAGAATGCTGGTCCACGCGTGGCACTGGCACAGCGCCCGTCGTCGTCAAAGGCGGCGGCGTCGAGGGCGGGCAAACCTCGATAAAAGGCTCTGAGTCATCGCAGTACGTAACATCCCTGTTGATGACCGGCCTTCGAGCACGGCGTGAGGTTAGCGTCACGATTGAGGATGAGCTTGTCTCAAAACCCTACGTCGAAGCAACCGTCAAGATGATACAGGTCTTCGGGGGAAAGGTGGATGCAGAGGGGTTTAGACGGTTTACTGTCAAGCCTCAAACCCTTCACGCAGCCGACTTCACAGTCCCAGGAGACTTCAGCTCAGCAGCCTTCATCATAGCAGCCGCCCATCTCACAGGCAGCCGTGTAACCGTAGAAAACCTCGACGCGCTGATGCCTCAAGCGGATTCGGCTATCCTCCACATAGCTGAGACGTTAGGCTCGAAGGTGACTGTGAAGAGTGGAAGGGTTGAGGTTGAGGGCGGTTTGCGGAACGTGGACGTGGAATTTAAGCTCACGGACAGCCCTGACCTGCTTCCTGTGGCAGCTGCTATGGCGGTTTTGAACGACGGCGTCGTCCGTTTGTATGGGGTTGCCCATGCAAGGCTGAAGGAGAGCGACCGCATCTCAACGGTGGCCACGGAGCTTAGGAAGCTTGGCGTCAGCGTGAAAGAGGAGCCTGACGGCCTCGTTGTGGAGGGGGGCGGAAATGTAAATGGCGGGGTTGTGCTCGACAGCCACGGCGACCACAGGCTCTTCATGGCTTTCACAGCCCTCGGCCTCGCACTGGATAAAGGGTTGAAGGTTTCGGGCGTGGAGTCGGCAGACGTCTCATACCCGGGGTTCCTCAAAGACCTGAAAAAGCTCGGCGCCAGAGTAAGCTTGAAAGACGGATAGCGATGTTTTTTACCTCGTGTTGCTCAACTTTTTCCAGCGATGCGGCTGTCGAGACAGATGAAATTCATCGTGGAGTCCACGCTGCTGGCCGTTCTACTGACCGCCGTTCCCGTCGTCCTTCTCGCGTTCTTCTACTTCAACAGCCTCATGACGTCGCAAAACCTTCTGATATGGCTTGCCGCAGCCCTCGGCTGGACGGCCATAATCACAGTCATATACGTGAAGAGGCTTGCAAAGCGAGGCGGCCTGACTTTGAAAGAATAAGTTTTTTATCAATGGTGTTTGGCTGTTATTGGCATGGGTCTGCCGTTCGCTGTTAGCTTTGAGGGGAGGCTGCAGCGTGACAGGATGGCTTTGATCCTCAAGCTCGAGGTTTTGACCATTTTCTCCACCGCCTTGGCTGTCGTGTTCCTGACTGGACAGCACTTCTTCGTCAAACTGTTTTTCACCATCCCCACGGCTCTATCTGTTTTTCTCGTCGTTAAGGACAGGCTTGAGAAGACGGGTAGAAAGCTTAAACGCGCCGTCGTCAAGTCCGTGAGACACAGAGGCAACGACTGGTTCTTCTTCCTTCCCATGACTCCGTCATTCAGCTTCACCGCAAACGGCTTCGAAGTGGAAGCCGTGTCCGAGGACATGACGCTGGTCAAATTCCTCGACTGCCGTCCATGGAAAGTGGGGCAAAAACTTCTCGTCCTGTCAGACATAAAGGGCAAGGTTTTAGCTGTCAGGGATATGAAACTACCCATCAGAATCGACATGCTCAAGAAGCTGGCTTAACACACCGGTCTTTCAACCAGCAACGTCAGGAATAAGCTAAGCCAGCGGTGGAGCTGTATGTCATAAAAAGTAATGGCTCGACGGATAGGAGTGGGCGTTGGCGGAGGTTTCTTTGACAGAGGCCGTCGACGTTTACAGGGGGAGATTTCTACGCCATTGCTCTGCAGGGTAGGCCGGAGCGTTCGACGCCGTGAGAGTGTTGATGCCGCTCGACATGTTCGTGGTGAGGATCAGCATATCCTGACCGCTTTCAAGCCGACGACATCCCGTCAGCCGCTCCCCAACAGCCAACCTCACGGTTTCTGACGTCTTACTATATAGTCGGCTGCAACTATATAGGAAAAGGTTTTCAATTCCAAAACTATATAGGCACGGCTCATGACGTACAGAAAGTCGCTCGAGCTCGTTCTGATAGCGGTCAACGCCGCTCTTTACGCCGGCGTAGGCTACCTGACTTACCTGGGAGTTTTCGCGCCCGTCGTCGGCACCGTCCGTTTCTGGCCCTCCGTCGTCATCCCCGCCGTTTTCGCCGTAGTTTACTCGCCACGCGTAGGAGCGTTCGGCGCGGGCATAGGGATTTTCATAAGTGACATGCTCATCCACGGCGACCCCGTGCTAAGCATAACCGTCGGCGTCACATCCAACATGGCCGGCTTCTACGTCTTAGGAGTGCTTGCAAAGACCCTCGGCAGAGCCGGACGCGGGCCGTCGCTGTCTATAGCGATGCAGGCCATACCGTTGGCCGTGACCCTGCTGGCACTCTGGATGAATTTCTTCGGCGACGCTTTAACCGGCTCGGTTTTCTTAGGCGCCGCAATCCTCTCCTTCGGGATAAGCGTCTTCTACAGCCTTTACAGGCCTGTTTACGCAGGACTTATAGCCGCGTCATCGATAGGCCTCCTTCTCGGAGCAACCATGATAGGGCTCGGGGTCTGGGGATACAGCCAGTTCTTCTCCCTGCCAGCCGTGGCGAGTGGAGGGAAAAACCTTCCACTGTTCGCCGCAGCCATCTGGTTCCTCTGGACATACTTGACGGAGATACCTTTCCTGATGGTTCTTCTGCCGCCTTTGACCGCCGCTGTGAAGAAAGCCGTGCCAGTGGCCGCACGTGAACAGTCTTGAAGAAAGCTTTCATCGAGACGCCAGCACCTCTTTCAAGCATATTCTCGCCGAAGGTTTTGGACAACGGAAGGCTTCGGCAGGACCCTGACAGGATTGGCGCTAGGGGAGGCGGCTTCTCGTTCACGCCTGGCGTCGAGACAACTGTCGAAGTTTTGGACGGAGGCCCGGGCTTGAAAGTTGAGATAAACGGCGAGCTGGCTTCTTTCCCGCCGTCCGAGAAGGCTGTGGAGCTTTCTAGAAAGCTACGCGGCGTGGAGGGCTTCATATCCGTCAAGCACAGGATACACGTGCCCATCGCAACGGGTTTCGGAACAAGCGCGGCCTCAGCGTTAGGCGTGTTGATGGCGCTGTCGCATCTGGCTGGAAAACCCATGACACTCCGTGAAGCAGTCAAGCTAACCCACTACGTCGAGCTCGAGTGCAGGACGGGTTTGAACAGCGAGGCAGGGTTCGGGAGGACAGGTTTGGTTCTTGTTCTGAGGGAGGGGTCGCCGGACCACTCGATAACAGACGAGATACCTCTTCCTTCACGCTGCAAAATCGTGTCCGTGGTGGCGGGCCAGATACCGACCTCAGACGCCATAGCCTCTGTTGAAAGGCTCCAGCACTTGGAAAGGCTCGGCGACACATACATCGAGAGGATTCTCCAAAACCCCACGCCTGAAAACTTCCTAAGCCAGGCGAGAGCCTTCGCAGCTGAAGCAGGCCTCGTCGACCAGCAGGTCCATGAGATTTTCACCGCGATGGAGAGGCTTCCGACGCTGGGCTACGCTATGAACATGGTCGGCAGAGCCGCCCACGCCCTCGTCTACGAGGAAGACGTTGAAAACATCGCAGCAACGTTGAGGACGAGGTTTCCGCAGCACCGCATAGTAGTAGGGGGAACAAACTCGTCCATCACGTTGAACACGCTGTAAAAATTCATAAACCTCCACAACGCTTCCTCTGCGTTGATAACCTACAGGCGGGCTCCAGACTTGGAGGAGAGGGTTAGGATGCTTGTTGAGAGGGCGGGCCTGCATTACGTTGACGTGGACAGAGTTAGATGTGTGAGAAGCTACGGCTCCGCTTCGAAAGGCGTCTCAGCTCGCATCCACTCCGTCTCCAAAGCATTCTTGACAGGCTTCGGCATGAAGCCCGCCTACGTAATCGAATTCATAACAGAAACCTTCGAAAAACTATCGAAGGAACAGCAGGACAAAGTCATCATCCACGAGCTCCTCCACATACCTAAATCATTCGGCGGAGGCCTGCTGCCACACGGCCGCCTCGACTTCAGAAAAGACGTAGAAACAATCAACAAAATAGTGAAAAACTCTACCTAAACGGATTCGCAGGCTGCTAGGCTGTGTTGAACTGCAACCGGCCTGCCTCCTTAGTTATGCTTCTGAGGAACACCCTGGATAAAGTCCCTGATAAAATTTGAACGAGATTGTAAACGATGTTCGGAGCTCTATCGTCGGGTGTTACCGCCGTCAGCTTTAGCGCTTTGGTTTCTTGACCTCGCCGGTCACCAGAAGGTCGAGGGGTGCGTCGTTGACCATGATAACCTTGTATCTTACGCCGGGCAGGTCGCCCATCGACTTACCCATCGAGCCTCCAATCCCCTCTATCAGGACTTCGTCGTGTTCGTCGACGACGTTGAGCGCTCCGTCGCCGGGGAGGAAAGCGGTGACGACTTTGCTGTTTTTTATGAGCTGGACTCTGACGCATTTTCTGACGGCTGAGTTGGGCTGTCGTGACTCGATGCCTACTTTCTGGACGACGATTCCACGGGCCATGGGCGCGCCTTCAAGCGGGTCCGTCTTCTCCTTAAGCCCCATCATCCTGATTCTATACTTTCGGATAGCCCATCGGAACTTGTTCCTGACCTTTCTCAGATGTCTGGCTGCGTACTCGCCGTTTCCCAACCCCTATCCAGCGCTTTCAGGCCCAACGCCTGTTAAAATAGTTGAACCAAGGGTTTCACGTGGTTTTTTCAGCGCGGCTTTTCCGCGCCTTAAGCAGCAAGCTGGCGTAGCGTGATTCTGGCGTGAAGTGGATGGGGTGGGGTGAGGCCGTCCTCCCACCACACCTTGGACAATACTCTTTCAGCGTGTAGGTCCTGCATTCCGGACACCGCATGATACGGCCTGCCTTCAACAAGGCTACGTTCCTCAAGCCAGGTTTTAAACGCAAGCATAGAGGGAAGGTTTAAAAAACTGCACACATAACGCTGGCTGGACCTGTCTTGCTCAGGCCTGTTGTGTTGTGCGGCGGGGAGGGAAGCCGTCTCCGTCCACTGACCTACTATTTCCAGAAGGCGATGATACCTGTCGGCCGTGAGCAGAAACCCCTTCTAGAATACATCCTCCGCCACATACGGTTTTACGGGTTTGAGGAGACGGTGCTGCTTGTCGGGTATAAGGGTGAGCAGGTCGTCAACTACTTTGGTGACGGTGGAAGGGTTGGCCTCAAGCTCAGCTACGTATGGGATGATGAAAACGTCAAAGGAACATGCGTATCACTTCTCCACGCCCTCCGTCAAAAAGCCTTCAGCGCAGACGACACGCTTCTCGTCTACTACGGCGACATACTCACCAACCTCAACCTACGGGAGCTCGTCAACAAACACGTGGGAGAGAAGGCTGCGGCTACGCTGGCGCTTTCACCACGCTATCAGCTCCCCGTCGGCGTGGCAGAAGTCGTAAACGGACATATTATGGAAATGCGGGAAAAACCCTTCATCCCGATAAACGTCACCATCGGCATACTCGTCCTCGAAGCATCCCAGCTAAAGCATGCAAACGGCCTAACCGACATAATGTCAGACCTCATACCGCGTCTGATTAAACAGGGTGAGAAAGTAGCAGCCTACATCTCAGACTGCTTCTGGTATGACGTCGGCTCGACCGAGAAGTATGAGAAGCTTTCGAACGAGGACGTAGACAGGTATCTGCAGACCATCTTAAAATGACTTGAGGCCGGCGATATCATCAAATACCGTTGAAAATGGTTTACCTACATGGTTTTGGACAGCGGTGTGCTGGAGCTGCTGCGTGGCAGGAACTTTGGATTTCTGGCAACTGTCAACAAAGACGGCTCGCCTCAAGTCTCGCCTGTCTGGATTGACGAAGAAAATGGATACATACTGGTGAACACTGTGGAAGACCGTGTGAAGGTGAGTAACACGCGTAAAGACCCGCGTGTTTCCCTAGCCATTCCAGACTCGCAGAACCCATACAGATATGCATACGTGAAAGGACGTGTGGTTGACTATGTTTTCGGCGATAAAGCTGAGGAACACATCGACAAGCTGGCGATAAAATACACTGGTGAGAAGTTCAAGTGGAGAACGCCGGGAGACCGTAGAGTGATTATGAAAATCAAGCCAGAGAAGACGAGGCTGCTTTGAAGCTGTCTAGCAAAACCGTTGAAGCCCTGATTCCTGGCTACAGCTATAGCGGTCTGCCGGATAGATGTTACCTGAGCGCTTCAGGGCCTCTCTCGCCTGTTCTTATTCTGACGACATCCTCGACGGGCATTACGAATATTTTTCCGTCGCCGACGCTTCCGGTGTAAGCTGATTTTCTCAACTCCTCCACGACTTTCGCCACATCATCGTCGTCAACAACCACCTCAACCATCAGCTTGGGTATCAGGTCTATCTTGAACTCGTTGCCTCTAATCCTCCATGAGATTCCCTGCTGTCGTCCTCGCCCTCTTACCTCGTAGATTGTCAGGCCTGCGTAGCCGAGGCGTTGCAGACAATCCTTGACTTGGTCGATCATTTCCGACCTTATCACAGCTTTGACAAGCTTCATCATCCACCACCTACACGTATGCGGGCTCGGCGTGCTGCGTCAAGTCAAGCCCCACCAGCTCCTCTTCCCTTCTAACCCGCAAGCCAACCGTCTTGTCGATGAGCTTAAGGATGGCGAAGCTGAGGACGAAGCTGTAAACCCATGCTGAAGCTGTCGCCAGCAGCTGGACGAGCAGCTGTTGCGGGTTGCCGTAGAGCAGGCCAACGCCAGCCGGGTTGACCGCAGGGTTGGCGAAGATCCCAGTCGCTATCGCCCCCCAAGTGCCGCCCACGCCATGCACACCCCAGACGTCGAGAGAGTCGTCTATCCTCGTCCTAGACCTGAAGGCGACCGCGTAGAAGCAGAGAACGCCTGCTACAAGGCCTATGACTACCGCGGCAAGCACGTCGACGAACCCTGAGGCCGGTGTTATAGCAACTAATCCTGCTACGGCTCCGCTTGCAGCGCCTATGATGCTGGCCTTGCCTTTGTACAGCCATGACATCGCAAGCCATGACGTCGCTGCGGCGGCTGCCGCCGTGTTTGTTGCAACGAAAGCGCTTGCGGCCAAGCCGCCTGAGGTTAGCGCGCTTCCAGCGTTGAACCCGAACCAGCCGAACCATAGAAGGGAAGTACCTAGCACGACGTATGTTATGTTGCTGGGTTCGAAGGCTCCTGAGCCGTAGCCTATTCTATTCCTCAGGACGAGGGCTGCGGCGAGGGCTGCAACCCCTGCGTTGATGTGGACGACTGTTCCCCCTGCGAAGTCTAGCGCTCCTAGGTTTCTCAACCAGCCGCCAACTCCCCAGACCCAGTGGGCTAGAGGGTCGTAAACAACCGTAGCCCAAATCAGGAGGAACAGCAGCGAGGAGCTGAACTTCATCCTCTCCACAACCGCTCCGATTATCAGCGCCGGCGTGATTATCGCGAACATCTGTTGGAAGAGCATGAAGGCTAGATGGGGCACTGTGGCTGCGTAGTCGGGGTTGGGGTCTGGGCCGACGCCGCGGAGGCCGAGCCAGTCCAGCCCGCCTACCACGCCGTTGAGCGTGGGCCCGAAGGCAAGCGTGTAACCCCACAGCACCCACTGGAGGCTTATGATGGCTGCTGCGGCGAAGCACATCATTATCGTGTTGGCGAGGTTCTTCTTCCTGACAAGCCCGCCGTAGAAGAAGCCGAGCGCTGGCGTCATCAGAAACACGAGCGCCGAAGACATCAGAATCCAAGCCGTGTCTCCAGCGTCAACCATCCGAAACACCTCCTAGCCGCGTTGTTGGGGCTTGTCTGCCGTCGAGCACGTCTTCTGACTTCACAAAATGACGGAAGTTATACCATGTTTTCGACTTGCCGCCCATTTTAATGACTTATTTTGGTCAATTGCCGTTATTTATACCTTTTTTGTACAACCCGTGAAGCCGGCTGCGCTAACGCCATGCATTAGAGATGCGCAAATAGTCTTCCTCGGCGAGCCTCCATCCAGCTCCCCCAGCGTTTTCTTCAAGATGCTCTTTCCTAACAGCTTTCGGTATTGTTATGACGTTGGGCTTCCAGATGACCCAGTTGAGCGCGACCTGAGCTGGTGTTTTGCCGTATTTTGCAGCGACTTCAGCCAACACCCTTCCCCTCGCAGACCTCGAGGATGCTTCAGCAGGTATCCTGCCCTTGCCCAAAGGCGTGTAAGCCACCACAGTTATGCCGTTTCTCTCGCAGAAAGGTATCAGCTTCTTTTCCACATCCCTGCTCTCAAGACTGTATTCAACCTGGTTGGAGACTATTTCCTCACTCTTCAAAGCCTCCATCGCCTCCTCAACTAAGCCGACGTCGAAGTTGCTAACACCTATGTAGCGGACCAAACCGTCTTTGACAAGCTTCTCCATAGCTCGCATCGTCTCCGACAAAGGGGTGCTTGGGTTGGGCCAGTGTATCATGTAGAGGTCCACGTACTTAACTCCCAGCCTCTCAAGGCTCCGCCTGCATGATTTAATGACGTCGTCGTAGCGGAGGTTTGAAGGCCAGACCTTCGTCGCTATGAAGACATCGTCGCGGCTGAAGTTTTTCACAGCACGTCCGACAAGCTCTTCAGCATGGCCCGCTCCATACATCTCGGCTGTGTCAATGTGATTCATGCCAAGCTCGACGGCGTATCTTATGGCTTCAATGTAATTATCGTCGTTCCGGTAGTCTGGATGGCTGCTTCCACCCATGTTCCACGTCCCCAGCCCGATGGCTGCCACAGCCTCCCCAGTCTTTCCTAGCGGTTTTTTCTCCAATCCATTACAAAGACGTTTTCCCGATGCTTAAAACATTGTGCTCGTTTATTAGCAGGGCTGCGCCGTTGTTGACTGGCATGGACGGTGGTGACGACGACTACTGGGTGGTGAGAATTCCCAAGCCGAAAAGGTTGTTCAAAGCGTTGGCTAGGATGTTTCGCTGGCTTGGCTCCGTTCCCATGAAGACGGTGACGGTCGACGTCCCGTTCACGTTGATCACCTCCCTGCTTGTCGCCGTCCTGCTCTTCATCTTTTTCACCACCGTTGTAAAGATTCCGGATTTGGTTGCGGGTGTTTTCACAGTGGTTCTCGTAGGCGTCTACCTCTACTTCCTACGTTCTGAGATGCGTAGGTGATGGCCAGCGCCAGAAGCTTACGGCCTCAACCCGCGCCGTTTTGTCGGCTGCGACGGCGTAGCAGGCGAGGGCCAAGGCGAGGACATGGTCGTCATGCTGTCCCGCGGGTGCCTCAAACTTCGGCATCGCTCCCGTGTTTATCTGCTGGAAGAGACGTAGCTGGTTTATCAGCTGTGTCGCGTCAGCTGGAATGATTAGCCTGCAGGAGAGCAGGTTGTTTCTCAGGTTGTTGATGAGGTTGTTTTTGACGGCTGCCGTGAGCCTGACCGGGACGAGGCTGCTGATTTTTTCCGCCAGCGCCTCGGCGAGGGGTGCTCCCATCCCCGTCGCATCCACAGCCACAGCCGCAGGCTTGAACGCTTCAGCAGCTTTCCTCACCGCCTCCATCTGCTCGCTGAAAGGCTTCTGAACCAGCTCCTCCACGTGAAACACCCTCATCCTCCCACCATCCTCCAACATAACGCCTATGATGACGGTTGAATCTCTGTATCTTCCGAAATCAACACCCAGATATGTCACAGAGCCTTCGGCGGGTCTCGTCATAGGGTAGTCCTCCACGCATGCTAGGATTTTCTCGTAGGGGATGAAGGCGTTGACTTCGTCGAGGAACTCGCACTCCATCTCCTGCCGCCATTCAAGCTCGGTCATCACGTTTCTCAACCCTTCAAGGTCCGTTTCCGTTATGTGAGGTGACTGTCTGTAGCTGATTAGATGCTTTGACCATGTACCGCCGCTTATCCAAGCTTCGTAAAACCATCCACGCTTTCCCTTGGGGGTTGAGGCGAGGACGATTCTACCACGGCGGGCGACGGTTGTGAACATGGGACTGTCAACTTAAGGCTATCCATGACTTTATCCACTTCTCTGATACCTTAGGCCTGTATGTTGGGAAGCATGTGTTGAACTGTTTTATCCTCCTCTTGAGCTTGCTGAACCAAGACTCTATCGT
>JAWBJZ010000007.1:0-31524 GCA_038832005.1 Candidatus Caldarchaeum sp.
ACGTTTATACACAGGGATAAATGTCCCTATTGCAACAGAATATTAAGGAAAAACCAAGAAGAAAGAGAAAAAGAACGTCTCAGAGCTTTTAACAAGCCCTGTAGGAACGTCCGTAGGATTTGCAGAACCTGTTGGTGGAGGTAGCTGGCTAGTGGTTCTCAAGCCTGAGGAGAATAAATAAGCTGGCTGGTGTAAGCTTTGTTGAAGGCGCTGGGTTGAGGGTTGCGGTAGTACAGAGGCTTGATGACTGGTCTGACTACAACTTAGACGAGTTGAAGGAGCTTTGCAAAGGCGTCGGCTACGAGCCGGTGTATGCTTTGGTTCAGAAAAGAGCACCGCATCCAAAATATCAAGTGGGCCCGGGAAAGGTTGAGGAGCTCAGGAAGGCTGTTAAAAATCTTCGGGTGGAAAAAGTCGTTTTCGAGAACGAGCTCAAACCCGTGCAGGAATACAACCTCGCCAAGGCTTTGTCTGTGCCCGTGATCTCAAGAACGCAACTTATTCTTGAGACGTTTGCGCTTAGAGCGGCTTCGACGGAGGCTAAGCTTCAGATAAAGCTGGCTGAGCTGCAGTATGAGCTGTCCAGAGCTAAGGAGAAAGTCCGGCTTGCTAAGAGGGGGGAGCAGCCGGGTTTTCACGGCCTTGGAGCATACGAGGCCGACGTTTACTACAACGAAATCTTCAGACGTGTTTCCGTGATTAAGGAAAAGCTCAAAGCGATTAGGGTGCGGAAGACGATGATGCGGAGGAAGAGGCTTGAGGCTGGTTTGCCGTCTGTTGTTCTCACGGGATACACAAACGCCGGGAAGACAACATTGTTCAACGCTTTGGCTGGCGAGAACTCGCCCGCCGGGCCGCAGCTTTTCACAACCCTTTCAACAACCTCGCGGATTGTCAAATTCAACGGACGTAGGGCATACCTCTCCGACACAGTCGGGTTTATACGCAACCTACCACATCTGCTGGTTGAATCTTTTCATTCAACCTTGAGCGAGTTCATTTACGCCGACCTGCTTCTTCTCGTAGTTGATATAAGCGAACCCGTTGACGTAATACGGGAGAAGCTTAACACATGTCTCAACGTTTTGGACGAGGTCGGCGTTAAAAATGTCCCTGTGCTCATCGTGTTCAACAAGGTTGACGTGTGTCCTGACTTTACGCATAAGATTGAGCAGATAAACCTGGACATGGATTATGTGGTTGTCTCAGGGGCGACCGGCTATAACCTTCAATCCTTGCATCGGGAGGCTGCAAGGCTCATGGGCGGATACGTGCACCTCAAAGCTATGTTAACGAACGAGGGGCCCACGCTAAAGCTCTTAGCTGAGATAAAGGATGTCTGCAACGTTTTGAAGATCGAGTTCAACGGCGGCACCGTTGAGGTGGACTGCGAGGCTCCTGTACAGTTTGCTGAAAAGATCAGGAATATGGCGTCGGAGTTTCATGTCATACAATAACATGCTGCTCAAGCACGCCCGGGAGCTTGCCTCATTTCTGTTCAACGTAAACGGCGAAGATTTTTTCCCAGACGGCTGTGTTGTTGAGGTGTCGCCTTCTACGGGAAAGCTTAGGCGAATCTGGCTGAACGGAGTCGTGCTGGCAACCATCAGACCTTCAGACGGCATGATCTCCCTCACATTGGAGGGTGGGATGAGGCTTGCTAAACTCAGCCCAGGCGTCAAACACCGTGTAGTTGTCAACCAAGAAGGTGAAACAAGAGTGAAAAATGGCTTCGACGTCTCACCCGCCAACGTCATAGCCGTCGATGAATCGATAATCCCCGGGCAGGATGTTCTTGTTGTAGACTCCGCAGGGAGTCTTTTGGCGGTTGGGAAAGCTGTTTTGTCGGGCATCGAGATGAAGGAGCTGAGACGCGGGACGGCTGTCAAGGTAAGACATAAAATTTAAACCCTGTCTGTATTACAAGGCGCTGGAGTTGAAACGGCTGAGTCCGAGAGAGTTAAGGAGGATGCAGGAGCGGCTGCTCAAAAACCTCGGCCTCGACGTTGAGGAGCTGGGGACTGCGGAGCAGGTAGTCATTAAGCTCGCCAGCAGGCAGATAGTCATCCAAAACCCGTCGGTCTACTCTATGAAGGCCGGAGGAGAGCATGTCATTCAAATCGTGGGCGGCGAGTTGCAGGAAGCTGAGGCCGAGGCTGAGGCCAGGCCAGCCTACACGCCGTCGGAAGAGGATGTGACACTCGTTGTGTCGCAGACGGGTGCTTCCGAAGAGGATGCGAGAAACGCTTTAGCTGAAGCAGAGGGAGATTTAGCTAGGGCCATCCTGACTCTTAGGGCTCGAAGAAAGTAGGGCCAGAGGCTTTAAGTCAAGCAGTTTGGCCGCTTGTTTACCGGCTACGGCTATCTTAAAACCGCCTGGAAGATGTTTGGCCATGTAGAGGATTTCGTCAACCGTCGGGAAGGCGGGTCGCCATGAATATGTCTCTGGGCCAGCCAGCTGCTCGACCTTTTTAGCTCCAAACCTTATCACGTCAAGATGCCGAAACCTTTCAGCTGTTTTGGCTGTCGACTGCGGGCTGGGAAGCAGCAAAACCTCATCGGACGCAGTGCGTTTGCATTCTGTCGAAAGCTCCCCCACGAGCTCTGCCTGGTTGAACCCTCCCCGCTCCACCAGCTGAGTCATTCCGACGAACGACAAGATGAAATAACCTTGCACGTCTTCCCAAAAACGTGAGACCATGCTTTTCTTTTTCTTAAAAGCGTGGAATACAGCATCTATAGCCGACCTGACGTTATCCCAGAAGATTTTCTCAACGCCTCCAGCCTTTAAATACAGGCCGACGAGGTTGAGCGAAGCCTCGCCGTCAATCAAGCCCGAAGCCGAGAAAGGATGACCGTCTGAGGAAGCGGGTCTCTGCGGCAGAATCAAGTCCAACGACCGATGGTCGAAGTCAAGCTTCTCGAAAGGAACCATGAGCTGGAGACCACTGTCCAGAACAGACTGAGCAAAAGCCATTTCAAAGCTCTCGCTGTAAAAAGTCAGCTTGAGCTGTTTTGCAGCCAAATATTTGGCTAGAAAACGCAGAGTCTGCGCATCCGGGTTGCTGGATGTTCTGACTACAATTTCGCTTTCAACCCCCTCAAAATGGGTTAGAACGGTGAGCATGTTCTCCGAGTCGGCGTTTAGGATTTTTGACGAGACGCTGAAAGCCCATGTGTTAACTCCCCGCAAATCTATGTCCCCAGCAAGATATGCGTCCACAACCTCACGCGGCAACGCCGACTGGAGAACATACTCTCTGAAAACAGCGTCAGACGAGCTTTTGACCAGAAAAGGAAACGCCCTCTTCCCCGCCGCATCAGCCAACAGTTTTTCAACATCGTAAACAGGCATTCCAAGCCTCGTCAGCCTATGACGATATTGCTCAAGCCCTTGGTCTATCAACAGCGCGTTGACAAGCTCTCTGATGAGCGGAGCCGTCAAGTATTCTATGTTTAGGTCCTCAAGCTTCTCTTCAGCCAGCTTGGCTAGGTTGTCTGCAGTTTTAGGCGGGACGTTTGCCTCCTCGACTAAAACATTCGCTATCTTATTTCTGTCAAACTTTTCGATGAAAAGACCTGACCTCCTAACCTTGAGCCTGTCGGATTCAAGCATGACCGAACGGAGATTTTCCAGAGACTTCATCAACTTAACACCCTTTGGCGTTAGCTCGTATGCTTTGGTTTGCGGGTTAAGCCTAACCAAACCAGAAGACATCAACACACGTATGTGATGTGCAAATTTTCCAGAGGCGGTTTTCTTAGCCATGCCGACAGCTTTCATGAGCTCGGTGTAACTGAGCGGATGCTGCTGGAGATTCTTGAGCATGGCAATCCTGCTCTGTGAAGAAAGAGATTTGAAAAGCATATGCTCGTCAGTCATGTGATAAACCGTTGAAAGCATGCATATTGGCTTATCGCATGGAAAACGTAAAATAAACCCCGCGACAAAGGGCGGCTGTGCGGAAAGTCCGGCACTATCTTGAGGTGGGCGACCTCGCAGCCGGCGAGTTTGCCTCAGTCGTGAATAACGCGTTAAGATGGAAGAGAAACGGCTACCCACGTTCTAAGCCTCTGGCAGGAAAGCTTGTTGCACTCGTTTTCCAGAAACCATCTACGCGCACAAGGGTCTCTTTCCAAGCAGCCATTTCAAAGCTCGGAGGCAACTCGTTCTACCTTGGCTGGAACGAGCTTCAGCTGGGGAGGGGAGAGTCAGTGGATGACACAGGCAAGGTTTTAGGAAGATATGTCGACGCTATAGTCGCACGTGTCTTCGGCCACCAAGACCTAGTGGCGTTGAGCAACAACGGCCGAGCCTCGGTCGTCAACGCTCTCAGCGACAGACATCATCCATGCCAAGCCCTGGCTGACGTGATGACCATTTTCGAATTCTCTAAAAACCCTGCGAAGGCGAAGATAGTGTATGTCGGCGACGGAAATAACGTTTGCGTCTCCCTCATGCAGGCCTGTGCGATGCTCGGGCTTAAAATCACGGTAGCGTCGCCGAAGGGTTACGGGCCGCCTGAGAGCGAGGTTAGGAAAGCCTTGAGCATGGCGGAGGAAAGCGGCGGCGAAGTCACGCTGACCGAAGACCCGAAGGAAGCTGTGAAGGAAGCTGACTTTGTGTACACTGACGTTTTCGTCTCCATGGGCATGGAGGAGGAGAGGGCTAAGAGGCTTTCAGTTTTTCTGCCAGAGTTTCAGGTAAACGCTGGGTTGATGGCTTTGGCAAAACCGTCGGCGAAATTCATGCACTGCATGCCCATGCACTTGAACGAAGAGGTGACGCCGGACGTTGCATACGGGCCTCAGTCGGTCATCTACGACCAAGCTGAAAACAGGATGCATACCGAAGCATCTCTGCTGGCCCATCTACTGGCGGGCAGGAAAGCATAAAAAGACGATTCGCAACCTAAAACTGGGAGTTGGGCATACGTAGTTTCCTCAAGTCCACGGTGACGCTGTTCAGGATGGCAAGGAAGCCCTCTAGGAAAGAATATTCCATAACGCTGCGCATAACCCTACTTGGCCTAGCAATCATAGGTATGATAGCCTTCATCATACGTTTTCTGGCCCTGGCATTCCAGGCTGCCTAGAAAACCTATGTTTAAATAACTGGCGGTTGGCAGGCCAGCAGGTTGGGGCACGCTGAGATGAAGTATTTCGCGGTCAAGACAACGGTTGGTCAGGAGAGGTCGGTAGCTACGATACTGGAGTCGAGGTTTCACGGCGTTTTCCTAGATTTTGTCAAAGAGGTTAAAGGGTCTGTCAAGATAACGGAGAAAAACCACGTTGCAGTAGTTTTCAACTCTCCTAAAACCACGGCGATGGAGCATGTGTCTGTTTACATAGGGAAGGACGGCGAGCCTTCAGAGCCTTTGAGGGCGCGTGTTCAAGAATACAGCGACGAAACAGGTTTCTCTGAGAAAATTTTGGGCGAAGGACGTTACGACCCTCTGCTTTTGAAGACCGAGGGATGGGCTGAGATAAAATTTGCAACGCCTGTGACGCTTAGGCGTGGCGGCCGTTATGCGCTAGTGTTGTTCAAGGACCAGCCTGAAGAGGCTGGCTACCGCTGGTTCTATGGTCAAGACGGGGGTGAAGATTTGACAACGCTGGTTTATGCGGACGGTGAATGGCGTGCCGAGAAACACACGCCTCTCTTCAAGCTGGTCGAAAAACCGGCCGTCGCCTCAATAGTCATACTTCCCGCGCTCAAAGGCTATGTTTTTGTTGAAGCTGGACAGCGCGAACTCATAGCCGACGCGGTACAAAACGTAAGGCATGTCAAAGCAAGGCCTCCGATGCCCGTCAAACTCGAGACGATAGCGCCGCATCTCGTGGAGAAACCGTTGATAGAGGTGATTGAAGCGGGGCAGTTGGTGGAGATTGTTTCCGGTCCTTTGAAGGGAATAACGGGCAAGGTCATAAGGGTTGAGAAAGCTAGAAGGGAGGTTACGCTCGAGCTAAGGGAAGCAGCGTTCCAACTGCCGATCTCCGTCTCGATAGACGCCGTCAGACCCGTCAGCAAGACGTAGAATTTATGAATTGGCTGTGCCGTAAACCCCGGAGAAAATGGGTGAAAAAACCTTCAGATTTCTGGTCGAAGGCGGCAAAGTCACGGCGGGCCCTCCGCTGGGACCTGCCCTAGGGCCTCTAGGGTTGAACGTTCTGGCAGTTGCTGAGGAGGCTAACAAGCTCACCAAGGAGTTCATGGGGATGCGTGTGCCGATAGAGATAGTTGTCAACACAGACACAAAACAATTCCAGATTAAGGTCGGAACCCCCAGCACAGCTGCGTTAATCGCAAGCACTGCACAGGTTCCCAAAGGCTCTGGTACGCCCGGCAAGGATTTTGTAGCCGACCTAAAATTCGCCGAAATAGTTAAAATCGCTGAGACTAAGTTGCCGGACCTACGGTCTAAGAGTTTGAAATCGGCTGTGAAGGAGATTCTGGGAACTTGCGTCAGCATGGGCGTTAAGGTGGACGGCATGGTTGCCAAGGAGGTCATTAAACTCATCGACCAAGGGAAGTACGACAGCTTTTTAGGTGAGAAGAAATGATGCGTGCTGTTAGCTCCAAGCTTCTGACAGCGGTTAAACAGTCAAAACAAAGCATGCTCCCAGCTAGGTTCAAGCAGTCCCTAGAGCTCATTATAAACGTGACTGGAGTAGACCTGTCCAAGCCGCAGAACAGGTTCACCGAAGTAATCGAGCTTCCCAACGACCTTGGTCGGAAAAGGCGTAAAATTCTTGTCATAGCTTCAGGCAACCTGGCCCTCGAGGCCAGCAGAACCGAGAGCGTGTCACGGGTTGTGACGAGGGAGGAGCTTGAGGCGCTCGTCGGCAGGAAGAGAGAGGCTAAGAAGATAGCTAAAGAGTATGATTTCGTGCTTGTTGAGCCGTCTTTGATGGGGATTGCGGCAAGAGCGCTTGGAGCGGCTTTAGGCGGACGTGGGAAGACACCAATACCCATCCCGCCGGGGTCAGAGCTTCAGAAGCTGGTGAAACGCTACGCGAACAGCGTGCAGGTGCAGCTGAGGAAAACATACACGATAGCATGCTTGGTCGGGCTTGAGGAAGACAGCGACGAAAACATCGCTGAGAACGCTGAGACCGTTTTAAACAGGGTCGTTGAAAAGCTTGAGAAAAGGTTGCGCAACGTTTCCAGCGTCTATTTGAAGGCTACAAGAGGAAAACCGGTCAAAGTAGAGCTTTAGGAAACAACATTATAAGATGGGATTCCGGTCTGGCATAGAGCTGGGGCGGTCAAAGTCATGTCCTTTCAGACAGTCATGAGGAAGGCCGTGGTCAAGAAGGCTAAGCTGGCTGAGGAGATCGCAGGCTTACTCAACCGCTACGGAGTTATAGCTGTTTTCGACCTTACCGGTGTAAGGTCTAACACGATACATGAGATGCGGAAAAAGCTCCGCGGCTTGTGTGAAATACGTGTTTTGAAGAAGACGCTCTTTCTCAAGGCTTGTAGGCTTGCTGGGAAAACGGAGCTTGAGAAGCTCGTGGAAGATGTCACGGCTCCGGCTGGGTTTATTTTCAGCAGCATAAACAGCTTCAAGCTTGCAACGATGCTTGAAAAGAGCAAGGTCCCTATGTACGCTAAAGCAGGTGAGAAAGCCGACTTCGACGTATGGGTTCCTGAAACAAACACAGGCCTGCCACCCGGCCCCATCCTCAGCGACTTCGGCAAGCTCAGGATTCCAACACGTATCGAGGGCGGTCAAGTATGGATAGCTAGGGACACTCTGGTGGCGAAGAAGGGAGAGGAGATTTCGCAGCTGTTGGCCAGCCTTCTCGTCAAGCTTGACATAAAAGCTGTGTTGAGGGGTGTAACCATACTCCGCTCGTTCGAGGACAACATGGTGCTGCGGGGAAGCGACCTGATAGTCGACTTGAACAAGACCCGCGCCGAGTTGCTGGATGTTGTGGCGACGGCTCTCGCCTTCGCTGTAAACATCGGCTACTTCACGAGAGACACCCTTCCGCTGTTGTTGGTGAAGGCAGGACGTGAAGCGGCCGCAGTGGCGGTGGAAACGGGATACTACACGAAAGAAGTTCTGCCGCTCGTGATTGCGAGGGCTTTATCTGAGTCCGCGGCTCTGTCCGCGGCTATCGAGAAGGCTTGATGATTTTTTCGAGCTGTGACAGAGCGGTCGTGAGAGATTCCTTTGGGGCGGCTCCTCTGCCTAGCGTGTCGCTTCCACCGCCCCTGCCGCCGGCTAAGCTGCAGAGCCGGTTCACAATCTCGCCAGCCCTGTAGCCATGTTTTGCAGCTAGCTCGTTGGCCACGCACACAACCTTCGAAGAGGGAGCTCCCGTGTAAATCAATGCGATGGCGGGCCTGTCAACGTTCACGGTTTCAGCTGCAAGCTTAATCAAGTAATCATCATCCCCATACTCTTCCTCAGCGATGTAGATGTGAGCCTTGTCAGACTGGATGGCTACGCTTCTTATCTCTACCGCTTTGTAGGCTATGATTTTGTCCGACAGCTTTTTGACGGTCTTACGCAGGGTTTTCAGCTGCTCGTCCAGCTCAGTAACCTTCCTGGCCACATCCTCTAACGGTGTCTGCAGAGACTCGGCAATCTGCTGGAGGTTTGACTCCAGCCTCTGATATCGTGACAGAGACGCCGGCCCCGCCGTGAATATGATTCGTTCAACACCGTCTTGAATTCTCTCTGTCGAGACTATCTTTATCAGTCCAACGTCTTCGGTGTTTTCGCAGTGAAGTCCGCCGCAGGCCTCGGCATCCCAGCCAGGTATTTCAACAACCCGGATGACGCCTAGCGGCACTTCCCCGCCTTGGTAAAGGCTGAAGCCATAAGTCTCCTCAGCACTGTTTCTATCCTGCCAACTTATTCTCACGGGAATTCTTCTGGAGACGACTGTGTTGGCCAGACGCTCGATTTCACGTATCTGCTCGGCTGTAAGCCTTATGTGATGGTAAACGTCAAGCCTTCCTTTGTCGGGTTCTTTTCTCGCACCCGCCTGCCAAGCATGCTTTCCCAAGACTCTCCTAGCAGCCGCTAGGAGAATGTGCGTAGCTGTGTGGTGGCGCACTATGCTTAAACGTCTCTCGGCGTCAACATAGCCCTCCACTTCATCACCTGCCTGCGGGAGAGGACCGTCAACCTTGTGCAGTACAACATCGTTGACAACCTGCGTGTCAACAACCTCACAGGTCTTGCCTGAGAAGACAAGCCTGCCGGCGTCGCCCACAGCTCCACCCCCCTCTGGATAGAAGCAAGTCGAATCAAGGATGACGTAGCCCTGTTCAACGCCCAAAACCTTAGCCCTGAAGGAAAAAGTCCAAGGCTGTTCGTAGTAGAGCTTGGCTGTCGCCGGATACTTGCTCACATCAACTCTTATCTGCTCCTGTTTGACCGGGGTCTCTCTCAGATGCCTGGCGGCTACAAGCTCGTAAAAATTCTCGGGGATTGAAACCGTTACACCCTCTTTTGAGGCTATGTCAGCCACGATGTCGGGTGTTATTCCTTTATCATCATAGTACCGGATTAGGTTTTCGACCGGAAGCTCCCTCACAGTATTCTTGATAGATTTTATTTCTCTGGCTATAGATTCAGCGCCGCGAGACAGAGTCTCCTTGAACTTGTTGATTTCATGCTCAACTATCTCCAGCACCTCGCCGCGCATCTCCGCTAGGTGTGGAAAGTCGTTTTTCCAGAACATCAGCTGCAGGTCAACAAGGTCGAGAAGTCTATCCTCAGCTCCGACAGATTTGAGCACTCTGTATGCTCTGCGTATCAGCAGACGTGCCAAGTATCCTGTTTTGACGTTGCTTGGAACAACTCCCTCCGAGATGATAAACGCGATGGCTCTGCTGTAGTCTAAGCTGCTGTAAACCTTCTCGTAGGGCTGTATCTGCTCCAAAACCTGTTGGAGCGGTATTCCGGCAAGCTGAGCAACTTTTCTTCTCAGCTCGTAAACCGTTGCTTCTGCTTTAGGCGTAACCCATCCCGTGTAGCGTGCGTATTTTGTCAACAGCTCTTCGGGCGGACGGTTTATCGGTATCAGCTCCCTAACCTTTGCTAGCAGCTCTCCATAGATGGCGTCGAATGCGCTGGGCGTCCTCTTCGTGAACCATGCAAGCCGCTCAATCCCATAGCCCGTGTCCACCGTCTTTATAGGGGTTTCAACCCTGCCGCCGTCCAATGTTTTAAACTGCATGAAGACTAGCGTCGCCAGCTCGAGGCCGCCCGCTATGACTTCGAGACAGGGCCCCTCGTTGCCGCCGCCCGCCCACCACGACTCTTTGTAGACAAGCTCCTCAGCAGGTATGCCGAGAATTTTGGTCATAAACTCGTGGCAGTAAGCCGTGGTACCGTCTTTCCAGTAAATTTGTTTATCGGGATAGTTGAAAGCATGATGCCCACCCATTTCAAAAACCGTAAGATGACGGCCGAAGGTCAGGCCAATCTTATCCAAGTCGACCAGCCTTGCGCAAGGCTGGCTAACCACCAGCGGGTTAGCTGGAGGAGGTGCTATGCCGTCGGTAACCCATGGCTGGAAGTCTACGATTGAGGCATCCGTAAGATACAGGTCCGTCCGCCACCTTGCTACAATTGGGTAGGGCTTGACCGGTGTGTGTCCTCTTTCAGCGAAAAAGTCGATGAAGGCTTTTCTGGCTTCTCTCACGGTGAGGCTGACTTTCGCATATGCTCTGTCGAGGAAGCTGCATTCGACGCAGGGTGATTCGCCGCAGTTTGACCGGTTGGGGTCGAGGCTCCAGAAAAACTCTCCGCAAACATTACACTGCCGTCTCGCAAACCCGTTGTCGATGAAGAACGCAAGCCTGTATTCCCTCTCGTCATAGGGCATTAAGCCGGCACCGTGTTAAGTCAGCTAGCCTAGTGTTCAAATTTAAACCATTAGCCCAACAGCTGTTTCTCTACGGAATTATCCGAACAGGGCGCTGAGCCCCGACAGTGCCTCCTCTTTCTCCTCCTCTTTCTTCTCTTCCTTCGGCTTGGCGGCGGACGCGGCTGACGGCGTCTCCGTGGCGGGCGCCTGCGTTGCAGCGGCTATGGGTGCCGCTGGAACCGCTGCGGCTTGCTTCAGCACTTCGTCGATGTTTATCTCTGCGAGGGCTGTCGCTAGAGATTTTATCTTCGGCAGGTCTGGCGTAATTCCCGCTGCCTCCACCACCTTTCTCAGGCTTTCCTCGTCAACCTTTTTGCCAGCCTTGTGCAGGAGCAGCGCGGCGTAGATGTACTCCAATTTTCACCACTCTGTCACAGCTGGGGAAACGGCTCCTCTTAAACATTAACCGGCTGGCTGGCAACCTTAACCGTTTCACTTAGAAGACGGGCCCAGAGGACGTAGGTCGGTTTTTTCGCGTTTTTCTCGATGGCTTGGCTGAAAAGATCCACCCAATTTGCCAAGTGCTGCTGAATAAATTTCTCCCGCGTTCCACGGCATATTTCAGCATTTTCCACATCGTTATGCTTTAGCGCGTGAGCTTCTTTCAAGAATAGAAGAGAAAGAAATTCCAGCTCAGCGGCTAAATGGTCCGGATAATCACCAGAATGTTTGACGCCGAAGGCTCTATAAAAGCCGGCAACGTCAGCCTTGTGGAACGTCATGTTTTCTTTCTTCACAGCCGCTGTGTACGATGTCTCGTAAGGAGGTGAGACACCCAGCTCAAACAGCCTGAAATAATCAGATGCGGCCTCGACGTCTTCCTCGACATGTTGCAAGGTTTCTGAAACAAGCTCTCTTAGTTTTGTTTTTGGGAGGTTAACGGATATTTCGGCTAGTTTGCGGAGGTTTTCAACCATCTTTTCCCTGTCTGGGACAAAGCTTTTAGCGAGAATGTTACAGAACAGTGCGAACGTAAGAAGCCTGTCGCCATAAAGCTCTGTTGTCTCCAAATGCTCACCTACTGGAGGAGGAGTGTTTGCAGCATGCTGGGATTTTTTCTACCGCCCCTGTCTCTTTCGCCGCCAAACCATACGGTGAACGCAGCTGCGTAAACATTTCCTGGCTCAAGGCTTATTTCTCCGACGTTGCTGTCTGAGGCTCGCAGCTTTTTGGCCAGAACTACTCTCCAGTGACCGTCCAACCATCTCCCCCAGCCTACAGCATCTTGCGTAGGCGTGGTGGCGATCGTCCCAGGGCCTTTCCCAACTATTTTCTCTACAGGTGATTTCTTCACCGGTTCGGATATCGGGTTGCCCGCATTGAGTCCAGCAAGCCATCTAACCGCTCCGCTCATGATGTCGACTGTTTTCGGCGGCTTCCCGTCGGCTACAGCTCCCTTCAACGGTGGATAGAAGTCTGCCGCAACGTTTGGAAAGGCTTTTTCAATGTCTTGGAACCCCTCCTCCACGTCAGCCTGCCAGTCCGCCTTCCAGTGGAGGATTGTCGCAGGGTTGTCAGCAGTCCCCATGAACCTTACCTCCGGCTTTGCTGGATGCCGGGCCAGCAGAACGGCGCACGCATCCCTGAACTCGTTCACTTTTATGGCTTGTTTAGAGGGTTTGTCTGACGGGAAGATGAGCAGGAAGGCAATCCATTCATCGTCGTACACGGCCTTTACCGTGATCGGCTGCTTAGGTACAGTTGTTTTCAAAGGTCTTGTTATCGTCTGGTCTGCAAGGTTTATCCTGTATTCTTTAATGGTCCCCCACACGGGTGAGTCTGGGTCGGATATTGGTGCCTTCGGCACTCTATACGCTATGACGTCTGCGATGGGTTGCTGCCGTGTAGTGGCCTGGGCCGGTTTTAAGACGGATTCAAACTGTTTGTAAAAAGCAGCCAGCAACGCTGTTGCTAAAGACGAAACCGCAACGGCTGGTAGAAAGAACCTGTCTACTTTACTCAGCGGCTTGGCTTTGTCCGAGGCAAGCCGAAGCATGGCACGTCTTCTCCACGTCTTCATCTAAACCACCTCATGTAATGTTATGCCTGAAGGTTTGGAGCTTTTCGTCAAAGAAGGGTCTCACCACAGTAGGCTCCTTCAAAGGCACTCTCACAACCTCGTGGCCATTCTCATCGTAACCAGCTACCTCCGAGCCTCCTACGACTTTGAACTTTGTCATAATCCTGTCAGCTGAGACGTTCAACACCAGCGCCGCAACAAGCTCTGTATCTCTTCCAGCCATGGCTTTTCTGTAGGTTTGGATGGCTTGGTCCACGCCTGGCCCGAAAAGCATTCTGAGGAAGTTGACGTTGCCGACGTGTACCGGCGGTATGTAGTAGATGTTAGGCTCCAGCCCCAGCTGGGGTAGAAGCGGAAGAGCGACTTTCTTAACGTGTATTAGGAAGTCAAGCGGGTTCTCGGGGTCGGCGTTTTCAGGAGTGTTCACATAGCCGAACATCCTAATCTTGCCGATGCACGTCCTCATGCAGCGTGGCCAAATACCTCTTTCAACGGCGGGGTAGCAGAGGACACATTTCTCCGATATCCTCGTAACATGGTTGTAGAAAACCTTCTTGTAAGGGCAAGCTTGCACACACTCCCTGTATCCACGGCATCGAAGCTGGTCGACTAATACTATACCATCCTCCGGCCTTTTGTAGATCGCCATCCTAGAGCATGCTGCTAGACATGCAGGGTATGTGCAGTGGTTACAGATGCGAGGCAGGTAGAAGAACCACACGTCATGCGGAAGCTTAAGGTAGAATTTTTCGTTGGTTAACGGCTGGTTTGTCTCGTCCTCTCCTCTGTTAGGATACGCGTATTCAATGTCGCTGGGAAGATAGCCTAAAACTCTCTCGTTTGCCGGCGTCGCCTCGAATAACGTTTTGCCTTGATAAACGTATTTGTCGCCGTTCTTGGTCCATCGCTGAGGGCCGAGCATGTTTAGAATGTTTACATCCCATCCCATAGGGTAGGAGCCCCAGGGCTTGGTCTCAACGTTGTTCCAGTACATGTATTCCTGGCCTTTCCCGGACGTCCACGTTGTTTTGCAGGCAACCGTACACGTCTGGCAGGCGATGCACTTGTTTGTGTCAAACACTGCTCCAGCCTGCCGTCTTGGACGCGCCGCCTCATACCAGTAATCCATCTCCCTTCCGATCTGCCAGTTGTAGACCTTCGGCATCTCACACCACCTCCACGAAAAGCCCCGCAAGATACTTCTTCATAGGCTCAGAAGCATACATAGGCCTCATCCCGGAGGCGGCAGGGTTCCAAAGTCCTCTTCCGTCTTCCCCGCCAGGCTCGGCTCTGGTGATTTTGACGAAGGCTTCTTTCGGAGCGCCCACCACCTGGTGGACATCTAGCGCAAAACCCTTCCCTATCAGCTGTCCGTAGTACTCTTTTCTGAAAAGGCTGTCTGTCTGCAGGGTTGGCTTCAGCCATGTCCTTGTTGTGGATTGATGGCTGCCATACCTGTAGGCTGCTTGATAGCCTGTTCTCGGGTTTTTGGCAAGTTTATCAGCTCTCTTCTCATGTCCTTCGACAGAGCCGTGGGTTGAGACGTAGAAGTGGAACCATGCACGAGCTATGCCTGGAGCTATGTTAGGATAGTGTCTGGCTCTGACAAGCCATCTGAAAACCTTGTAGTCCTCAGGCTTTGCAGCCCATCCGACGAAAGGCCTGTCGGAGGGGTCTGCGTCGCACCATACATAGTCTCCGTCCTCTATCCCTAGACGTTTCGCATCCAACGGGTTGATGTCGATGTAGCCCTCGCCCACCCATGGCTTTCTTGGGTCGTGTCTGTAGAAGTCTCCAAACGGTCCGAAAAACGTAACCTCAAGATCTGTGCTAGCTCCCATGGTGTGGCATGCATGCCTATACTTTGGAGTGACCAGCACATGCGTGAAGCCTTTTTCAGCTAACGGATGGCTTGTTGCCCTAACCTCCTCCCATGGTTTGACAACGTTTCTGACCTGCCGCACCTCGGTGGACAAGTCCATGACGGCAATGCCGTATTCAGAAGGCTGCTTGGGCCTTATCGCCGGATGCGGTTTTGAGACTATTACGTTTGGCTCGTAGAATGTGCTGTCGATAGGCTCTCTGTAAACCGGCAGGTTCTCGCCATACTCTATGAACTCCTCCTCTTCTCTGTAAAATTCGAGGCGGCCGGTCTTGGTGTACCATGGCTTGCTCTCGTTTGTCTGCTCCCAGCCGGTTATCCTAGGGCTGGTTCTTGTAAGCATCAGGAAAGGCGTGCCCTTTTTGCAGCTTTCCTCGAGAGCTTCGAAGGTGTAGCCGCGTGTGCAGTTTCCTGCGTTGAAAACCCTGTTTAAAATTGCTTCTACCTTGTCCTCTAGGACGAAGTGCCAGTAATCCCTGAACCTTCTGTCGCCTGTGAGCTCGGAAAGCTTTAACGCTATGCCGGCCAAAACATCCACATCGTCGCGGGTGTTGAAGATGCGGGGAAGCGGGGTTCTAGGCCATGCCTGCAGAAATGGGTTTGTTACTGAGGCATACACATCTGGCTTCTTTCTTTCAATCCAGCTGTCGACTCCGAACACTACGTCGGCGTACTCGCATGTGGCCGTCCACAGCCAGTCGTTCACCATTATCAACTCTATCTTCGGAAGAGTGTTTACCATGATGTTGTGAGCCCATTTGCTGTTGCCGAGGATTGAGTTGGTGTTTGCCCAGAAAGTGGCTTTAGTAGGCGTCGGCATATGAGTCTTGCCTGTGAACAGCTTGTTCCCAACCCTCAACGGCCTGTCGTCGTATGCATAGTAGTGTGCTGACTCTGGCTTGAAATAGGCTTTGACCTTCGCCGGCTTTTCAGGGTCTAGCTCTATGTTGAACGGGTCCTCCGTAATCCATTGTGAAACTCCGTTCAACAGCTCCATACGGTAGTTACCTGCATAGCTTCCAACGGTCCCGCCGAAATGTCCGATGTTATCGGTCAGGCTTGCAACAAGAAGTATCCCACGGTCCTTTAGGTCGCTGTGGTACATGTGGTTCGGCCCCATGCCTTCGACGAAAAGCGTTCGAGACTTGTTGGCAGCTATGAGCCTAGCAAGCTCTTCAACGGCCTCTGGGGCGACCCATGTTATCTCTGAAACAGTAATGGGGTCAAAGTTCTCCTCAAGATATTGTTTCAGCAGGTCAAATACTGGACGCACTTTCACCTTGGCTCCTTCGACTGTCTCTACCTCGAACTCGCCTTCGAGGGCTGGGTCAAGGCCAGACGCTCTGAAATGCTCTCCAACGTTATCCCTTGTAACAACTTTAAAACTACGTGACGCATAATCCCATACGACAAAGTCGTCTATCTCCTTTCTCAAGCCTTCTGAAAGAAGCTGTGCTGCCTGCTGGAAGTATGGCGGAGACGGCTCTCCTGGTGAAAGGACTTTGACATAGTTTTTGAGCTGAGCAGGACGCCAATCCCTTATGATGTCCCGGGCTCTCAACAGTTTGAGATTGTCCATCCTCACGAGTAACGGCAGGTCTGTGAACGATTTGACACACCTCTCGTCATAAAGTCTGTCCCTGATTATAACGTGAGCAAGCCCTAGAGCTAAGGCATGGTCTGTTCCAGCTCTTATCACAACAACCCAATCGGCCTTCGAGCTGGAAGACTGATATTCGGGAGCTATTGTGACAACTTTAGCGCCTCTCAGTTTTGCCTCAGTCAGCCAATGTCCGTCAGGCATTTTAGTGGCTATCCAGTTCATTCCCCAGAGTATGATTAGTTTGGCGTTTTCCGCGGTGTAAAGGTCGAAGTCAAGGGTCTTCACGCCCGTGACCATTGGATGGCCTGGAGGGAGGTCGGTGTGCCATGCATAGTTGTCCCATCCCCTAGCTCCCTTCGCTTCATCTGGCCCTACGCCTCTGACAATGGCGTCGAGCAGGGCCATCATGTTGGCGAACCTGTAAAAACCGCCTGTCCTAATCGGTGAGATGAAAGGCATGCCTCCTCTAAACTTAAGCACGCGTGTCCCAGCCTCCTCCATCGCCTCGACCATGGCTGGGTCGTATCCCTGCTTAAGCAGTTTCTTTCTCCCTTCCTCACCGCTGTAGGTTGTTACTATGTTGATGATTGCTTTGGCGGTTATCTCGAAAGCTTCTTCATAGGAGACCTTGACAAACTCTTCTTTGCCTCTTTGAAAGTATCGGCTTGGCGGTCTCCCCGTCTCCGGGTCTCTTGGGAACCCGTCGTCAACCCATTGCTTGAAGCCTTTTCTCACGTACGCTCCCTTAATCCTTTTGTCTGAGTAGAACCTTCTCACGTAGGAGAGTCCGCTGATGCACGCCCTCGGGTCCCATCGCGCAGAGGCCCTGTTGCCGTAAATGTCCGTCGCTTTACCATATCCGAATGAAGGGTCAACGTAAACTACAACCCCGTTTTTTACGCTTGCTTTCAGCAGGCATCCATGGGTATCGTTGGGGGCACAGAGATAATGAAACGTTTCATCGGGCGTGTAAAGCTCCCTGTACACCTTTTCCCAATCTTTAGACGGATACGTTTTCAACGGGTTTATGGAGGGGTCTATAGGCTCTATGTACTGGAAACCAAAACCCTCTTCAGGGATCAGAGAAGCGATAGTGGAAACAGCGGCCGTAGATTGAACAAGCTTGATAAACTCACGCCGCGATATTCTCATTGTCAGTAAATTATATTAATTTGCCAACACTTTAGTAATGTGCCTAACATGTTAGGTTTTCTAAAATAGATAGGGCTCAGTCTACCTCTGTGAGTTCAGGCACCCCTATCAGCGCCATGTATTCCCTTACAACCTTCTTCAAACTCTTTCTGAGTGTTTCGGACACGGTTGCAGGCGAGACGCCAAGCTGTGTTGCTAACGCTCTTATGTCGACTTTCCGTGGGTAATCAAAATATCCGTTCTCCAAAGCGGTTCTCAAAACCATCTCCTGCCTGTGTGTGAGTATGCCGTTCCACCTGAGGGTTTGCTGGCGAACCGTCTTAAAGGCAACGCCCTTTTTTACTAGCTGGTTCAAGAATGTTCTGACGTTTTCTTCCATGCCTATTATATGCCACATCACGCCGCCGTCTTTTGTCGAGGAAACACTTCTGACTATGCAGTTTTTCGCCAGCTCCAAGCCGCATCCACCGCATATTGATGTAGCCCATCCGAAAATGTGACCACTTTTTCCCATAATCATCTGTAACTGTTGGAAAGAACGTTCTTTTTGCAGAAACCTTGAAACCCGCTGCGCGTAATCTCCGGCTGCTATCCGGAAGAGTTGGTGATGCCGGCTGGCATGCTGAGAGCAGTGTTCAACAACTTTCACGTTAATGTTTCCACATGATTTTACCAGCCGCGAAACCCAGCAATTGTCAGGCTGGCATACAATGTAAACTGAGATTATTTTAGAGGTCACTAACATATTAGGCGATGTACATGTATAAATACGTTCACGGCGCAGTGGTTTAGTTCCAGTCGGCTAAGGTAAACGCTATATTTTATTTTGCATGAATTTGCCTTGGATGAAGCGTTCAGGCTCGGCTACCCTGTGGCTGGCCGAAGGCTCGGTGCCCCATTTCAGGGAGATGGTTGAGCTTGGCAGGGAGATTGTTAGGGCGTTGTGTGATTATGTGGGTCCGGACGAGGTGGCTAGGAGGTTTGCCGACCCGTTCTGGCTTACTTCTCTTTCCTGCGTCCTCGGGTTTGAATGGAACACCAGCGGCCAAACAACCATCACCCTCAAGGCGATAAAGCAGGCTCTGGCTGGCACAGAGGTTCCGGTAAGGGTTTTGGGCGGGAAGGGAAGCGAGATGCGGACGGCTCAGCTGGAGGCGGCTAGGGTCTTGAGTGAGATAGGTGTGGAGGATGTAGGCGAGCTAAGACGTGTTTCAAGGCTGACTTGCGCAGTGGATGAAGCAGCTCTCCAAGACTCTTACAACATTTACTTCCACGCAGCGATTGTTTCTGAGAGCGGTAAATGGAGTATCGTAAACCAAGGAATGAACACGGAAAACCTGACAGCAAGAAGATATCACTGGTCTAGCGAGGTAGGGGCTACAGTCCAAGAGCCTCACACCGAGATCGTGAGCGACAGGGTGGAGCAGGTTGTGCTCGACATGACAAGCAGACAGTCAACCGAAACACGTAAAACAATCATCGAGATGCTTTCCGACACGCCGCCAAGCAGGATTAACGAGGATTTAGCGCAGGCGAAGGCCTTGATGAAAAAACAATGCCTGTTAGACAGAGGCCCTTCCATGGACGTTGAGAGGCTGCCGCAGCATCTCATGCCGCCGAGGAAGCTTGACGAGGAAACCCTACGCGCTGTTAAAAACGTGAGAAAGTTTGAAGAGCTTTTAACCATGTCGGGCGTTGGCCCTGCTACCGTCAGAGGTTTGGCTTACGTAGCCTGTCTCATATATGGGTCTAAAGCCTCTTGGAAAGACCCTGTCAAGTATGCTTATGCATACGGGACTAAGAGCGGCAGGCCTTACTATGTTGATAGGAAAGCTATGATAGAGTCTGCGGATGTTTTGAGAGAGGCTTTGATGAGGGCGAGGATGGGAGAGGGTGAGAAAATCACTGTTTTGAGAAGGCTCGCGGCCTTCATCGATGAAGTCGGGTCAGAACAGCCTCAAAACCATTAAACTCTTGTTACAGACTGTACATCTATTTCCCCGACCTCCTCGATGTTCGCGAGACGTCTTTCCAAATCTTCGCCGACACCTTCCTTTTCTGGCATCAGAAAGCCTACGACAAGGGCCTCGAGCCCGAAACCAATCTCCTCCCTTCTGCTGTCGCTGACCACGACGTCGCGGGGAAGTTCTCGTACGATTTTGTCCAGTAGGGTTTTCAAGTCTGTGTCCGAGTCACGCGGCAGTATGCGCACCACCATCAACACTTTGGCCATGCAGCTTGGTTTTGCAACCAAAATTAAAGCATAGCTCCTAGACTTGCGTCTCCATCCACTCTTCAGTCAGAAGGCCCAGTTGTTCCATGATGTTGGAGGCTTCTGCTTTTCCTGCTTGTCGGAATGTCTTGGCCGCGTCGAAAAAAGCATGGGAAGACAGGTGTGTGACACCGTGCTTAAGGTATGTTGCCGCCTCCTTCATGTAATCTAAACCAGCGTCATAATGCAGACCTTTGCCGGTCTTCTCCGCCGCATCAGAGAAATATTTTGAGCAGGATGTTATCATCAGGCTGTCATCCACAAGCCCTTGAAGGGGTCCGCGTGGCTTGGGGTTCGACAGGTCTTCGACGGTGTTTATGTTCGTGAATTCGACGGGATTTTCGGTGAGACGTGAAGCGTGGACTAGCAGGAGCTTTCCAGCCGAACGGAGTATATCGGACGGCCGTAGAAGGTTTTTCCTCACGTTGAGAAACTTTTCCGCATAGTTGAGCAAGCATGTTCTCTTCACGGATTGGATTAGAGTTTCAACGGCCCCGTTACCCCAAACAACCGACGCCACATCAACATCCGAGGCGACATGATGGCGGAACAAACAGTCTAGCGAAGAGGATTTTAGATAGGGAACATCGGTCGGAGCTGTGACGAAAACATCGGCGTCTAGCTTGTAGGCAGCGGTCAGCAAACCACTCAAGGGGCCTGCGTCAAACGCGTCCACCACAAAGCCCGAAACATACGGGCTTGCAGCTTTCGAAAGACTTTCGCCTCTCTCAACTGTGTTCACAGAAAGGTAAACTTGTCCGAAAGCTTGATACAACGACTTGGCTGCATGCTTGACCATAGGCATGCCGTCAACAACTGCTAGGGCCTTGTCTCCTCCAAACCTCTTAGACACGCCCCCCGCCAGCAGAAGTCCGCACGCTCTCATGGCCAATTATCGGAACAGCTTTATACAGAAAGCTGGACGGCCTTCCGAGTGTAGTTGTAAAGCTCGTCCGAGGGGGGAAACGTGAAGACAGGGATTGAAGGCTCTGGGATTGGCTGCCCTGAGTTGTTAACGATGGCAAGCACAGGCTGCTTGAGAGTTTGGAGAAACATGGCTGCGTCGTCGCTGTTCTTGACCGTTATGATTTTGTAAACATCGGTTCTACCGCCTAGCAGCATGTGAAATCCCTCGAAAACGACCAAGTCCAGCCCTTCGTCGTCCAAAATTTTCAAAAGCTTCTGTAAGCTGTATTCCCACTGGTTTTCGACTTTGTGGAACATGATGGCCAGCTCGTTAGGCGAGATGCTGGCGACAATCTCAGCCCCCCTTCTGGCCATCCTCCACGTGTCCTTGTTTTCTGTGTCGATGGTGAAGCGATGGTGGATGTGCTTCACCGCCGCAACCCTGTATCCATCTCTAACAAACCTCTCGACAAAATACTCCACCAGTGATGTTTTTCCCGAGTTTTTGGTGCCGAGAACGGCGATTAACCTCACAGCTTTTCGAACCAAATGGCCGCATATATTGTTACCGAAATACGCCGGAAACCGATTTACGAAGACATCTTTAACGCTTATAGCCCGCTTGAACGATGCGTGGACCGGGTTTGCTCGAAGACCTAGTGTTAATACTGGGTGTTTTCGCAGCCACAACAGCTTTAGCCGTCGCCTATGCGCTAGCCAAAGGCGTTAAACATGCTGAGGTTACGAGACAGGTGATTGTTTTACAGGCCTCCGACCTGCCGGAACAGGTTGACACGAGGTTGTCCAAGGTCGTGATGGATGTTGAGGAGAAGGTGAGGCTGGCTGAGGAGAAAACGTTGAAGCTGCTGGACAGGTTCGAAGGTGGAGAGGATGGAAAAAGCGAAGGTGGCGGCGGCTAGGGCAGCTATAGCGTTCGTCGAGGATGGGATGGTTGTGGGGCTGGGCAGCGGCTCAACAGCCTCGGTCATGCTTGCTGAAATCGCGAAGCAGGGCAAACGCATCTCCGTAATCCCTGCATCCTCTCAAACATATCTGGAAGCCGTCAACTCGGGGCTTCAGATAGCAACCTTGGAGACAAACCCGCAGCCAGACCTGTATCTCGACAGCTTCGACCAAGTCGACTATGACTGCAACATGATTAAGGGCGGTGGGGCTGCGCTCATGAGGGAGAAAGTACTTGCGTCTGCTTCGAGGCTAAGAATCTTTGCAGGCGAGAGCCGTAAGCTGTCGAGGAAACTCAACAAGCCCATTCCCTTGGAGGTGCTGCCCTTCGCTTTAGGATATGTTATGAAAACTGTCGAGAGGCTCGGCGCAAGCATAACGATACGGATGGCGCAGACAAAGAACGGGCCAACGGTGACAGACAACGGCAACTACGTCATAGACGCATCTTTCGGCGAAATCACAGAACCTGATGTGCTAGAGCAAAGGCTTAGGAAGATACCCGGTCTGCTCGAGAACGGGCTTTTCGTGGGTCTTGCCGACGCTGTCTTCATCGCTTACGTGGACGGCAGAGTTGAGGAGATGAAGCGGAAAAGCTTAAATGCACCAGAATGAATCGCGCAGCGTGTCGGATTTAGGACAGGCACGTGTCCTGGGTGGAGTGGCGTCTATTCTTCTCGTCCTCGGGATTGTTCCTTCTGTTGACCCCATGTTGGGCATAGTCGGGTTCGTTCTCCTGCTGGTATCGTTGAAGCAGATTTCAGACATCGTTCAGCAGCCTGAGATATTCAAGAACGCGTTAATCGCCACGATTGTCGGCATAGTGGGTGCCGTGGCTGCTATCGTCTTCGGAGGAGCTGCTATCATGTCTTTGTTTACAAATGGTTTTAGCCAATTCGACATAGTGCGGACGTTCGTGAGCATACTGCTAGCTTTAGTCGTGGTCTGGGTTGCATTGGTTGTTTCAAGCATGTTTCTCAGAAAATCGTTGAACCTCACCGCCAACGTTTTGGGCATAGGTCTGTTCCGCACGGCCGGGCTGTTAATACTCATAGGAGCGATTCTAACCATAATCTTGGTGGAGCGATAGTAGTGCTTGTCGCATACGTATTGCTTGCAGCAGCCTTCTTTCAGGTCAAGCCCGATTCTCAACCGTCATCCGTCTCCCCGCCGTCCTGAGATTTCAGCATCTCAGTTAAAGCTTCTAGAAGAGATCCTGCAAAGCCCTTATGCTTAACCCAAACCGCCACAGGTTCCTCGTCTAACGGAAGACCTATCAAGGCCTCGCCCACATCGCTTACCAGCATGTCGAGAAGAAGGGCTTGAGTTTCGACAACTTTTGCCCCCAGCATGCTCAGGAACTCTCTATCCTGGTCGTCGATGGTTACCGATGGATGGACCAGGAACATGACGTTTTTGGAAGAGATATTCTGAAGGGCTTTCTTGAACTCTTGCTTGAGCCTGACGGCCTTACGCACGGCAAACACAAGGGTCGAACCCCTGCTGCAAACCTCCATCGTCTTGACGAGGACTGGTTCTAATCCCTTCAACACAGCGGTATCGGTTTCAGCCTCCTCGGCTTCGCTAAAAAGTTCAGCCATCCTAAGAAATTTTTCCAGCTTCCTGCTTTTCTCTCTGAACTCCATCTCGATTTTGGACCTCTGTTTTTCCAGCAGGTTTGTGAGGGCGTATCTCGATTCTAATGGCTTGAATCCCTTCGCGGTTTTGACGACGAGCCCCAGCTCCGACAGCCTTTTGAGCGTGTCATAGACTCGGGTGAGGGGTATGCCGGTCTTGCTGGAGACATCCTTGGCTGATCTGCATCCCGATAAGACGGCAACGTAAGCTTTCGCTTGATAAGTGTTCAGGCCGAACACCGTATGAAGAATGTCAACAGCCTCCTCGACCTCTCTCTTCATCATTTTTGATGGGAGGAAGTTGTTTAAATCTCCGGCGGTTCTGCAGTATGACGATGGGGTCGGAGCAGCCGGGTCTGGGAGAGTATTGGCCCAAGGTTTTGAACGCTCTGAGGAAGGTTGCCCCAGTCTATGACAAGCTCAACAGAGTGATTTCGTTCAACTCCGACATGGCCTTGAGGGCTGAGGCTGTGGAGGGTAGAATAGCTGAAGACGAGCTTATACTGGACGCCGGAGCTGGAAACGGCGTGTTTTCAGAGATTCTACTCAAACAACAGCCGCATGTACACGATGTTGTTATGCTGGACATGCTTGTTGACATGCTTTCTTCCGCCGTTGAAAAAGTTCCCAGAGAAAAAACGCATGCCGTAATAGCCGTGTTTGAAAAAATGCCGTTCAGAGAGAAGGTGTTCGACGATGTTTTGATGGGTTTTTCGCTGAGGGATGCTAGGGACATGATGGCCACGCTGTCTGAGGTCAGACGCGTAATAAAGCCTGAGGGAAAGATGGTAGTAGTTGATTTAGGGAAGCCAGACAATCGTCTGAGAACGCTGGCTATAGGCCTCTACTGGCGATTCGTAGCGCCAATAATGGCCTTTGTAAGGCTGGGCTTAGTTGGCCTAACCGTGTATTCCATTTATAAAACCTATGAGAGGCTGCCGACCAACAACGAGATGCGGCGACTTCTGAGGCGATTTTTCAAGCATGTGGAGCTTCATGAAAGAGTTATGGGCGGTGCTTTGATCGTCTTGTCCAAAGACGCGGCGGACAGGGGTTCTGGCGAACGAGCTGGGCGTTGAATTATTCTCTTGTAAAAATCCTAAAAGATGAAAAGCCTTTAAGCCACTAAAACGCCTATCGGGATGCTGATGGCTGCCGCCAACTTACAGAAGGGGGAGAAGCCGTTTTTCGCCACAGGACACCCCATCTTCGACAAAATAGTATGGCTTCACCCCGGGGAAACCGTTCTAGTGGCCGATGAAACTTTCAGCGAAGGCCTCACCTTCCTGAAAACCCTTTTACGCGGCAAGCAAGATTCTGTGCTGGAGATCGCCTCAAGCCGATACACGTCCGTTGGAAAAAACCAGATAACAGTATCCATCGAATCCCTACAAGACCTGTCGATACAGGTCAACCAGCGACGCAGAGCTGAGAAGGGAAAGGTTCTCATCCACACATATCTTCCAGAGCTTCTTGTTAGACACAACCCCGACGAAGTGTTAAAGGTTATCGAGATTTGGCAAAAAGACGTGTCGAACTCCGGCAACATAGAGTTTTATCTACTGCCTCGCAACACGTTCGCAGATTTTGAGAAAAAGGTGAGGGCTATAGTTGACTCTGTGATAGACATTTCAGTAGTCAAGAACGGTAACCAGTTTCTCTTCTACATGACGCCGATAAGAGGATGCGACCCACAGTTCCATCTCAAGAACATACAGTATCACATATCGGGCGGAAAGCTCTTGGTTGAATGGAAAGGACTGTTGCTTGAGCAGCTTCCAACCGCAATGAGCTCTGTTGAGGAGATAATGAATGAATTAAAAAATAAGGAAGAAAGCCTAATTCTGAGGGTTAACGAGGCAAACCCCGACTCCATGTCCATAAATGACTACATGCTTTTGACAAGCATAGAAGGCAACACGGTCTCAACCATAAAGCATCTTTTTCCAGAGATATGGAGTGAGTTAGAGGATAAAATTGCAACATGGGTCGTGAACGGAATCATTAGCTTGGAAGAGGTAGAAAACGTTACACCGATGCCGAGGAGGAAAAAGCTAAAGCTGAAAAGCAGGCTTCTGCTCAAAGTTCCGACTAGATTATCGATTTTTCTCGTTTCTCTGTCGAAAGGTTTTCTCGGTAAACGTGTGAGAACTGTTCCGCTGGACGCCCATTTGGCTGTGCTGGAGGCGATGAAGAAGATTGTTGACTATACGGCTGCAAGGACACCGGAGCTGCGAGCAGACGCACGTCTTGCCACATATTATTTCGGCCAGCTGTCGGCGAGGAAAACGGCGTTGGAATACATAAAAAGGCTTGAGGGCACTTACTACACTGTCTTCGACGTCCGCGATGCGCCCAAGCTTATAGCCATAACCCTCAAAGCGGGATGGGGCATAGACATTTCGATCTCCTCGGCGGGTAGGAACAGCTGGGCGTTCGAAGTTAAGGAATGCCATCTTTGTGAGGGCGTTAGCAGCGACACACCCTTCTGCGACAAATTCGTTTCAAGCGTTGTTACCGGCGTGTTGTCCGTCTGCCTCAAGAAGAAGACAGATTGTTTTGAGATTTCATGCCGTGCCATGGGTGCGGACAGCTGCAGCTTCAAGGCAACCGTCTATTGAATCGGAACATCCTTCGTTGAACAAGTGATGAGGTTGAATCGAAGCAAGCTCGTTGGCTTCGCTGGACTGAATAAATCCTATTTCTCGCTCTTCACCTCCCCTTTTCTCGCCCTCTTGACGACATTGCTTGTGGGGGTCTCAGCTCCGGCTGAAGTTTTTTCACTTGGAGTTTATTTTCTTCTCGCAACAGCTTTTTTGAACAGCTACAACAACGTTATGGACGTCAAATCCGATGCCCTGACTAAACAGGGTTTCCCCATACCCGCGGGTGTAATAACATCAGCCGAAGCTATGGCTTACTCAACGTCGTTGGCGATGTTGTCGGTGATTGTCGCTTTGAGGACCTTGTTTGTGCAAATCGCGGCCGGAGCGATGCTTCTGCTGGACTTGTTCCTTGCTTTCCTCTACTCGACGCCGAAGGTCAGGCTGAAACGTTTTCCCGTAGTCAAGGGCTCTACTCTCGTGTCGCACACTTTTCTAATCCCTTTCATCGTCGCCGTGCTTTTAACTGAGCGGAATCTGTTGAGCTATTCGATGGTGATTCCGCCTATTTTTCTAATGGGTTTAGGCATCCACACTGTCCAAGACATTGGGGATGTGAGAGGCGACCGTTTCATGGGAGATAAAACCATCCCTCTGTTGTTTGGGACGAAGAAAGCCGTTGTGTTCGCATTATCCTTGGTGTTGTCCGCCTTGATGTATGTTGTGTTTCTCGAGGTGCAGCTTAAAACCTTGGCGATTTTGTCGTTGCTGGCTCAGACGGCTATGGTGTCGTTGCTTTTGTTTAGGGAGGAGTTGTGGAAGAATGTTTTCTGGGGGTCCTCAGCCGTATCGTTTCTGACGCTTGCGTCGCTGCTGTATCGCTGCTGTGTCTAGCTTTTTATGAACTCTATGTATCGCAGAAGCTCCGGCGGCGCCCTCGCACCCAAGAAGTCGATGAAGTTTATCGGGTTTCTGGACCTTAACAACCACTTTCTGACGGTGAAGAACCGGAAGACGTTCATCGATGCCTTTAGGCTGCCGTATCTAATGCGCAGATGTTTAGAGGCTTCGTTTAGAAAGCTGAGGCCGATTAGGTAGTGTAGGTCGCCTAGCCTAACCGTCCAGCGTTTCAGCGCATTGTTTTTCACAGCATCCTCAGGGCTTTTTATCACGTCCATCTCTTTTCCAAGGTAGACGACGCTGTTCCAGATTCCTGCTCTCAGGTCAGCTTCTAGGTCAGCTACGTCGTCATAGTAGTTCGATGACTTGAAGATGTAGTCGAAGGCTTTACGGATGAGCAGAACTCCTTTGTACTCGAAGGAGGTTTTCATGCTGTTGTTTTCGAGCATGCAGAGGTCAAGGCCCACCCAAACTCTACCCACACCTTTCTCGTTCATGGCTCGCAAATAGTCGTAAATAGTAAGCGACGCTCGGGAGAGTTTGTCCTGCTGTATGAACGTTGAACACTGCCCGTCGATGTACCTCTTCAAATCTCGGAGGAAGAGTCTTTTAGCTAGGGCTGCTTTGGGCACCTTGTTTTTGAGCCAGTAGTTTACGAGCGTCGCCATCACTAAACAAGAGTTTTCCGCCTTCTTGATGGCGTCGGCGCCTTCATGGGCTTCCAGCTCTCCGTTCGCTATGGCTTTTGTCTGTCTCTTCAACGATTGAGCAGCCTCCTCGCAGCTGTGGTACGTGTCGTTTATGTTGTCTAACACTTTAATGCTTAGGATTAGCGCCATCTTGGCAAGGACCGTTGAAAGCATCTGCTGCTTCGAAGCGTTGTAGAAGAGCAGCGGATAGGTGGAGATGGCGGCCATGTATGCTGCGTAAGGTAGGTATTTCTTCTTCATGACCCCGAGGTCGAGAAGCTCGTCGTATGTTGCAACACCAGGACGTTTCAATATTCTCCGGAGCGTATGTTCGAAGTAGGCTGAGGCAGACCTCACCAACGTCAGCATCTCTTGAAACTCCCTTTTCCCGCCAGCCACGTACCTCAGCAGCATCAGACCCGCGGCTTTGGTTACGGGGTCTAACCCCTCATTAACCGCACTCCCAAACCTTTCCATGTATTTGATAAAGCATGAAGAAAAATAAGCATTTAGATAACTTTCTCCGTTGGGAACACCTCTATCCCGCCTTTAACAAACCTGTACGGATGCGCTTCAACGTTGTGGTTGACACCCCTCATCTTCTCGATTTGGAGAGACAACAGGACAGTCGAGTCTTTGGAATATTTTCTCAAGATTACCACGCCGTCTGCGAGATATTCCTCAAACTGGTAAATCCTGTCCGAACCGCTCATCCTCAGCTCTGTGAGGAGGACCGTTGTGCATCCAAGCGGTGTGATGCCTTCGAGAAGCTCCAAGAAAGCCGCACGCCTCTCAGCCCCTCTCGGATACTGCAGAAAGAACGAGGTGAGAGAGTCTATTACCAGCCGTTTGGCGCCGATGCCATGAACTCTGTTTGTGACGGCTGCTATCAACGCCGCTAGCGAAAAATCTTTTTTGCCAATCGAGATTCCACCAATCCTAACTTGGCCTGGAACCGTTCTTATAGGCGAAGCGTCGACTACCGCTAAAACACCTTTATCGATCAAGGGCTGCAAGTCTATACCCATGTTTCTTGCGTTCGCCATAACCTTATCAGGGTTTTCGTCGAGTGTCACGTAAACACCGTTCTCTCCTATGTTGCATCCGTGATGTAGAAACTGGAGTCCGAAAGTCGTTTTTCCTGAACCGGGTGACCCCATCACAACAATGTTGTAGCCGACTGGAAATCCCTTACCGTCTAACAACGTGTCCAGACCAACGATCCCCGAAGACGTATACATGGGTTGGTTTTTTCGGGCCACAACCCGAGTGGTCAAGGGGTCTATATAAGCGATTAGCATCGGTAAAGCTATTTAATCACCTATCTTGTGGCTAGATGGGCTGTGAACGAGTATCTGTCCAAAACCTTTCCGGTCTTGCTGACGTTGGCGATGGCCTTCTTCTTCCAGCTGGCCGTTGAAGGAATACGCCTGCCGCCTCCCGCCGTAACCCCCATCCCCGAAGAGGGTGGGCAGGAGGTGTCTCAGCTTTTCACCCCAGCACCTTACGTGAACGCTTTGATGGTGGTCACAGCCATGTTTATAGGAAGCATGGCTATCATAGCGATTCTGAGGCACCGAAAGATTTTGCGCTTATTCATTCTCTCAATTTTCTTCACATCCGCTACTGCGGTGACAACTTTCTACCTGCTAATCCTCACAGACTTGGATGCGAACATTGTTTTAGGGCTTGCGGTTGCAGCTGCTGCGCTTACTTTGGCAGGGATATCGTCAAGTTCGGAGGTCGCCGGCCTCTTAGCATCATCTTACATAGCAGCATCGGCCGGTGTTGTCGTAGGCTCTTCAATGCCTTTCTGGACCTCCCTAGTCCTTCTACTAGCTATTTCGGTGTATGATTCTGTCGCGGTTTTCAAAGGCCATCTAAAGACTTTGGTAGAGGTTGACACCAGCAGCATCAGAGGCTTGGTTGTAGATTTCCGCGGTGTAAGCATAGGTTTGGGCGACCTGTTTTTCTACACAGTTCTCTACTCCTTCGCCAACACTAATTTTGGAATACTGCCTGCAACCGCGGCCTTCATAGGGATCATCGCTGGATACCTCATAACTCTTAGGCTTGCAAGGGAAAGGCCGGTTTTCCCGGGTTTACCGATAACGATTTTAACGGCTCTTATCCTGTCGGTAACAGTGTATCTTTTGATATGACGCTGCCTTGTACCGCCGATGACGTCGCTCGCTGCTGCACGCTGGGATTGCTGCTCGAGCTTGCCACAACACCTAAACCAGGACTGGTAGACCGCATGTCAAACCCCGTCGCCTACTCACAGTTTCTCAGCTCATCTACTTCGTTGTACAAGCATTTCCGTAACGCCGCGAAAGGCGGCCGGGTCGGCGAAGTAGTCTTCGAAGCGTGCCGTGACATGCTTTCCTGGCAGCGTGGCGGCAACACGCATCTTGGAGCCCTGCTGCTTTTAACCCCTCTTGCGAGGGCTGCTGCGACATGCGACAAACCTGCTAGGCTCAGAACCAGATTGAGGGACGTTTTAAATAAAATGGATTACAGGGATACACTCAAGATCTTTGAAGCGATCAGAAGCGTTAACCCTAGCCATCTCGGCCATGTTGCATACCTAGACCTGTACCGTGACAAAACTTACGCCGAGATAAGGCGACGCCGCTTGTCCGTGTTGGACGCTCTCAGACCATATAACGGACATGAGGTCGTGGCAACGGAGTATGTGACATGCTATCGAAACAGCTTTGTTCATGGTTATCTTTTTCTTAAACGGCAGCTTCGTGAAAACGACATAAACACCGCTGGTGTAAACACCTTTCTCAACATACTTAGAAATCTGCCTGACAGCCATGTCTCGAGAATGTATGGAAAGCCGGCGGCGAGGATGCTTTCTAGAATGGCGGCGAAGGTGCTTGAAGCTGGTGGAGCATCATCGGCTAGAGGCCGTGTTATGCTACGAGAGTTTGCTGGAAAGACTGTGCGCGCGGGCTTCAAACCAGCGGCCACAGCAGACCTTTTATCGGTGTCGTTTACGCTCATGCTGCTGGAGGGCTGGAGGGCTTGAAAGGATTCATAAATGCCATTGCGTCTGCTATAATTATGTCCAAATACTATTTCCATGCAGGTAGATGAACGTTGGGGCAGGAAAAAAGCTGGCGCGTTTTCTGGTCGTCAAACATCTCTAAAACAGGCGTCTTCCTTTTATCGGTTCAGGTTTTGCTTTCAATATACGTCGTTGCGTCATATCCTTTAGATTTCGGAACACGTTTCTGGAACAACCCCGCCTACTGGGCTGACAACCCGAAAGAGGCGCCGCCCGAGTGGACGAATTTTTTCACCTCCAAACCATCGCCCATCCACATTACGATTGTCGTGGAGAAGCCCGGCGACAGATTCCAGAGGGGTTTCAGCTACCGGTATGAAGACTTTCCGAGCTTTGTCTCGATAACAGTGGCAAACGTCGTCTACCGAGACAGGCCGCCGACGCTGGCGTTTGAGCTTATCAGACCAGACGGCAGCGTCGCCTTGTTCTACACTTTGACGGTCTCGCCGCCAGTGCCCGGGGAATCCAGCCCCTACCGACGGCATTTTGAAACGCCTTTGAGGGTGTTTTTGAGCGGCGACACCCAGGCGGGCCGGTATTTGAGCAGGTTCTTGGCATCGGAGTATGATGTCGTTCTCACGACGGAAGAGGTTGTGAGAGCCGGTGTGGAGAAGGTGTTGTTCGGCCGTCCAAGCGGCGTGGAGTTTACGCCTTTGGCAGGTGATTACGTGCTGGTTGTGAGCGTTTTCAAAAGCAACGCCGAAGACGAAGTGGGGCTTGTATCTTTCGTTGCCGGAGGAAAGGTCTACGGGTTGGTGGGAACGGATAGGCTTGGAAGAGACCTTGCCACCGGCCTGCTGTTTGGATTCCCCGTAGCCCTTCTCATCGGCATAGTCACGTCGGTGTTGACGACGGCTATCGGCTCATCCCTCGGCATGGTCAGCGGCTATCTGGGAGGTAAGGTTGACGAAATCATCCAGAGGAT